>NZ_CAKVKB010000004.1 GCF_934754915.1 uncultured Clostridium sp.
AACAATTGACAATGGAATATGAAATTTTTTCAATATTTCTTTAATTATTATGTAGCTTCATTATTGAAACATATATAATGCATTTAAATTATAATTTGAAAAAACTTTAAAAAATTCAGCATTAATTTCAATTACTCTTTAAAAATAACTGTAAAAGACAGAAACTGTCTATTATTAATTAATGTAATATATATTATAATTTATACGATTTTTTACCACCTTGCAATTATAACATATTATTTATGTTTATATCTACCTCTTCGTTATTTTTATTACATATTTAATTTCAAAAATTATTCTTCCAGCCAATATCTAAATACACAATTAAACGCAAATTTTTCAGAATATGTTCTGTATTTATCAAATATATATAAATATATTAATTGTGTGAAGTGATTTTATTTTGTTATGTTCTATTCTATATAATCTATGCAGTTTTATAAATTCTCCATATTTACATTCTACTTCTGATACATCAGATATATCTCATTTTCTATGTAAGGACATCTATGATTCAATAAATGAAAGATTAAATTTTAAAATAGCCTTGAATAAAAAAAATAATTTTCCCATTGAACATTTTAAATTCTCTTTTAAATACAAAATATTAGAGCAAAATTCAAATCTAATAAAAGTTCATCTAACCATCAAAAATTCTTTCATTTTTAATCCATCCATAAGTGATATTCACTCATGCTCTAATAATGATTATGTAGTAATCGCTGAATATACTCTAAAATCCAATCTAAAAATATATGCTCTCATTTCAAAAGAAGAAAATCCCATTATATTTAATTCCATATTAGAAAAAAATTTAGATACAATTGAGAATATTCTCCCATTAAATACAAGCAATATTCTAAACATTGATTTAATAAACAATATTTTTAAAAAAGAAAACATTTTAAAGAAATATGATGCAAAAGAATCTTTAAGATTTTCTAATTTTAATGTGGACAACGCTTGCAGCTATGCTGAAAAATTTGCACTCACTCCAAATCCAGAGTATATTTCTTATGAAAAAAACGGCGGAGACTGTACCAATTTTGCATCACAAATACTTTTAGCAGGCGGATTAAAAAAGACCTATACATGGACTCCATATTCAAACGCTTGGCTTCGTGTTGAAGAACTGTACTCATATCTGTTATATAACAAACTTGCTTACAGAGTTAATGATAAGTCTTCAGATCTTAAAAGAGGTACACTTATACAGTTTAATATACCACAAACAGGACGTTATTCTCATACAGGATTTATCACTCATAAGCTTTCCAACGGAGAATGCCTATACTGCTGTCACACATATAACAAACTCAATTATCCTTTGAGTTATATATATCCAATATTATATCCTGATTTACGAGGACTTAATTTTTATTAAAAATTGACTTTTTATTAAACAAACTACTATACTGGAAATTTTGAAAAGATTTCATCCTTAATCGTTTTGTACATTACAAATACAATATATAATTACAAAAATACGGATATATTATGAATCCATAATATATCCGTATTAATCAAAATTCTTTTTTATTAAATATGAAGTTAAATTAAACTGTTATCTCACTCTTTATTTTTAATGCTTCCTGATTTGCATCAATTATTGGGTTAACATATTCATCTATAAATTCTACAACCTGGCTTGGTGCTCTTCCTACAAATTTAGCAGGATCAATTATTCCTAATATTTCTTCTTTTGTAAGTCCAAATGAATCATCATTTATAATTCTATCTATTAAGTCATTATCTAAGCCTTCACCTTTAACTCTCTGAGCTGCTGCCATTGAATGAACTCTGATTTTTTCATGTAATTCCTGTCTGTCTTTTCCTCTCTTAACAGCTTCCATCATTATATTTTCAGTTGCCATGAATGGTAATTCTCTTTGTACATGAGAAGCTATTACTTTATCATATACAACCATGTTTTCAGCAATATTTATGTATAGATTTAAAACTCCATCTAAAGCAAGGAATCCTTCTGCTACTGATAATCTCTTGTTTGCAGAATCATCTAATGTTCTTTCAAACCATTGTGTACCTGCTGTTATAGCTGGATTTAATGAATCAACTATTACATATCTTGATAATGCACTTATTCTTTCACTTCTCATAGGATTTCTCTTATAAGCCATTGCTGAAGATCCTATCTGATTCTTTTCAAATGGTTCTTCCATTTCCTTCATATTTTGAAGAAGTCTTAAATCATTACTGAATTTATAAGCACTTTGTGCTACTTCTGATAATGTATTTAAAACTATAGAATCAAGTTTTCTAGGATATGTCTGTCCAGTAACTCCAAAACTCTTTTCAAATCCCATTTTTTCTGCAACAATTTTATCCAAAGCTTTTACTTTGCTTTCATCGCCATCAAATAATTCCATGAAACTTGCCTGAGTACCAGTTGTTCCTTTAACACCTCTAAGCTTTAATTTTGATAATACAAAATCTATATTTTCAACATCCATAACTAAATCCTGCATCCAAAGAGTTGCTCTCTTACCAACTGTAGTAAGCTGTGCAGGCTGGAAGTGTGTAAATCCTAATGTAGGCATATCTTTATATTCTATTGCAAAATTCTTTAAATGATTTAATACAGTAACTATCTTGTTCTTGATTAAATTCAAGGCATCTCTCATAATTATTACATCTGTATTATCTCCAACATAACATGATGTAGCTCCAAGGTGAATTATTCCTTTTGCATTTGGGCATTGAAGACCATAAGCATATACATGACTCATAACATCATGTCTTACTTCTTTTTCCCTCTTAGCAGCATCATCATAGTTTATATCATTCACATGAGCTTTTAATTCATTAATCTGCTCATCAGTTATATTTAATCCAAGCTCTTTTTCACCTTCTGCTAAAGCAATCCATAACTTTCTCCAAGTTGAGAATTTCATGTCATCTGAAAAAATATAACTCATTTCTTTAGATGCATATCTTGAGTTTAAAGGTGTACTATATAAATTTCTCATTAAAAAACCTCCACACGAATATATTTTATCGTTTTCTTTTCATCATTCGTATTATAACATACTTTACAAAGTTTTGTGTAGTATTTTATTAATTTCTTTGCAGAATTATATATAAAATCCTTATAATTTTATTTTTGTTATTATTGATTTTTTTCAGCATATAATATATAAATATCAATTTACAGAAAGGATGTTATATAATGTGCAAACTGAACATATTTGATAAATTGTCTTTTTTACTTGTCTTGATAGGATCAATTAACTGGGGTTCTATTGGTCTTCTTAATTTTAACATAGTAAATTTCATATGTATGGGTATTCCTGTTTTGGAACGCATTATTTATATTATTGTCTGCATAAGTGCTCTAAATCTTATCTCTCTTCTTTTCAGGTGTAATATAATTAACTTTAGCAATGACTAATTTATATAAACAAATTTCAAACCTGTATTTCTTAAATCTTCAAGCCATCTAATTGCAATATCAAAACCACTTGAACAACAGATTTTTTCATGCTGTGCATTTGCTCAACATACTAGATTCCATAATAAAAGGTTCCATATTTATAATATGGAACCTTTAAAACTAAAAATATTAGTCTTCTAAATTTTCAACTAATTTTACGATTTCTTCTACTGCTAAAGCTTCATCATCACCTGAAGCAACAACTTTAATAGTAGCATCTTTAGTTACAGCTAAAGATAAAACTCCGATTAAGCTCTTAACGTTTGCTTTCTTACCATTGTATTCTATGCTAATGTCAGACTTAAATCCAGAAGCCTTTTTAACTAATAATGTAGCTGGTCTAGCATGAAGACCTGAACCGTTTTTAACAACAACTTCTTTTTCTATCATTATATACACCTCTTTACAAAAAAATTAATAAATATAGCATTTAACTCTTATAGTATAAACGTTTTTATGAATAATTTCAACTTAAAATTTACGTATTTTCAATTTTATTGGCTCTTATACTTATCTAGGCTGTACTATTAATTTTATGGCTGTCCTTTCCTCTCCATCTATCTTAATATCGGTAAACGCTGGAATACATACTATATCTTTTCCACTTGGCGCAACGAAACCTCGTGCTATTGCTATTGCTTTTACCGCCTGATTTATTGCTCCTGCTCCAACAGCTTGAATTTCTGCAACATTTTGTTCTTTTATTATTGCTGCCAAAGCTCCTGCTACTGAGTTTGGGTTTGATTTTGTTGATACTTTTAATACTTCCATTGTTATTCCTCCTAGAACTTTATTAATCGTTTACATTAATTATATTCTATATTTATAGAAAAAATCCTTTTTTTCTATAAATATATATTCCAATTAACAATAGCTACTGACTGGTGAAATCTTTTCAAGATTTCTTTAATACTATGTAGTTTTATTATTGAAACATATATAAATAAAATTCAAAAGCATGTCAAAACAATAAAAAAAGTAAAGCACATCCTGAAATTCAAAATATACTTTACTTCTATTCTCTTTTACTTTGCAAAATCCACTGCTCTAGTTTCCCTAATAACATTGATTTTTATTTGTCCTGGATATTCAAGTTGTTCTTCGACACTCTTAACTAAATTATGTGCTAATTCAATTGTACCAATGTCATCAACTTTTTCTGGTTTAACCATAATTCTAATCTCTCTACCAGCTTGAATGGCATATGACTTTTCTACACCTTCATAAGAATTTGCAATTTCTTCTAATTTTTCCAACCTCTTAATGTATGCTTCTAATGTTTCTCTTCTAGCTCCTGGTCTGGCTGCTGATATTGCATCTGCCGCCTGAACTAAAACAGCTTCTAGAGACTGCATTTCTACATCTGAATGATGGGCTGCTATTGCATTGATTACTAAAGGTGATTCGTGATACTTCTTAGCAAGATCTCCTCCGATTAATGCGTGAGGACCTTCCTGTTCCTGATCTACGGCTTTACCTATATCATGCAGCAATCCCGCTCTTTTAGCTAGAGCAACATCTAAACCTAATTCTGAAGCCATTAAGCCAGCTAAATATGAAACTTCTATGGAATGTTTTAAAACATTCTGACCATAACTAGTTCTATACTTTAATCTACCAAGAAGTCTGATAATTTCAGGATGTAATCCATGTACACTGGTTTCAAGGGCCGCTTGTTCCCCTTCTTCCTTTATACTGCTTTCAACGTCCTTAGTTGCTCTTTCAACCATCTCTTCGATTCTTGCTGGATGTATTCTGCCATCCACTATTAACTTTTCTAGTGCCATTCTAGCAACTTCTCTTCTTATTGGATCGAAGCTTGATAAAATGACTGCTTCCGGAGTATCATCTATAATTAAATCAACTCCTGTTAACGTTTCTAGGGTTCTAATGTTTCTTCCTTCTCTACCTATAATTCTACCTTTCATCTCATCATTCGGTAGGGCAACAACGTGTACAGTTGTCTCTGACACATGATCCGCAGCACACCTTTGGATTGCAGTAGTTATTATCTCTCTAGCTCTCTTGTCTGCCTCTTCCTTTGCTTTGCTTTCAACATCTTTAATCATCAAAGCAGCATCATGTGTGATTTCTTTTCTAATTTCATCTAAAAGAATTTCACGAGCTTCTTCACTAGAAAGGGCTGAAACTCTTTCAAGCTCTGCTCTTCTTTCATTATAAAGTTCCTGTACCTTTGCTTCTACTTGATCTACTTCAAGCATTTTGTCATTAATTGTTTGTTCTTTGCTTTCTAGAAGTTCACCTTTTTTATCAAGGGCTTCTTCTCTTTGAATTACTCTTCTCTCAAGCCTTTGAATCTCATTTCTTCTGTCACGAGATTCTTTATCAAAATCATTTCTTAATTTGTGAAGTTCTTCCTTAGCTTCAAGTATTGCTTCTTTCTTTTTAGCTTCAGCATCTCTTTCCGCTCTCTTTACAACTTCTTCTGCTTCTCTTTCAAGCGACTCTACTTTACTTTTTGAAGTATTTTGAACCGACTTATAAACCACTATTCCTAATACTGCTAATATAACGATATCAGCGAGTATCATTAACGCTAGTTGCACTTAAACACCTCCTAATTTAATATTTCTCATTTATCTTAATAAGAAAGTAAGTAGGTGTCATACTCTTCTCACTGCATTTGGAATATGATAAACCAGTATTCCTTCTTATTCTATATGAAAAATAAAAATATGTCAAGTTTGCCCATATAATACTTATTTACTTCATAATCCTTTTTTGTACTTTTCTGTAAAAAGCAGAATCATTACATTAATCCTAATTACTGCTATATCTAGTATTACTTTTCAATTCAACTAGATATTCAATCATTAGCTTTATGTAACAATTCTGCTCCTATATTTTTAAAAATTATTTACTTTTCATTTGCACTTTCTTCTGCTGTATCTACAGCTTCTTCACTTGCCGCTTCAGCAGTTGGCATTGCTTCTGCTGGTGGAAGCTCATATTTTGCTCTTATCTGATTTTCTATATCTAAAGCTATTTCTGGATTATCTCTTAAATATACTTTAGCATTTTCTCTTCCCTGTCCTAATCTTATATCTCCATATGAGAACCATGCACCGCTCTTTTGAACTATTTCTTCTTTAACACCTACATCTACTATATTACCAGTTCTTGATATTCCTTCATTATACATGATATCAAATTCTGCTTGTTTAAATGGTGGTGCCACCTTATTTTTCATTATCTTTACTCTTGTTCTGTTACCTATTATAGAATCTCCTTGTTTAATAGAATCTATTCTACGTATATCCATTCTTACAGATGCATAGAATTTCAAAGCTCTTCCACCTGTAGTTGTTTCTGGTGATCCAAACATTACACCAACCTTTTCCCTTAACTGATTGATGAATATTGCAACACAATTAGTCTTATTTATTGTTCCAGCAAGTTTTCTTAATGCCTGTGACATTAATCTTGCTTGAAGACCTATATGGGAATCTCCCATTTCCCCTTCAATTTCAGCTTTAGGAACCAACGCTGCAACTGAATCCACAACTAAAACATCTATAGCTCCTGAACGAACTAATGCTTCTGCTATTTCAAGACCTTGTTCTCCTGTATCTGGCTGAGATATTATAAGGCTTTCAACATCTACTCCTATCTTTTGTGCATAACTTGGATCAAGAGCATGTTCAGCATCAATATATCCTACTGCTCCGCCTTTTTTCTGTGCTTGTGCTGCTATGCTTAGTGCTACTGTTGTTTTACCTGAACTTTCAGGTCCATATATTTCAATTATTCTTCCCTTTGGTACTCCGCCTATGCCAAGAGCTATATCTAAATCAAGACATCCAGTTGATATAGCATCCATATGATTTACGTTATGATCACCTAATTTCATAACTGAACCTTTACCGAACTGCTTTTCTATGTTACTCATAGCACTTTCAATTGCTTTCAGCTTTTCTGCATCTATCTTTGCCATAATATTACCATCCTCTCATCGAACTAATGTTCTGTATGTATTAATTATAGAATAATTATTATACATAGTCAATAATTATTCCAATAAAAATTCCTTCTTTATTTTATATTTAAAGAAGGAATTATTTTAAGTCTATCCAATTATGTCCTGTTTTAAACAAGTATTTTAATTTTATTTTTCTGTAGATAAAGCTTCTTTATTATGCTTAAAATACTCATATCCAGAAATTATTGTTATTATTACAGCTGCCATAAGCATTATTGATGGAACAACGTCAAAAAACTGCCTCCACATATTATTAGTACTTACAAGCTTAGTTAAATAAGCAAAATCTCCAATATTAACCTTTAGCAGTAATAAACTTATCGCTATTATCTGTATAACTGTTTTTATTTTCCCCCACCAGCTGGCAGCAATTACTTTTCCTTGTGCTGCTGCTATAGATCTAAGACCAGAAACTGCAAATTCACGTGCAATTATTATAACAGCAGCCCATGCAGGAACTATATGCAACTCAACTAAAGATATAAGTGCTGCAGTCACAAGCAATTTGTCAGCTAGAGGATCCATAAATTTTCCAAAATTAGTTATCTGATTTCTGCTCCTTGCAATATAACCATCTAGTTTATCCGTTATTGATGCAATAATAAATATTGCTGTAGCTATTGTACTACTATATGGTATTATATCCTTTCCAGCAATAAATATTAAAAATACAGGAACTAATATTATTCTGATTAAAGTCAGTTTATTTGCAAGATTCATCTGCCACAACTCCTAGTAAATCATAATCCATACTCTTTGTTATCTTTACCTTAACAAAGGTACCTTTTTCAAGACTATCGTCACATTTAAAAAATACATCTGCATCTATTTCAGGAGCCATTTCATAGCTTCTTCCACGGTAATCTTCTCCATCATATCCTTCAACAAGAATATCATATATTTTACCAATTTTCAATTCATTTATTTGTTCTGAAATATCTTTTTGTAAAAGCATCAATTCTTTTTCTCTTTCTTTTTTCACCTCTTCATCTATCTGTCCATTCATCTTTGCAGCTGGAGTATTTTCTTCTTGAGAATATGTGAACACTCCTACTTTTTCGAGTTTATATTCTGTTAAGAACTCTTTTATTTCATTAAAATCTTCTTCTGTTTCCTGAGGAAATCCTACAATAAATGTAGTCCTTATTATAATTCCAGGAATTCTATCTCTTAATGTATCAATTTTTTTAATTATGTCTTCCTTAGTAGTCTTTCTTCCCATAAGCTTTAAAATATGATTGCTTATATGCTGTATTGGAAGATCCAAATAATTTACAACTTTATTATTTTGAGCTATTTCATCAATGAGTTCATCATATATTTCTTCTGGATAACAATATAAAATTCTTATCCATTCTATACCTTTAATTTTAGATAATTCTTTTAATAATTCATGAAGATTTTTCTTTCCATATATATCGCTTCCATACATTGTAGTATCTTGAGCTATCAATATAATCTCTTTAATGCCATGAGCTGCAAGATCTTCAGCTTCTTTTATTATATTCTCCATCTTTCTGCTTCTAAATTTTCCTCTTATTTTAGGAATTATACAATATGTACAGAAATTATTACATCCCTCAGCAATTCTTATATAGGCACTTCCTTTTTCAGTCGTGAGAATTCTTTTTCCTTCATTTACACCTTCATCTGTATAATTAACAAGATTCTCCGATTTTTCACTTCCATTTATAAAATCTGTTATTACAGAATTTATCCTGTCATAATCATTTACTCCAAGCATAAGATCCAATTCAGGAATAAGACTTCCAAGTTCTTCACTATATCTTTGGATAAGACATCCAGTAGCTATAAGAAGTTTACATTTATAATTTAATTTATAATCTGCCATTTCAAGTATTGTATCTATTGATTCCTGCTTTGCACTTTCAATAAATCCACATGTATTTACTATTATTATATCCGCTTCTTTAGGATTATTTGTTATTGAATAGTCTCTGCTCATATTCCCTAATATTATTTCAGAATCAACTCTGTTTTTATCACAGCCTAAACTTACTATACCGACTTTATATTTATTGTTTTTCTCTTTTATCTTAACTGGATCTTTAACAATCTTCAAATTATTATCACTCAAACCTTAAGTCCTCCTATGTTTTAATAAAATTAATTATAACAAATTAAAACTCTTTTTTACAAGACACTATTTATTATACAATTAATTTTATAATTAAAAGTTAAATTATTATTAAAACTTGCCAATTAAGCAAAAATCATTTCTTGATTTTAAAATTTAATTGGCATTAATTATTATCTATTCTTTCTGATTTTTTTCATTCATAAGCTGTTCTTTGGTAATCAACACCTGTCTAGGTCTGCTTCCATCTTTTTCAGATATTATATGTCTTTCCTCAAGCTGTTCCATTATTCTGGAAGCTCTATTAAATCCTACTCTCAGTTTTCTTTGTATAAATGAAGTTGATGCCTGTTGGAATTCTACGACAATATTTATAGCTTCATTTAAAAGTTCATCAACATCATCATTGCCAGAATTATTACTTGAATTTCCAGAATCAGCTGTAGAATTTATATGTTCTATTATATCTTCTTCATATGAAGAATTTTCTCCTTGTTCACTTTTTATAAATGATACAACCTGCTCAACCTCTTCTTCTGAAATAAAACATCCCTGTACTCTTAAAGGTTTGCTTTCACCAACAGGATAATAAAGCATATCTCCTTTTCCAAGAAGTTTTTCAGCACCAGAGCTATCAAGTATAGTCCTTGAATCTATCTGAGAAGAAACTGCAAATGATATTCTTGAAGGTATATTAGCCTTAATAACACCTGTAATTACATCTACTGATGGCCTTTGAGTTGCTATTACAAGATGCATTCCTGCTGCTCTTGCCATCTGTGCAAGTCTTCCAATATAATCTTCAACATCATTAGGACATACCATCATCAAATCTGCAAGTTCATCTACAATTATAACTATATAAGGCAGTTTCTGTTCTATTATTCCCTTATTATATAATTCATTATAAGATTCCATATTTCTTACACCCATATCAGCAAAAAGCTTATATCTATTGGTCATTTCATTAACAGCCCAGTTTAATGCTGCTGCCGCTTTTTTAGGATCTGTAACAACAGGTATCAAAAGATGTGGAATACCATTATAAACATTAAGCTCAACAACCTTTGGATCAACCATAAGAAGTTTAACTTCATTTGGATCATATTTATAAAGAAGACTTATTATAAGTGAATTTATACATACACTCTTACCAGAACCTGTGGCCCCTGCAATAAGGGTATGAGGCATTTTACTCAAATCTCCCACAACACATTTCCCTGATATATCTTTTCCAAGGGCAAATGCAAGTTTCTTCTTAGATTCAATAAACTCATCATTTTCAAGAACTTCTCTTAAAAATACTGCTGTCTGCTTCTGATTTGGGACTTCTATTCCTACTGCTGCTTTTCCTGGTATAGGAGCTTCTATTCTTATTCCTGATGCTGCAAGGCCTAATGCAATATCATCTGCTAAGTTTACTATCTTGCTTACCTTTACTCCAGGACTTGGCTGCAGTTCAAATCTGGTTACAGAAGGCCCTTTTGTAACCTGGTTGACTTTTGCATCTACTCCAAAATTAGATAATATCTCTACAAGTTTTCCTGCATTTTCTATCAGTTCCTTTTTATCGCTGCTATTCAACTTTGTATTAGAATTCGTCTTTAACAATTCAAGACTTGGATAAACATATTCTCTCTCTTCTTTTTGTTCTTCCATAACATTTTGAATTTCTTTATTTACAACATCCTTTACATCCTCATCAAGTTTCTCTTTTTTCTTTCTGTGGATATCTTCTTTCTCATTTGACATTTCTGGTTGATTTTTATTTCTTTCAGACTTGTCAAGAAAGCTATCAATATGAATATCCGATGAAACTTCAGGATTTACACTTTCTTCATTTGTATCATCCTCACTAAGATTTTTCATAAAATCTAAAATTTTTATCTTCTTGTCAACTTTAGAAAGAAGTTCTCTGCTGCTTCTGTCCGCTTCATCATTTCCCGTCTTGTCAACAATATTAATAAAGCTTCCTTTATCTTTATTTCTCTCTTTTTCTAACTTAGGAATACGCTCTATCCTTTCTCTTCTGCTGGTTTTAATTTTTTCTTTAGTGTTATACGCCTTTATTCCAAGGTCATATAAAGTTATATCAAAAATTAACGTAATCGAAATTACTGAAAAAGTAAATAAAAGTACATATGTGCCTAAAAAACCCAATAATCTATATAATGGATAGCATATAAGATATGATAGAATTCCTCCATGAATAAATTCTGTTTCTTCATATATTATTCCCTTAAAATTTTCTATAAAATCATCTGGAGTATATGATCCTTGTATATTTAATGTTCCACATACAAGCATAATAATAAATACCATCATTGTAAGACCTAGAAAGCACTTATTTAATTGAATATTTCCCCTTGTCTTTATATACTCAAATCCAAAATATATTAAATAAACAGGCAATGCATATTTTCCAACTCCTATTGCTCCACATACTATTGTTTGAGCAACTTTAGAAAGAGCACCAGCAAGATCTGTATATATAGCTATAGCAAGTATAACTCCTGTAGCCATATATATTATTCCTGTAATATCTGGATTGCTTTCATTTTTGGCAGAAGCCTTTCTACTTTTACTTCCCTTTCCTCTGGTTTTCGTTTTCGCCAACTTTAATCACCTCTTTCTTTGTTACTATTCTATAAAACATAATTATTCCCTTTAATAAGATAACACTAAAAGTAAAATACGACTATAGTTTTTTTCTATAGTCGTACAATTTTAATTATTATATTAATGTATCTTTATAAACAGTCATTAATTCTTTAGCATCTCTTCGCTATTGGTGTTCCGCTAATCAATCTCTTAAATAATATTAAAAATTCTTAAAACAAAATTTCCATGCAATTATATTTAATTATCTATTCTTTTTTATAAGCTCTTTTAACTTTTTCATTGCTTCACTTATTCCACCAACAGAATCAATAAGTCCACATTCAACAGCCTGTTTTCCAATAAGCATTGTTCCAACATCATTTAATAAATCATTAGTCTGCAGCATAAACTTTTCTAAAGTTTCTTCTTTTATATTTGAAGTCCTCACAATAAAATCATTTATTCTCTCCTGCATCTTTTTAAAGTACTCAAATGTTTGTGCAATTCCTATTACAAATCCATTCATCCTAACCGGATGTACAATCATTGTTGCTGATGGAGTTATGAAAGAAAAATCTGATGAAGTTGCAAGAGGTACTCCTATTGAATGGCCTCCTCCTATAACTATGGATACAGTAGATTTTGACATACTATTTATCATTTCTGCAATTGCAAGGCCAGCTTCAACATCACCACCTACAGTATTTAAAACAATAAGCACTCCCTTAATATTGTCATTTTGTTCTATATCAATAAGCTGTGGAATTATATGTTCATATTTAGTTGCTTTTGTCTGAGGCGGAAGGACCGAATGACCTTCTATCTGACCTATTATTGACAATACCACAATATCCTTATTAGTATTTGTTACTGCTGTATTTCCCAATTCTTTTATCTCTTTAATTTTATCTTCAGCTTCAGAATTTTTTTCTTTATCTTCATTTTTCAAATTACTTTCCAAAAAGTCCTTTTCCATAAAAATTTCCTCCTATGTACCCTGTTTTTTTTATTCTGCACATATGATTAAATTTTTATACAAATTTGCCTATTATATTTTATCAAAGTATGTTCAAATTTTAATTTTCCAAACACACATATAATATAATTACTTTACAGCTTCAACAGCCTCCAAAAAATCTAAATCATGAGATATAATCATAAATGCTCCTTTAAATCCCCTTAAATATTCTGAAAGCCATTGTACATGTTCTTTATCTAAAAAGTTAGTTGGTTCATCAAGTAATAATATATCAGGATTCTGTAACAAAAGTTTTGCCAGAATAACTTTTGCCCTCTGGCCTCCACTTAATTCATTTAACTTATTGTCATATCCAAGGGCATCAATTCCAAGACCTGTTACTACTTTTTTTATATATTTTACATTACAATATTCTGAATCAAATTCTTGTCTATTCATATTTTCTTTCTCCTCGCTATAAATACCTTTTAACTATAAATAAAGTCATATTACACATTATAACATTTTTTCACTATTTTGTAATAAGGTATTATTAAAGAAAGACATACTGTCAAATTGAAAATTATGACTACAATTTACTGATTTATTTTATATCAATCATTCTATCTTTATAATAATACATTTTATCTCTTTCACTTATTTTTCTAAGAACTTTGCAAGGATTTCCTAATGCTACAACATTATCTGGAATATTTTTTGTTACAACACTACCTGCCCCGATAACAGAATTTTCCCCAATTTTTATACCTGGGAGAATAATAGCACCTGCACCAATCCATACATTATTTCCAATATAAACCGGTATATTAAACTGTGCCGCTTTTAAACGAAGCTCTGGATTAATTGGATGTCCTGCTGTTGCAATTGTTACATTAGGTCCAATCATAACGTTATCCCCAATAAAAATATCTGTATCATCTACAAGTGTCAAATTGAAATTAGCATAAACATTATTTCCAAAATGAGTATTCCTTCCCCAATTTGCATGTAATGGTGGTTCCACATAACAATCTTTTCCAACTTCAGCCAGAAGCTTTTTTAATATTTCATTTCTTTTTTTCATTTGAGAAGGACGTGTATTATTGAAATCATATAATATATCTAAACATTCTTCTTTAATCAAAATCATTTTTATTAATAATATTATACAAATTACTAATTTCCAATAAATTTTAGTATTTTATCAAAATTTATTGTCCTGCATTTTTATCTGGCAACTGTGCTAAGATTATTGCTCCGAAAACAAGACAACATCCTATAAATTCTTTAACAGATAAAATTTCCCCAAGTATAAGCCATCCAGACAATGCTGCAAAAACAGATTCCAGACTCATTATTAATGTGGCAAGAACAGGACTTGTATATTTCTGCCCTATTATTTGAAGAGTATATGCAACTCCAGATGACATTACCCCAGCATACAAAATAGGACTATATGCATTTAATACATCTGCCACTTGTGGATGTTCAAAAATAATCATTGGAATAATTCCTAAAATACCTGCAACAAAAAATTGTATACATGACATCCTCACTCCATCTACAAAAGATGAGTACTTGTCTATTATGAGTATATGTATCGAAAAAAGAAATGCACATATTAGGACAAGAAAATCTCCTTTGCTTATTGAAAGACTTTCAGTTATACACAATAAATAAAGACCCACAAGAGAAATTATTACACTTATCCATACTTTTTTTGATACTTTTCTCTTAAAGAATAATCCTATCAAAGGTACTATAACTATATATAATGCCGTAATAAATCCTGATTTTCCAACAGTAGTATATTTTATTCCAATTTGTTGAAAACTACTTGCTGCAAATAAAGCTATTCCACATAAACATCCTCCAGTAATTAAAGTTTTTCTATCAACATTTTTTATCTTTGACTTTTCATTTTTATTAACTTTATCCAGTATATAGATGCATGGAATTAGAAATAATCCTCCAATAATATATCTAGATGTAATAAATGTAAATGGCTCCACATAATCCATGCCAACACTTTGTGCAACAAAAGCCGTTCCCCATATAAGTGCTGTAATCATAAGCATTATATTTCCCTTTAAGTTATTCTTATCCATTTTTTCCTCCTAAAGTAATAACTATATACAACTTATTATAACATCATTTTAAATATTTTTCTTTAAAATAAATAAAGAGATAATTTAAATTTGTAAAATCATCTCTTTAAAACACTTGATTCATTGCTAAATTTTTCAAACTGCTTATAATCTTCTATTACTAAATTATTTGACTGCTATTCAGCTACATTTTCAATGCTAATAAATGTTTATAATTGCAATAAACACATTTTTTCTCTTTCAAATTAATCAAAAACATTTTTTTCAATTCTTAAAAAATATTAAAGATAATTAAAAATCATTATCTGAATTTAAATCTAATACATATCTCAATTCAAATAATTCTGTATCCATAATTTTAGAACGATATTTATCTTTATTATATTTAAAGCCAGATTTTTCATAAAATCTACGTGCATTTTTATTTTTATCTAAAACCCACAAATAACAATTTTTAAAGCCTTTATCTACCATATCACTTATAGCAGAATTTATGAGTTTTCTTCCTAAACCTTTTCTAAAATATTCAGGTTTCATATAAAAAGACCATATTTCTCCATAATCAGGAAACTTATCATCACGTGACTTTCCATATGAAATCGCTCCTGCTGGTTCATCATCTAAATATATGAGTTTCACTTTTAATATTCTTTCTCCAATCCATTTTTTGAACTTTTCCACCCAAAAATCATCTTTCAAATTTTTAAGATATTCATCTGGAACAATTCCTCTATAAGCATGTTTCCAGCTTGACGCATATATTTTACTCAAAATTTCTGCATCTTTTTGTTGTCCATTTCTTATCAATATATTGCTCATTTTTACCTCCTCAATTTTTTTATTATTATAGTGAATTCCTAATTTTTCTTTAAAATATAATTTCCTATTTTAAACCCATATCTCTCATAAAAAGCTAAAACATCATTGTTATTATAAACAACATTTATCTTTATATCTGTTACTTTACTATCTTCAAACCACTTTAATGTATTTTTCATAAACTTTCCACCAAAACCATACTTTCTATAATCTTCTTCTATAAAAAGAGATTCAATTTCACCACTACCATTTTCAATAGAACTCAAACAATATCCTGCATATCTGTTATTTTCATCATCATATAGTATGTACAATTTTATTTCTCCCGTTTTTGATTTTTTAACTACCCCCTCCATTCGCTTTTCAAATTTATATGTTTCAAATCTTTTTTTAAAGTTAACTGACTTTTCTAAGTGAAGTAAATTAAGCTGTTCCCACAAAGGTTTTATCAATCTAATATCATTTATTCCCTTTTCAATTATTTTCATTCTTATCCCACTTACCCTCTTTCTTGTATCTAAATATTAAATTGTCTCTATAAATTTTTATACATTAATATGAAATACTTTTACAATTAATACTTATTATACCATTTATTTTGTTAACTTCAACAATTCATTCAAAATCATTTGCTTAAAAATTTTTTTAAATCAATCTGTATTTTTAGTAAAACATGGATAAATAAAAAATGCGTAGAAATTTCTTTCGAAAAAACCACGCATTGTATAAAAATAAATTTTTCAATCTGTTATGAAATACAACCTACTGAAAATGCTTTATGCAATATATTTATAGCACTTACAGCATCTTTAGCATGAACAAGACACCATATAGTCATATGAGAATCTGCTGTCTGGAGAACTTCAATATTATTTTCATTAAGTGATTTTATTATTCTTGCCATAACTCCTGGTGTTCCTTTCATTCCAGCACCTATAACTGCAACTTTGCTACATTCTTCAATCAGGCTGTATTTAAAATTATCCTTTTTTAATAATGTTTCTACAATTTCTTTGTCTGCTTTATTTATTGTAAATATCTGATTATCCGGAAATATGTTTATGAGATCTAGACTTATCTTATTAGCTGCAAGAACTTCAAGTATGCTATTGTATTTATCATTTCCAGAATTATCATTTCTATTAATAGAAACCTGTATTCGATCTCCCTGACTTGTTATTCCTGACATTATTCTCTTATTTTTTCTGTCACCAAAATTATTTATCAATGTTCCTCTGCAATCATTCATAGTATTTTTTATCATAAGCGGAATATTACCTTCCATAGCAATTTCAACAGCTTTAGGATGAATTACTTTTGCACCTTGATCTGCAAGCTGAAATACTTCATTATAACTTATTACATCTATTAAATCAGCATCTTTTACTATTCTAGGATCTGCTGTCATAATTCCATCAACATCTGTATATATTTCTATCATAGAAGCGTTTAGTGCAACTCCCAATAATGATGCTGATGTGTCACTTCCACCTCTTCCAAGAGTAGTAAGATATCCATCTTCAGTGGCTCCCTGAAATCCAGTTATTACAGGAACCATTCCTTGATTTACAATTTCTAGTATTCTCTTAGGATTTACTTTCATGCATCTAGCATCTGTAAAATTACTATCCGTTGTAATTCCAGCCTGCCATCCTGTAAGTGGAACTGCATTTATTCCTTTATTATATAAATCATTGCTCATTACTACTGAGCTTATAGTCTCACCACAACACATGAGCAGATCCTGAGCTAATCTGTTTGCATTTTTAAAATCTTCATTTACAAGTGATAATAAAGTATCAGTAGCATAAGGTGCTCCTTTTCTTCCCATTGCAGATACAACTACAACAGGACTGTACCCGTCTTTTAAAGCTCCCTTTACCTTTTCAATTACTTTAGCTCTGTTTTCTTCAGTAGAAACTGAAGTCCCCCCAAATTTTTGTACAATTATTTTCATTATTGTTCCTCCCAAAATATTGATGTTCAAATACTAATTTTTATTTTCGGTAGTTCCAATAAATATTATAATACTTATTCTCTGTTTTTTTAATTTTTCACTATATATTTTAAAATTCTTTTATATTTTGCTAAATACTTTTAAAAATTTTTAATTATATTTAGATAAATTATCAAAATTTCAATTTACAATTTAACTCTTTTTATATTTTCATCATCAGCATCTAAAATTATAGTCTTTGAACCAATTTTTTTCACACAATCCCATGGTATTTCTAAAAAATCCTTACTACTGAAAAAATTAAACTTTCCTCCATTCAAATTCACTATAAGGTATTTAAAAGTTCCTTCATCATCGATTATTAAATCATTATTTATAAGATAATCATATTTCTCACCATCATTAATATTTATCATTTCATATTTTTCTATATCACTAAGATATTTTATGTTACTTTCTTCTTTCATAAAAAATACCTCCTTTATCTCATATACATAATATGAAATAAGAAGGTATTTTATTACTATTGCACAGATAATGCAATTTTTTAATTTATATTTCTATTTTCCCCTGACTATCTGAATTGTCATAAGCCATTGTATTTTTCAATATAATTGAATCAAGTCTTTCATAATCCACATCCTGACCTACATAAGCAGCATTCAAAAGACCTTTTCCAAAACATTTATCAAGAACATATTGAATATCATCCTTATTTATTTTATCAATAGTTTCAATAACAAATTCCTGTGTTTTTACCTTATTTCTAAAAAGATAACTCTTTGCATTTGCAAACATTCTTGAGCTTGTGCTCTCAAGACCTAGAATATAGTTTGCTTTAATCTTTTCTTTATTGATTTCAAGCTGTCTGTCGGTTATTCCATTCTTAACAAACAGAGATAATTCTCTATCTATAACCTCCAAAGCCTTTTCTCCATAATTTTTATTCAATCCTGCATAAATATTAACTGTTCCAACACCTTGAAAAGGCTGTAAATACGAACCTATAGAATAACATAATCCAAGTTCTTCTCTCACTTTCTGGAATAATATAGATGATGCCCCTCCTCCAAATACATTATTCAATATAACAAGAGGATAATTATATTCATCTCCATATGGAAGCCCTTTAAGTCCAAGTGATATATGAAGCTGTTCTATTTCCTTTTTAGCATATTTTGAACCGCTTTGTATTTGAATTTCTTCGTATTTAGGTTTATATACAGTTTCACTTTTCCACTCTCCAAAATTCTTTTCTATAAGTTCTCTTAATTCCTTGTCATCAAATTTTCCACATACTGAAATAACTGAATTATAAGGAGTATATTTTTCCTTTATAAATTTAATTATTTTCTCTTGTGTAAATGATCTTACCAAATCAGCTGTCCCCAATATAGGATTCCCAAGTGAACTGTTTCCAAAACATGCTTCTGAATGAGCATCATCAAGAACATCTTCTGGAGAATCCTGGCTCATATTTATTTCTTCAATAACAACGCCTTTTTCTTTTTCAATCTCTTCAGGATCAAATTTTGAATTAAGAAGTATATCAGAAAGTATATCCAATGATAAATCTAAATGTGTATTAAGTGCTTTAACATAATAGCAAGTGGCTTCTTTGCTTGTAAATGCATTTATCTGCCCACCTACATTTTCAATCTCTTCCATTATCTCTTTTGAAGTTCTTTTTTTTGTTCCTTTAAAAAACATATGCTCAATAAAATGAGAAATTCCATTAATATCATTTTTTTCGTTTCTTGAACCATTCTGTACCATAACACCAACACTTATGGAATTTAAATGTTCTATTTTCTCTGTTACAACTCTCAATCCATTTTCAAGGGTGTACATATTAAACATTGCATCCTTCCTCCTCTATCACATATTATCTAATATCTAATTACATTATTCCCAATTTTATAATCACATATTAGATAAAAAAAAGGCAATTAAAATTGCCCTTTATTTTTCTTCCTTCTTTTCCTGATTATCAATCGCATCTTTTCTTGAAAGATTTATTCTTCCTTGATTATCTATTTCAGTAACCTTGACTAAAATTTCATCTCCAACAGAAACAACATCTTCTACTTTTTCAACTCTTTCTTTAGCAAGTTTTGAAATATGAACTAATCCTTCTTTATTTGGAAGAATTTCAACAAAGGCTCCAAATGTAGTTGTTTTTGTAACTTTACCTAAGTAAACTTCACCTACTTCAACTTCTTTTGTTAATCCTTCAATTATCTTTTTAGCAGCATTTACACCTTCATGATCACTTGAACTTATAAATACTGTTCCATCTTCTTTTATATCAATCTTAACACCAGTATCAGCTATTATCTTATTGATAACCTTACCGCCTGTTCCGATTACATCTCTTATCTTATCAGGATTTATAGTCATCACTTCAGTTTTTGGTGCATATATAGATACATCTTTTCTTGGTCCAGGCATACACTCATTAATTTTATCTATAATTTTAAGTCTTGCTTTTCTTGCATCTCTTATTGCATTTTCAACAACATTAAAGCTGAATCCTTGAAGTTTTGTATCAACTTGAATAGATGTTATACCTTCAGTTGTACCTGCAACTTTGAAATCCATATCTCCAAAGAAATCTTCGATGCCTTGAATATCTGTTATTACTTGTTCTTTAGTTAAATCGTCAGAAGTTATCAATCCCATTGCAATACCTGCTGCTGGTCTCTTTATTGGAACTCCTGCATCTAATAATGCTAATGTAGAACCACATACAGATGCCTGTGATGTTGATCCATTAGAACTTAAAACTTCTGATACTAATCTTATTGTATAAGGGAATTCTTCTTCTGATGGAATCAATGGTTCAAGTGCTCTTTCAGCTAAAGCTCCATGTCCAATTTCTCTTCTTCCTGGACCTCTTAAAGGTTTTACTTCTCCAACACTATATCCTGGGAAATTATAGTGATGCATATATCTTTTAGATTGTGTTTCATCAATACCATCTAAAATTTGAATTTCACTAATAGAACCTAAAGTAGCTACAGTCATTACCTGAGTTAATCCTCTTGTAAATAAACCTGTACCATGAGTTCTTGGAAGTATTCCAACTTCACATCCTAAAGGTCTTATTTCATCAAATGCTCTTCCATCTGGTCTTCTCTTTTCGTTTAAAAGCATATTTCTTACAATCTTCTTTTGAGTTGTATAAAGAACTTCTTTTATGTCAGCCATATTATCTGGATATTTTTCAGCAAATTCTTCATTAACTTTCTCGTTTACTGCATCTATTGCTGCATTTCTTTCATCTTTATCCATGATATACATTGCTTCCTTAACCATATCAAAAGAAAAATCTTTTACTTCTTTTTCAAGTTCAGGATCTACTTTATATAATACTGGTTCATCTTTTTTCTTTCCAAATTTAGCTACAGCTTCTTCTTGGAAAGATATTATTTTCTGACATTCATTAAAACCATATTTTATGGCATCAATCATTGTATCTTCTGGTATTTCATTACCACCAGCTTCAATCATCATTACTTTTTCTTTTGTAGCACATACTGTTAAATGAAGTATGCTCTTTTCTCTTCCTTCACTATCTGGATTAGTAACTAATTTACCATCAATTAATCCAACTTGAACTGCTGCTGCAGGAATTGTATAAGGAATACTTGATAAGCATAAAGCTAATGATGCTGCATTTATTGCTAATATTTCAGGAAGAACATCCTTTTCTACAGAAACTACTGTAGAAACAACCTGCACATCATTTCTATATCCTTTTGGAAATAAAGGTCTTATTGTTCTATCAACAGCTCTTCCATTTAAAATAGCTTTTTCAGATGGTCTTCCTTCTCTTTTTATAAATCCACCTGGAATCTTACCAACTGCATATAGTCTTTCTTCATATTCAACACTTAATGGGAAGAAATCAATTCCTTCTCTTGGTTCTTCTGATGCATTAACATTTGTCATTATAACTGTATCGCCATAACTTGTTAATGTTGCTGCATTGGATAACATACCTATTTTCCCGAATTCAACTTTAAGTTCTCTTCCAGCGATTTCAGTACTTAAAACGTTATTCATAAATTGTACGACCTCCCTTCAGGTTCATCAAAATATTTCATTTTTAGTTTATTTTTAAGATTTTTTAAAATAATAGAGCGGAAAACTCCGCTCTAAAAATTATCTTCTTAAACCTAATTCTTTGATTAAAGTTCTGTATCTTTCAATATCTTGCTCAGCTAAATAGTTTAAAAGACCTCTTCTTTGACCAACCATCATTAATAAACCTCTTCTTGAATGGTGATCTTTTTTGTGAACTTTTAAGTGTTCAGTTAAAGATTTTATTCTTTCAGTAAGTAAAGCTACTTGAACTTCTGGAGAACCAGTATCTCCTTCACTTCTACCATACTTTTTGATTATTTCTAATTTTGTTGCCTTATCCATTATAAGCGCACCTCCGTGTAACTTTTTTTATTATCCCCTAGTTCCAAGTAAAAAGACGGCACCTTTAAACTTAGGATTAGGTTCACGAGTATTATATCAAAAGTAATGCTTATTGTAAACTAAATTCTTAAAGTTGACATATAATTCTCATTATATGCAAAATTTTCATCCTTCTGAAGCTGAGACTTCAATTGTTCTATACCATTGAATTTTTTCTCATTGCGGATTTTTTTCATAAAAAATACTTCTATATTGTCACCATATATGTTTTCATTAAAATCTAATATATAAGTTTCTATTGTAAGTTTTTTTCCTGCAACTGTAGGATTATTTCCTACTGATGTTATTCCCTTATATATAATATTATTTACCCTAACATTAGTATAATATACACCTACTGCTGGCAAAATAGATTTTTTATCATAATTCAAATTTGCTGTAGGAAATCCAATAGTTCTTCCAATCTTCCTTCCATGCATTACTTCTCCAGAAAGCATAAAAGGACGACCAAGCATTTTATATGCTTTATCTATATCACCATATTCTATTGCTTCTCTGATTCTTGTACTGCTTATTGTTTCATTTTCATAATTACATGGTTCCATTATGAAAAGTTGAAACCCATAATTTTTTTGAAACTTTTTCAAAAGATTTATATCTCCCATATTTCTATATCCAAATTTATAATTAAATCCAACAACAATACCTTTTGCATTAAATTTCTCTATTAAGAATTTTATGAATTCCTCTGGAGTCATTTTCATAAACTCATCATCAAATTCCTGAAAATACAGCATATCTATATTACACTCTTCCAGAATCCTTGCTTTTTCTTCATTACTCATAAGAAGTTTTGGAGCATCGTTCTTATTAAGAACTGCCCTAGGATGATTTTTAAAAGTATAAACTATACTTTTCCCTCCATTTTTCTCAGCTTCATTACGGACCTTACGTATTAGTGAAAGATGGCCAAGATGTAATCCGTCAAAACTTCCAAGAGCTATATAATTGTCAGAAGTCTGTATATCCTTTAAATCTTTATCTGTAACAATCATTTTCTTACTCCTAAATCAAAGCAATAATTTTTCAATTTTGAAGCCTCTGTCTTCCTGTTTTCCGAGACCTATAAACAAACCATCAGTATCATAAACCCTGTATAATACTCCCTGTTCTCTCTTTTCATTAGTAAGTCTTCTATCAAATACATTTACACCATTTCTTAACAGCTTTGTAAAAGAACTATTTACAATAAGCTTCGGAAAATTGTCCAAAGCTTTTTCCATTGTTATAAGATGATTTTCTATATTTTCTTCTGTAAGTTCATCAATATTAATACTATCTGCTTCATTAAAAATAGAAGTCGAACATCTATTAAGCATAGTCATTACTGCACCCGTATTAAGTTTTTCACCAATATCATAACACAAACTTCTTATATATGTACCTTTGGAACATGTTACAGTCATGGTTATATATGGAAGTTCCATCTTTATGTCTGTTATGTTATGTATCGTAATCCTTCTTGCTTCTCTTTCAACTTCTATTCCCTGTCTTGCAAGATCATAAAGTCTTACTCCATTCTTCTTGAGTGCAGAATACATTGGAGGCACTTGATCATATTCACCCACAAAACTTAAAACTACATTCATAGCTTCTTCTTCTGTTATATGCGAAGCATCTTTTTCTTCTATAACTTCACCTTCAAGGTCATATGTAGTTGTCTTTTTCCCAAGAAGAAGTCTCACCTCATATGACTTTGAAGCATTCATTATATAATCTATTATTTTAGTTGCTTTTCCTAAAGCTACTGGAAGAACTCCTGTTGCTTCAGGATCTAAAGTACCCGTATGTCCAACTTTTTTTTCGTGTGCCAGAAATTTAATTTTTCGTACTACATCAAAGGAAGACATACCCTTATTTTTATACACATTCAATATTCCATTCATATATGCACTTCCTAATTTTATAATTCCATTTCTTCTTTTAGTGCTTTCAATAAATTTTCCTTTGCTTTTTCAATATCAATATTTTTCTGCATAAGACCTGCTGCCTTAACATGACCGCCACCGCCAAAAATTTCTGCTACTTTTCTGACATCAACATCATTTTTTGATCTTAAACTGCTCTTTGTGCCTTCTTCAACTTCTTTTAAAAGAAGTGATACTTCAACACCTTTTATGCCAAGACCCATAGAAATAATATCTGAAGTATCTACATTTGGAAGATTAAAACTTTCAAGCAATCCTTTTGGTATGGAAAGAACTGCCACTTTATTATCTAAAACAAGTTCCATATTGGATAATACTGTTCCCATTAGCTTGATTTTTTCAAATGGCTTGTTATCAAACAAACTGCTGTGTATTTCACTATTTTTTACTCCACACTCTATAAGTTCTGCTGCTATTAAATGGGTTCTTTTTGTAACATTGGAATGCCTAAATGAACCTGTATCTGTAACAAGACCTGTATAAATTCCATTTCCTATAGCTTTTATATTGTCATTTTCTTGTTGTAAATCTATATTAAACTCTTTTATAAGCATATATACAATTTCACATGCTGCTGCTGCTTTTGAATCAACAAAATTGATATGGCCATAATTTTCATTTGATATATGATGATCCATGTTAATTATAGTTCCTTTATAATTGCTTAAATCAGCACTTATTCTTTCTACATTCCCACAATCCAAAACAATAACCAAATCAGTTCTTTTATCAGGTTCTGTTATTTCTCCATTAATTTCTTCACTATATAAAATGTAAGAGAAGTTATCAGAGATAACGTCTCTTGAAATTACATATGAGTCCTTTCCCATATATCTTAAGGCATTCAACAGAGCCAATGTGCTTCCTATAGCATCACCATCAGGTGATGTGTGAAATGATAATCCAATTCTACTTGCTTTTAATATTGCTTCTTTTATTAAACTCAAACTCATTATTTCTTACTACTTATCTTTTGAATTAATTCATCCATATGCATACCATAATTTATAGAATCATCCAATTCAATAATTATTTCAGGACAATGTCTTAAGTTTATCTTCTGTCCTACAGTCTTTCTTATAAATCCACTAGCACCCTTTAATGCTGCAAGATTTGTTTGCTTTTCTTCTTCATCATTGCAGAAAATGCTAACATATACTTTTGCATATCTTAAATCCTTAGTAACCTTAACATCTGTAACAGATATCATGGCTGTAAGTCTTGGGTCTTTTATCTCATTTTGAATCAAGCTGCTTATTTCTCTTTTGAATTCTTCGTTGATTCTTCCACCTCTGTAGTTTGCCAAATCTATCACCTCTTAAAGTTCTTTTCTTTCAATAGCCTCCATCATGAAACATTCAATAATGTCGCCTTCTTTAACATCATTAAATTTATCAATGCTTAAACCACATTCATATCCTGCTGCAACTTCTTTAGCATCATCTTTAAATCTCTTTAATGATGACAACATTGATTCAAATATAACTATTCCATCTCTTATAACTCTTACTTCTGAATTTCTCTTAAGCTTTCCATCTTTTACATAACATCCAGCTATTGTACCAACATTTGATATTTTGTAAGTTTCTCTTACTTCTGCAGTACCTAATACAACTTCTCTGTATTCTGGTTCAAGCATACCTATCATTGCTGATTTAATATCTTCTATAGCATCGTATATGATTCTATAAGTTTTAATGTCTACTCCTTCTTTATCAGCTTGAGCAGATGCATTATTATCAGGTCTTACATTAAATCCAATAACTATAGCATTTGATGCTGTTGCAAGTGTTACATCAGTTTCTGTTATAGCTCCAACACCACCATGAATAACTCTTACTTTTACATCATCAGTAGAAAGTTTTTCAAGAGACTGCTTTATAGCTTCAACTGAACCTTGAACATCAGCTTTAACTATTATTGCAAGTTCCTTTACCTTACCTTCTTGTATTTGATTATATAAATCTTCTAATGAAACTCTATGATTTGCCATTAAGCTTTCAGCTTTTAATTTTTCTTTTCTGCTTTCAGCCATATTTCTTGCTGTCTTTTCATCTTTAACTTGATTAAATCTATCTCCGGCTTCAGGTACTTCTGAAAGTCCTAAAACTTCTACTGGAATTGAAGGACCTGCAGATTTTATTTTCTTGCCAGTATCATCAAACATTGCTCTTATTCTACCATATGTTGAACCTACTAAAATTGAATCACCAACATGTAAAGTTCCGTTTTGAACCAATAAACTTGCTACAGATCCTCTTCCTTTATCAAGTTTAGCTTCTATTACAGTACCAACTGCTCTTCTATTAGGATTAGCTTTAAGTTCAAGCATTTCAGCACTTAAAAGCACCATTTCAAGTAATTTATCAATGTTTATATTTTGTTTTGCAGATACTTCTTCTGCAATAACATCTCCACCCCATGCTTCAACAAGTAATCCCTGTTCAGCAAGTTCTTGCTTAACTCTGTCTGGATTTGCACCTGGTTTATCAATTTTATTTATAGCAACAACTATAGGAACTCCTGCTGCTTTACAGTGGTCAATAGCTTCTTTTGTTTGAGGCATTATTCCATCATCAGCGGCAACAACTAATATAACAACATCTGTAACTTGAGCACCTCTTGCTCTCATAGCTGTGAAAGCTTCATGTCCAGGTGTATCTAAGAATGTTATTTTTTCACCATTTACAGTTATAGTATAAGCACCTATATGCTGAGTAATACCACCAGCTTCTGTGTCTGTAACTTTAGTCTTTCTTATACAATCAAGAAGTGAAGTTTTACCATGGTCAACATGCCCCATTACTGTAACTATTGGTGGTCTCTTTTCAAGATTTTCTTCATCATCTTCTTCTATTTCAAGGACCTCTAATTCCTGACTTTCTTCTTTCTTTTCAACTAATACACCATATTCTGTACATACTTTTTCAGCTGTAGCAAAATCTATTTCCTGATTTATAGCTGCCATAACCCCTGAAAAAATTAATGTTCTTATAACATCATTTGAAGGTTTATTAAGCTTTTCAGCCAATTCCTTTACTGTTATGCTTTCACCGATTTCAATTAATTGAGTTTCTTCCATATTATTATTAACCTCATCCTTCACAGCTTCTTCTTTGTGTTTGTTATTCTTTTTCTTTTTCTTTTTTCCCTTGTTTAGTTCATCTGCTAACTGATCTTCATATTCATCAACCAGACTCTTCTTACCTGTTTTTTCAGCACTTACTTCAGCTTCTCCATCTGAATTTCCAGCTAATAATTCTTTTATTAATGCTGCATCTTCATCTTCAATAGTACTCATATGATTCTTGACTTCTACGTTGAATTCGTCCATTAATAAAGTTATCAATTCCTTTGAACTTATATTAAGTTCTTTTGCTAATTCATGTACTCTTATTTTTGACATACAGTCACCCCCGTAATTTATCTACCCATATATTTTTCCTCCTCATATATCTTAATTAATTTTTCTGCTATCCCAGAGTCCAGTACCCCAAGAAGCATAACTTCCTTACGACCTAGAGGATTTCCCAATTCTTCTTTGGAGAAATCTTCAATATATGGTATATTCTTATTTTCACAATGCTTTTTAAATTTGCTCTTTGACTTATCTGATAAATCTCTAGACATCACAAAAAGATATATATCAGTAGTGTTTCTATAATCATCACACTTACTATATCCTTCTAATAAATTTTTTGATTTCTTTGCAATGCTTAGAAAATTAAAAAACCTATTCATTGCTGATTTCTTCCTTTAGTTTATCATAAATTTCTTCGCTTATAGGTGTATCAAGATTTCTGCTCAATCTTTTTGCCTTAAAAGACTTTTCAAGGCAATCTATGCTTTTACATACATAAGCACCTCTTCCTGATTTTTTGCCAGTTAAATCAACACACACTTCTCCTTCAGGAGTCTTAACAATTCTGATTAATTCTTTCTTTGGTTTCATTTCCATGCAGCCTGTGCACATTCTTAACGGAATTTTCTTGACTTTCATAGAAAAAGCACCTCTCTATTCTTCTACATCAACATTAGAAACCTCTAAATCATTTAAATCAGTAGTTTCTTCATTGTCAATTTCTACTTCAATATTAACTAACTTTTCTTCTTCTGCATCTAAAGCTTCTTTTTGTGACTTGCTCTTTATATCAATTTTCCAATTTGTAAGTTTTGCAGCAAGTCTTACATTCTGTCCTTCTTTACCAATTGCAAGTGAAAGTTGGTTATCATCAACTACAACTTTAGCAGTCTTATTATTTTCATCTACTTCTACAGATAAAACTTTAGCAGGGCTTAAAGAATTTGCTATAAATTCAGTAGGATCTTTGCTCCATTTAATTATGTCAATTTTTTCATTTTTAAGTTCATTTACTATATTCTGAACTCTTACACCCTTAGGTCCAACACATGCACCCATTGCATCTACTTCTTCATCATTTGAATAAACTGCTATTTTGCTTCTTGAACCAGCTTCTCTTGAAATACTTTTAACTTCAACAACTCCATCAAATATTTCTGGAACTTCAAGTTCAAATAATCTCTTAACTAATCCTGGATGAGTTCTTGAAACATGAATTTGAGGTCCTTTGCTTCCGTTTTTAACTTCTACTATATATAGTTTTAACTTTTCATTAAATTTATATTCTTCACCTGGAATCTGTTCATTAGGACCTATAACACCTTCCAACTTTCCAAGGTTTACAAACACCATACCTTTATCTTTTCTTAATATAGTTCCTGTTATTATATCAAATTCTTTTTCTTTATATTCATCATAAATGATATTTCTTTCAGCTTCTTTTATTCTTTGTGTAACAACCTGTTTTGCTAACTGAGCAGCAACTCTTCCAAAATTCTTTGGTGTTACTTCTAAATCTACAACATCATCAACTTCATACTTAGGACTTATAGCCTTAGCTTCTTCAACAGATATTTCTGTTACATCATCATATACTTCATCAACAACAACTTTTTGAGCATATACTTTTATTTCTCCAGTTTCTCTGTCAATGTTCACTTTTACGTTTTGTGCATTTGTATTTACATTTGCATAGTTCTTTTTATATGCAGCAACTAATGCATCCTGTATTGTTGTGAAAATTAAATCTTCACAGATACCTTTCTCTTTAACTAATTCTTTAAGAGCACCTACAAACTCTTCATTCATCTTAAAAACCCTCCTTACTATATTTCCCCTTCAAGATTTGCATTTTTTATTTTGTCATCTGGAATTTTAATAGTTTTATCACCTTCAACTATAATATAATCTTCGCCTACTTCTTTTAATATTCCTTTAATGTTTTTAACACCTTCAATTGTTCCATTAAATTTAACCAGAACTTCTTTTCCTAAAACACTTTTAAAGTGTTCTTTAGTGTGAAGACTTCTATTAAGACCTGGAGAAGAAACTTCTAAATAATATGCCCCTTCTATTGGATCTTCTGCATCCATTACTTCACTCACTCTTCTTGAAACTGCTTCACAGTCATTTAAAGAAATTCTGCCTTCTTCTTTATCTATATATATTCTTAAATAAAAATCCCCATTTTCTTTTACATATTCAATATAATAAAGTTTATATGACAGTTCATCAGTTATAGGTTTAACCATAGCTTCAATTTTTTCAATCAATGCATTTTTATTCATATTTTTCTTACCCTCACTTTCATCCTTATAAAACCTTATAGACATATTTATATCTTATGCAGTTTTAAAATTTGTAATCAAAAACGCAACTATGTGTAGTAGTTGCGTTACAAACAGAAAGAGCGGGTAAAATTTTTCCCACTCCTTTTTTACTATCAGAATTAAATTCTATTTATATCTTATCATATTTTTTTCACGAATACAAGACTATTCTCAAATTTATATTCACATGTATTTTCACATTATAATTTATTTACTTCTTCCATAAGTGCATCTATAAGTTCTTCTTCTTTAACTTTTTTAATTACTTTTCCCTTTTTAAAGATAATGCCTTCACCTTTTCCTCCAGCAATTCCAATATCTGATTCTCTTGCCTCTCCTGGTCCATTCACTACACATCCCATTACCGCAACTTTAATATCTTTATTGCAGTTTTCAAGCTTTTTCTCAACTTCTTCTGCAATTTTTATAAGATTAATCTGAGTTCTTCCGCATGTAGGGCATGAAACAAATTCCACTCCTCCTTTTATAAGATCAAGTGATTTCAGTATTTCCTTTGCAACCTTTATTTCTTTTACTGGATTGCTTGTTAATGACACTCTTATTGTATCTCCTATACCTTCTGCTAAAAGAGCGCCTATACCTATACTTGATTTTATAGTTCCTCTTTGGACTGTTCCAGCTTCTGTAACACCTAAATGAAGAGGATAATCACATTTTTCTGCCACAAGCTTATAGCATTCTATCATCATTGGAACATTTGATGATTTTATTGATATTACCATATCATAAAAATCTAAATCCTCCAAAATCTTTACATGCCTCAATGCACTTTCAACTAAACCTTCTGCATTTACTTTTCCATGTTTCTTTAATATATCTTTCTCAAGAGATCCGGAGTTTACACCTATTCTTATAGGAATATTCTTCTTCTTACAGCTTTCAACAACAGCTTTTATTCTATCTATGCTGCCAATATTGCCTGGATTTATTCTCAAAGCCGAAACTCCATTTTCAATTGCTCTAAGAGCTAATCTATAATCAAAATGTATATCTGCAACTACAGGAATTGGTGATTTTTCTGTAATTTCCTTAAGTTTTTCTGCATCTTCCATATCAAGAACTGCACATCTTATTATCTGGCATCCTGCTAAATACAATTCATTTATCTGTGCAAGCACTGCTTCAGTATCTTTTGTATGAGCTGTAGTCATAGATTGAATAGAAATAGGAGCATCTCCTCCAACATATACATTTCCAACTTTGACTTTTCTTGAAATTCTTCTTTTCATATTGCACCACCTGTTTTATATTTCATATATATGCTCTCATTAACACAACGTACAACTTATAACAAGTAATAAAATCTTTACAAGATTTCCTTACTTATTATGTACTTTAATATTATTAGAACACATATATTAACTCTGGTCATTCTGTTTATCGCTTTAATATTACTTTAGATATTATATATCTTTAAATATAAACTTGTAAACAATATACATAATAATATTCATTAATACAATATTTCAATTTTCTTAAAAATAGCCGCTATAATTTTCTATCTAACTCTTTAATCGCATCTTTTATGCAATTATAAATATATCCAAAATAACGACACACATCTATTATAAATAAAAACTGCTCCATAAAATAAATTATTATGAAACAGTTTCTTTTAATTAATTCATTTAAACTTTAAAAATTGGTTGGAAATATTATATCCTTAGCTGTTACAAGAACCATAAGCCCAATCAAAATCATAAATCCAACATAATTTAAACCTTCTACAATTTTATTAGGAACTTTTCTTCTTGTTATAAGTTCAATTAACAATATTACAGTCCATCCTCCATCTAATGCTGGAAATGGAAGAAGATTAAACACAGCAAGATTTACACTTAAAAAGGCTGTAAAATATAACAACGGCCATATACCCGCTTTAGCAGTTGCTGCAGACATTTTTACTATTGTAACTGGACCTCCCACATCAGTTTTTAAATTTGCCTTTCCTGTAAATATCATTCCAAGTCCTTTAAACGTCTGGGATACAAGTGATGCAGTCTGTTTAAAACTCTGCGTAAAACTCTTAAATAGACCTGGATCGGCTACTCTTGTAAATTCTACACCTATAACATATCTTCCAGTTTCGTCTTCAATTCCAGGTGTTATTGTAAATTCTTTTTCTTCTCCATTCCTCTCAATAACTACATCAATAGGATTTCCATAAGACATTAGAACTCCAGCAGATATATCTTCATATGTAAATACTTTAAATCCATTTACTTTTAAAAATGTATCTCCTTGTTGAAGTCCAGCTTCATATGCAGGAGATCCCTCTCTTATAACATTTGCATAAGTGTTTGTATATCCAAAATTGTTTATATATCCAGTAAAAATACATATTGCAAGAACATAATTCATAAATACTCCTGCAACTATTATAGTAATTCTTCTTAAAGGAGATTTCATTGAAAAACTTCTTTCATCATCAACAGCTTCATCTTCTCCCATCATACTTACATAGCCACCAATAGGAAATAATCCTAATGAATATTTTGTTTCTTTCCCTTGCTTTGAAAATATTTTAGGCCCCATGCCTATTGAAAATTCTTCAACCTTTACACCATTTATTTTAGCCAGTGTAAAATGTCCAAGTTCATGAACAAATATAAGCACCGCAAAAGCTAAAATAGCTAAAATTATATACATATATTCAAATGTCCTCCTTAAATCGAACTTTCTCTTATAAATCTTTTAACTCTTTTGTCTATATCTATTACTTTTTCAAGACTTACTTCTTCTTTCCCCTCCTCTTCAAATGCGTCCATTGCCTTTTCTATCAAATCTGCAATATCTAAAAATCCTATCTTTTTATTTAAGAACAATTCAACTGCTGCTTCATTCGCTCCATTTAAAACAGCAGGCATTAATTTTCCCATTTTTCCTGCTTTAAATGCCAATCTCAATGCCTTGAATGTATCCATATCAGGTTTTTCAAATGTAAGCTTATTTATTTCATAGAAATCAATAGTATCTGCAATCAAATTTTTACGTTCTTCATAATTAAGAGCATATTGTATTGGAAGCCTCATATCTTGTGCACCAAGCTGCGCTATTATACTTCCATCAGTATATTCAACCATAGAATGTATTATACTTTGAGGATGAACTAATACCTGTATATTATCATAATCACAATCAAAAAGCCAGTGTGCTTCTATAACTTCAAGTCCTTTATTCATAAGTGTAGCAGAATCTATAGATATCTTTCTTCCCATATTCCATTTTGGATGTTTTAAAGCTTCTTCAACCTTTACATCCTTCAAATCACTTGTAACCTTTCCTCTAAATGGTCCTCCTGATGCCGTAAGTATTATTTTTCTTAATGTTTTTCTATCATTTCCTCTGAGACTTTGATCAATTGCACTATGTTCTGAATCTACTGGAAGAATTCTTACATTATTTTCTTTTGCAGCCTTCATAACAAGCTCTCCTGCAACGACAAGTGTTTCCTTATTTGCAAGTGCTATATCTTTCTTCGCTTCTATAGCTTTTAATGTAGGTTCTAATCCTATCATACCAACAACAGATGTCACTACTATGTCAATCTCGTCTAAAGATGCTATTTCATTTAATCCTTCTATTCCTTCAAGAACTTTTATTTTTTTGTTATGTTCATTGCAATATGTTCTTATTTTATCTGCACTTAAAGTATCCATCATGCCAACATAAGAAGGCTTAAATTCTTCTATTATCTCTATAACTTTATTGACTGATGTATTAGCAGTAATACCTACAAGCTTTAAATTGTTCCCAGATTTTCTTATAACATCAAGTGTTTGTGTTCCTATAGAACCTGTTGCACCTAATATAGAAAGTTTCTTCATTTTCTATTTCCTCCTAAAAACTGTACCTCATTGTATTTCGTCATATATTATTTCTTTAGCTATAATACTATACATTGGTCCTATCAGTATTCCTAGCATACCAAAAATTTTAGCCCCCATATATATAGAAATAAATATCACCAATGGATGTACATCAAGTTTATTTCCTAAAAACTTCGCTTCTAATATTTCTCGTATAATCTGAATCAGTATATATAAACATATTAGTCCAACTGATACAAGATAATTCTTCATTATAATATTGTATATTATAATAGGAATAAATACAATTATAGTTCCTACATAAGGAAGAAAGTCTAATATTCCACATATGAAACCAAGCATAATGAATTTTGGGATTCCAAGTATCATGAAACCAGTAATTGTTTCAATCATAGATATAAATATAAGCATTCCTTGTATACTGATCATATTAACAAAATTATCTTTTTGTTTTATTATTTTCTTAATAATGTTATCAGGAAATAACCTATACACAACATCCGCAATATTCTGTCTATCTATAAGAACAAAAAAAGTACATACATTTGCTATAAAATATGCCAGTATGCTTTCTCCTGTATTCATAGCTCCCTGCCTTATTTTAGAATCATTTATTATTGAAAAAACACTCTTTCCTATTTTCAAATTATTTAAATCAAAACCTGCTGCTTTTGATATATTTTGAATAATTCTATTTACCATTTCTATATTTGATATATATACTTTTTTTAATAATCCATAAATTTCTCCTCCCATATATACTAAAATCAATATAATTATAACATTGACTATTATAAGCGTTAATGCTCCTGCTATTTTATCATAAATATTTAGTTTTATCATGAATTTATAAACAGGCATACATATTATAGACATAATTAACACAACCATAAAAGGCTTAAAATAATATTTTACAAAAAAAGTAAATACAACTGTTATGAATAATGATATTATAAGATAAAAAATTTTCGTATATTTCCCAAAAATAATATTCACACCTTTGCAAATTGCTATCAATATTATTTAGATATTTATCTAATATATTATATGCTCATATTTGCACAATAAATTACATAAATAATTATGACTTGTAACTCATTTGTTAGATATAGACATAGATAATTTGTATCAATCATATTATAAGTTTACTTTTAATATCTACACTAATTTAAAAATTTCACAATGTACATTATCCAATTTAAGCTCTTTAAATATATATATATATATATTGTAATTAACAATTTGCAATATATGATGAAATTCTTTCAATATTTTTTTGATATTTTATATGTATCAGATCAATTTCAAATGTGTTTTTAATCTTAAAGCATATATTTATCAAAAATCTTTCAATACAAATTATTAACACTATTAAGATTAATTATATATAAATAAAACTCAGACACTTGAATTTTCTTCAGGTATCTGAGCTTAAATTATATCTTAATTATAAATGTTAAGTAATAAAATATGACAGTTGCCGAAAAAATAATACTATCAAATCTGTCTAATATTCCTCCATGCCCTGGAATAAGATTACTATAGTCTTTAATTCCAACATATCTTTTAATTGATGAAGCCACCAAATCTCCAAACTGTCCAAATACTCCGCACAATGCTCCTATTATAAAGTAATTATATATAGGCATTATATTTGCATATCTATTAACTATTATTCCAAAAATCCCACTAAATATAGTTGCACCTAAAAGTCCTCCTATTGATCCTTCTACTGTTTTTTTAGGAGAAACTTTTGGACAAAGTTTATGTTTTCCAAAAAATTTGCCACTATAGTATGCTGCTGTATCTGAAAGCCATGAGCTTATAAAAATTAACCACACAAGATAATTTCCATTTTCTTTTGCATTGACCAAATATACAGTACCAAACAATATTCCTGCATATACAAAACCTAGCAATGTTAATGCTACATCTATAAATGTATATTCCAAATTTACTACTGGAACTATAAGAAGTAAAAATGTAGCAGCAACCAATATATACATCATAGTTTCAAAATTATTTCCAGTTAAATAATAAACAGCTAGAAGGATATATCCTGCTAAATCTATAGGCTTTAATTTATTTTGTCTCAATGCATTATAAAATTCCCATAAGGCCATCAATGATAATATAAACACAAAACTTTTCAAGTATACTCCACCAAGAAAAACAAATATTATAAATGGAGCAATCATTGCAGCACCTAAATATCTATTGTTAGATTTCAAAAAATAACACCTCCTTTACTTTACTTTACCAAATCTACGGTCTCTATTCTGATAATCAAATATTGCATGTCTTAAATCTTCTTCTTTAAAATCAGGCCAATTTATATCTGAATACCAAAATTCTGAATAAGCACACTGCCATAACAAAAAATTACTCAATCTTTGCTCCCCTGATGGTCTTATTATAAGATCTGGATCAGGAATTCCTTTGGTGTATAAGTACTTTTCTATCAATTCTTGATTTATATCTTCTTCTTTTATAATATTATTTTTCACATCTGAACTAATAAGTTTTATTGCTCTTACAATTTCATCTCTTCCACCATAATTAATAGCAAAATTCAAATTTATTCTAGTATTATTTTTTGTTACTTCTAATGCATCATTAAGTGCATTTTGACATTCCTGTGGAAGACGTGTCATATCCCCAAACAAATTCATTCTAACACCATTTTTATTACATTCATCTAATTCTTTTCTTAAATAAGTTACTAAAAGTTTCATAAGTGAACTTACTTCGTCTTTAGGTCTTCCCCAGTTTTCAGTTGAGAATGCATATAATGTTAAGTTTTTAACACCTAGTCTTGTTGCCTCTTTCAATATTCTTCTTATTGTTTCTACACCAGCTTTATGCCCCATAGTTCTTGGAAGTTTTCTAGCTTTAGCCCAACGTCCATTTCCATCCATAATTATAGCAATATGGTTAGGTATATTATTCATATCTAATTCTATTTTGTTAATATTTTCTTCATTTTTTGTCTTAAATATATCTAACATTATTTTCTCCCCCTATATTCAGGAAAATCTCTTCTTCGTTAAATTACCCATTGTCTAAAGATTTTATTAATGGATATTAATAAAAAAACCTGCTTTTAGCAGGTTTTTTTATACTAAACTGATAAAACCTCTTTTTCTTTTGCAGCAATTATAACATCTATCTGTTTAACAACTGCATCTGTCTTCTTTTGAACGTCATCTTCACCTTTTTTAATTTGGTCTTCTGAAATGTCGCCATCTTTCTTTAAGGCTTTTATCTTATCATTGGCAGATTTTCTTATAGATCTGATAGCAACTTTTGCTTCTTCACCAGTTTTCTTTACATTTTTAACAAGAGCTTTTCTTGTTTCTTCTGTTAGTTCTGGTACAACTAATCTTATAACAGATCCATCATTTGAAGGATTTAAACCTAAGTCTGATTTTAATATTGCTCTTTCAATATCTTTAAGTACTGGTTTTTCCCATGGAGTTATCATTAAAACTCTTGGTTCTGGAGCTGATACATTTGCCACTTGATTAAGAGGGCACATGCTTCCATAGTATTCTACTTGAATTCTATCAAGCATTGTTGGGTTAGCTCTACCAGCTTTCATTGTTGATAAATCTGACTCTAATACAGATATTGTTTTTTGCATTTTTTCTTCTGCATTTTTAATTATATCCTTAATCATAATAAACCTCCTATTTTTTTGATACCAATGTACCTATATTGTCTCCGCAAGCAGCCCTTTTAATATTTCCAGGTTCATCTAAACCAAATACAAGAATTGGAATATTGTTATCCATACATAATGAAGTTGCTGTTGAATCCATGACTTGTAATCCTTGATCTAAAACTTCAAGATATGATAGTGTTTCATATTTTTTAGCATCAGAATATTTATGAGGATCTTTATCATAAACACCGTCAACTTTTTTAGCTAAAAGAATTACATCAGCTTCAATTTCAGCAGCTCTAAGTGCAGCTGTTGTATCAGTTGAAAAATATGGATTTCCTGTTCCTGCTGCAAAAATAACAACTCTTCCTTTTTCAAGATGTCTCATTGCTCTTCTTCTTATGAATGGTTCAGCAACTTCTTTCATTTCTATTGCAGTCTGAACTCTTGTCATTACTCCAACTTGTTCTAATGAATCCTGAAGTGCTAATGCATTTATTGTTGTTGCCATCATTCCCATATAATCAGCAGTAGTTCTATCCATACCTTCACCGCTTCTTCCTCTCCAGATGTTTCCACCTCCAACAACGGCACCTACTTCAACACCCATATCTACTAATTCCTTAATTTCTAATGCTATTCTCTTAGCCACATTGAAATCAAGACCAAATCCATTTGCTCCAGCTAAAGCTTCTCCTGAAAGCTTCAATATTACTCTCTTGTATTTACTTCCTGACATATTAAATTACCTCCTGAATATTAATAGGCTGATTTTATCACTTGTCTAGTCATTATTATATTATCAGAAGCCTTTGAAAATGTATAGCTTTTCTGATCTAAATAACTATATTTCCAGACTATAATTTTAAGCTTACTTTTTACTAAAACATATGTACCTATCAAGTATTAATTTTCTAAATTATTCTACTTGTATCTTTAAAAAAAGAGAACACAAAGTGTTCTCTCCTAAAGGTTAAAACTATTTGCCCATTTGAGCAGCAACTTCTGCAGCAAAGTCTACCTTTTCAACTTCGATTCCTTCTCCTCTTTCGTATCTTACGAATCTAGTTACAGTTATTGGAGAACCAACCTCTTTAGATTTTTCAGCTAAATACTTAGCTATTGTCTTATCACTATCTTTAACCCATAATTGGTCTAATAAGCAAACTTCTTTATAATATTTCTTAATTCTACCTTCAACCATTTTTTCAACGATATTTTCTGGTTTACCTTCATTTAAAGCTTGAACTCTGTATATTTCTTTTTCTTTTTCTATAGAAGCAGCATCTACATCATTTTCACTTAAGAATAATGGGTTTGCAGCTGCGATTTGCATACATACTTCTTTAGCAACTTCATCAAGAACATCGCTTGCAGTATCACATGCAACTTCAACTAAAACTCCAATTCTTCCGCCACCATGGATGTAGCTCTTAACAACTCCATTTTCAACAGCAAATGTAGTGAATCTTCTTACAGTCATGTTTTCACCTAATTTAGCTATTAATGCTTTTAAAGCGTCAGAAACTGTAGTTTCACCATCAAATTTTTCATTTAATAAAGCTTCAACATTTTCAGCTCCAGTTTCAACAGCCATTTCTGCTAATCTGTCAGCAAAAGCAACAAATTCTTCATTTGCAGCAACGAAGTCAGTTTCACAGTTGAATTCAACAACTGAACCTTTTTTCTTATCAGCAGAGATGAAAGTCTTAACAATACCTTCAGCTGCAACTCTTCCTGATTTTTTAGCTGCATCTGCAAGTCCTTTTTCTCTTAAGAATTCGATAGCCTTTTCTATATTTCCTTCAGTTTGTACTAGAGCTTTTTTACAATCCATCATTTTAGCTCCAGTCATTTCTCTTAGTTCTTTAACTAATTGTGCACTTATATTTGCCATTATTAAATCCTCCTTAAATCATAAAAAGTAATCCTTACCATTTTGGTAATTTAGGAAAAGGGTAACTGAATTACACTCCACTCACCCTTTTATATCTAAATTATTCAGCTAATTGTTCACCTTGTCTTCCTTCGATAATAGCATCAGCCATTTTAGCAGTTATTAATTTAACAGCTCTTATAGCATCATCATTACCTGGAATTACATAATCAACTTCTTCTGGATCACAGTTTGTATCTACGATAGCAACTACTGGAATTCCTAAAATCTTAGCTTCTGATATAGCATTCTTTTCTTTTCTTGGATCAACTACAAACATAGCCCCAACATTTGAGGCATCTAAGTTTCTGATACCACCAAGATTTTTTTGTAACTTTTCTAATTCACCTTTTAATTTTATAACTTCTTTCTTAGGTAAAACATCAAAAGTTCCATCTTCTTGCATTGTTTCAATATCTTCTAACTTTTTGATTCTGCTCTTTATAGTTGTGAAGTTTGTTAACATACCACCTAACCATCTGTTGTTTACAAAGTGCATGTTACTTCTGATAGCTTCTTCTTCAATAGCTTCTTGAGCTTGTTTTTTAGTTCCTACAAATAATATATCCTTACCTTCAGCAGCAACTTCTTTTATGAAGTTGTAAGCTTCTTCAGCTTTCTTTACTGTTTTTTGTAAGTCAATTATATATATTCCATTTCTTTCTGTGAATATATAAGGAGCCATTTTAGGGTTCCATCTTCTTGTTTGGTGTCCAAAATGTACACCAGCTTCTAATAATTGTTTCATTGATATTACTGACATTTTCTTACCTCCTGGTTTTTACCTCCATTATTGTTTTCCTATAAAGATACCCTTAATATAAGGCACCGTCTTTACAAACGCAATAATGTGTGTATTTTTTTGTTACCTTAGATAGTATATCACAAGGTATATTTCCTATCAACAAAAATTTTTTATTTTCTTTATTTTTTTTATAACCTCAGCATTTTAGACATAAATGTTAATTATAAATAGGCCTTAAAAATTAAATAATATAAAATCACTATTCATATTCTTATAATATTTTAAGATTAATTATATCCAAAATTTTTAAATATCATATTTATGTTTGATTGAAATTCCATGAAACATTAATCATATAATGTTTGTTTTTATTATATACATTTATAATTCTATAAATTATCATATAATCCAGATATCTATATTTATTTACAGTATACTATATCTTTATTTGTATTTGATATTTATATCAATTTAAAAAATTCAATTAATACTTACCACATTTACCACTTTTCTAATTGTGTTACACTTACTTAATATAAAGAATGCAGGATAGACTATATTATATCCTGCATTCTTTATATTATACATTTATTATTTTATTTTTCTTAATTCTTCAACCAACTTTTCATTTAATATTCTTATATAAGTTCCCTTCATGCCAAGAGATCTTGATTCAATAACTCCTGCACTTTCAAATTTTCTTAAAGCATTTACTATAACACTTCTTGTTATCCCAACCTTATCAGCTATTTTTGAAGCAACTAAAAGACCTTCGTTTCCATTAAGTTCATCAAAAATATGTTCAACAGCTTCTAATTCTGAATAAGATAATGTTCCAATTGCAAGCTGAACAACTGCTTTCTTTCTTGTTTCCTCTGCAATTTCATCCTGCATTGCTCTAAGCATTTCCATTCCAACAATTGTAGCACTGTATTCCACAAGGACTAAATCATCATCTGTAAAACTATGTCCAAATCTAGCCAGTATAAGAGTTCCTAATCTTTCACGGCTTCCCATTATAGGAACAATAGTAGATAATTTATCTACCTTTTTACACTTTCCAATTTCCTCAAATACACAACGTCCTTCATTAGGAACATTAGCAATAGTATCATTAGTGTTAAGTAAAGTTTTATTATAATCTTCAGGAAATCTCTTATCCTCTATTACTTTCTTTTTCATAGCTTCACATTCAAAATCATGTCCAAAAGCGTAACCCAAAACTTTTCCCTTTTGACTTATAACATAAGCATTGCACTCCAACACATCGCTTAACAGTCTACATATATCTTCAAATGCAACAGGATCTTTGCCTGACTTCTGCAAAATCTTGTTGAGCATTCTAGTTTTATTCAATAGTGATGACATATTTATCCTCCTCAGATTTTTATATAAACACATATTACACATTTTAATATAATTGTTTGAAAATTCTTAATTTATTGAATTTTTTTACAACTTAATATTGATTTTAGTTTAACATATACATTTGCCGTTTTCAACAGTATTTTTATACAATTCGACAAAATATAATAACAAAAGGAATGCCATCACATATTGTTAAATTACTCTTCTTCCTTCTTTTCTTCCTTAACTGGCTCTTTATAATCACATTCAGTATTAGAGCATTGTATATAATTCCCTTTTGTTTTTGAATATTTTAAAACCATATATGAATTGCACTTAGGACATTTTTCTTTAACAGGTTCATTCCAGCTTACAAAATCACATTCTGGATATCCAGAACATCCAAAAAATCTTTTTCCTTTTTTACTTTTTCTTGCAACAATAGGTTTGCCACATTTAGGACATGGTACATCTAACTTTTCAATTATCTGTTTTGCATTTTTACATTCTGGGTATCCAGGACATGCTAAAAACTCTCCATATCGTCCTCTTTTTATAACCATCATACGTCCACATTTTTCGCATTTTACATCACTTACTTTATCTTCAATAACAACCTTTGAAATTTCTCTTTCTGCTTTATCAATTGCTTCTTGAAGCGGTGTAAAGAATCCAGATACAATCTCTCTCCAATTTTCATTTCCCATTTCAACATCATCTAGTTTTCTTTCCATATCCGCAGTAAAATCCGTATCAACTATCTGTTTAAAATATTCACACATTATATTATTTACGATTTCACCAAGTTCTGTTGGAATCAATGTTTTTTTCTCACGCACAATATAAGCTCTTCCAAGCAGAGTAGTTATAGTTGGAACATAAGTACTTGGTCTTCCTATTCCCTTTTCTTCTAAAAGTTTTACAAATGAAGCTTCTGAATATCTTGGTGCTGGTTGTGTAAAATGTTGACTTCCTTCAAGACTTGCTGTTTTAAGTTCTTCATTTTCTTCTAACGCTGGAAGATTTACTGAATTTTCGTCATCTTCATTGGTATATTCATAAATTTTCATAAATCCATCAAAATCAACAATTGAACCAGAAGCTTTAAATTTGTAATCTCCATTTAAAATTTCAATTGAATTTGTATTCAAAATACATGAAGCCATCTGACTCGCAATAAATCTTTTCCATATTAATGAATATAATTTATATTGTTCTGAAGTTAAATTTTCTTTTGCAACTTCTGGTGTAATATCCATATATGTCGGTCTTATAGCTTCATGAGCATCCTGAATATTTTTTTTACTCTTATATACTCTTACATTTTCAGGAAGATATTGTTTTCCATAACTTTCTTCAATAAATCCTTTAGCCTTCTCTTGAGCTTCTTCTGATATTCTTACAGAATCGGTTCTCATATATGTTATTAAACCTATAGTTCCATGTCCTTTAATTTCAACACCTTCATATAAAACCTGAGCAATAGACATTGTTCTTTTAGTGTTAAAATTTAACTTTCTATTAGCATCCTGCTGAAGAGTACTAGTTGTAAATGGTGGAAGCGGATTCCTTACCTTCTTTCCTTTTTTTATACTTTTAACTATAAACGCTCCATTATTAAGTTCTTCTATAACTTTATTACATTCATCTTCACTTGTAAGTTCTATTTTTTTATTTTTATATGTTGAAAGTCTTATAGGAAATTTCTTTCTTTCCTTTTTTAATACACAGTCAATGGACCAATATTCTTTAGGAATAAAATCTTTTATTTCTTTTTCTCTATCGCATATCAGCTTTAATGCTGCAGATTGAACTCTACCTGCACTAAGCCCCCATTTAACGTTCTTCCATAATATAGGACTTATCTCATAACCAACTAATCTGTCTAATACTCTTCTAGCCTGTTGCGCATCTACAAGATTAATATTTATCTTTCTAGCTTCTTTTATAGATGCTTTTACAGCTGTTTTTGTTACTTCATTAAAGACTATTCTGCATGTTTCATCTTCTGATATTTTTAAAATATTAGCAAGATGCCATGATATAGCTTCTCCCTCACGGTCAGGGTCTGTTGCCAAATATACTTTATCTGCCTTTTTAGCAGCTTTTCTCAATTTATCTATTAATTCACCTTTTCCTCTTATTGTAATATATTTAGGTTCATAATTATTTTCTACATCTACACCTAATTTACTTTTTGGCAAATCTCTAACATGCCCCATTGATGCTTCTACAATATAATTTTTTCCAAGATATTTGCCAATTGTTTTTGCTTTTGCTGGCGACTCTACAATTACAAGTTTTTGACCCATAGTATAACTTCATAAAATACTTATGAAGTATTCACCCCCTATATTTTTCAAATTGTTTTTACATAGTAATTTCCGGGTAAACAAATAATTTCATCTTTAATTTGCATTTCGAATAATAATGCATATAAGGCACCTCTTTCAAAACCTGTTTTTTTAAAGATTTCATCAATATGTATAGGTACATTACTTATATACTTCAATATTTTCTTCTTTTCTGGTGATTTTATCATAGGTTTTATTTGTATATTATGATCTAATGATAATATCAACTGCAAATCTTCTATTCCTACACACACTGTTACTCCTTCTTTTTTCATAAATTCATTGGATCCTTCAGCACCATTATAGAATATCGATCCTGGAACCACTATAACTGGTTTTTTTTGTTTTAATGCAATTCTTGCAGTTATTAAAGATCCACTCTTTTTTGATGCTTCAGTTACTATTATTCCACTGCTAAGTCCACTTATTATTCTATTTCTCCTTGGAAAATTATATCTTAGTGGTGGAGTATTCAGTAAGAATTCAGAAATTACTACTCCCTTTTCTTCTATTTGTGAAAACAGCTTTTTATTTTCTGCAGGATAAGAAACATCGATTCCACATCCTAATACAGATATATTTATTCCGCCATTTTCTAATGCAGTTTTATGTGCAACAGAATCAACACCTCTTGCACCTCCGCTTATAAGCGTAATATTATTAGTAATAAGCTCCTTTGTCAAGACTTTTGTTGCAGATAAACCATAATTTGAGCATTTTCTTGCCCCTATAACTCCTATTGAATAATTATTAATCACTTGAATATTACCCTTAAAAAACAAAAAATATGGTGGGTCTAAAATTCTGCGGAAAGTCTCTTTATACAAGGAATCTGCATATGTTATAAACCCTATCCCATTTTTATATAATTTTTCTTCATTTTTACAAACTTCATCCCACAAAAAATTTTTTTCAATTTTTTTTAAATTTTTACTCTTAATCTTTTCATGTGACTGTATATATTCAAAATCATTATATACATTTTCTGCACTGCCATATCTATCTATAAGATTTATTTTAAGACTTGATTCAATATCTAAAAGAGCTAACCATAGATCATAATTCATAAATTTCTCTCCTATATAACTTCTCCATTAATATTTTTTCTATAACTAAAAGCTTCTAATAAATTTTCTTCAATAATATCCTTATTACCTTCAAGGTCTGCAATAGTCCTTGCCAGTTTAAGTACTTTTCCATATCCTCTTAAAGATACGTTCGATTTTTTGTAATAGTATTCAAGTATTTTCTTACACTGCTTATTTACTCTACATAATTGGAAAATATCCTTTCCTTGAATGTCAGAATTATATTTATACTCAGTCCCTTTTAATCTTTTTTCTTGCATAATTCTAGCTTTTATCACATTTTCCCTCATAATTTTAGAGTTATACGAATCATACTTTCCACTTATTTCTTCATACTTTATTCTTGGTACATACTGAAGAATATCTATTCTGTCCAGCAATGCACTAGAAAATTTCTTTATGTATTTGTCTGTATAAGCATTTAATTCATAAAAATCATCTTCATATGTATTTATATCTCTTCTTTCTACAGGATTAAAAGCCGCTACAAGCAAGAAATCTGCTGGCATAGTATAACTTCCACACAGTCTTGTTATGTTCACATTTTTCTGTTCTAGTGGTTCTCTTAAACATTCTAGAACCTCTTTCTTAAACTCTAAAATTTCATCTAAAAATAAAACACCATTATGAGCAAGAGTAATTTCTCCAGGTTTTACCTCTTTTCCTCCTCCTATTAAAGACGCCTTTGTACTTGTATGATGAGGCGCTCTAAAAGGTCTCTTAAGCAATGATTTTTCTTTCATCAATCCACAAGTGCTATATATTTTAGCAACTTCAAGCAATTCTTCCTGTGTAAGTTTAGGAAGTATAGAAATCAGTGCTTTTGCAAGCATTGTTTTTCCACATCCAGGTTCTCCATAAAGCACAATATTATGCTTCCCTGCTGCTGCAATTTCCATTGCCCTTTTAGATGAATATTGACCAATTATTTCTCCAAAATCAAAAAGAATATCTTGTTCATTATCTTTGCTCTCATTTTCATTCCATTCATATGGCATAACATCTTTATATGTAAGAAATGAAATAACTTCTTTTAAATTTTTAAATGGATAGTAGTCTTCTCCTTTAATATAAAAACTTTCTTCAAGATTTTTATATGGAAATATAAATTTATGTTTGTTTCTACTGTTCCCTTCTATTATTATAGGAATGCTTCCTTTTACTGATTTAAGCTCACCTAGAAGAGACAATTCACCAAATATCACATACTCCTCAATATTACAGGTTTTTATTTGTTCTGATTCCATAAGAATTCCTAATGCTATAGGAAGATCCAATAAGGAACCTATCTTCCTTACATCTGCTGGAGCTAAATTTATTGTTATTCTTCCAAGAGGAAATTCATATCCACAGTTAACAATTGCTGCACGCACCCTCTCTTTTGCTTCCTTTACTGATGCATCAGGAAGACCAACTATAGAAAACTGCGGAAGGCCCTTGCATATATCAACTTCAACATTTATAAGAATTCCTTCAAGATTATTATACGTTGCACTTATTATTTTTACTGCCATTTACATCACCCTTAAGAATTATAGACATAGATTTTAATATTAATTCAAATAACTAAAAATGATTATTAAAACTTTTTCTTGTTAATAATTCTATTTGTAATACCCACAAGATAATGTTTATACATAGAACCTTTACATAATTTTCACCGCCAATTAAAGTCTATATACATTTATTCATATTGACAAAGAAAGGATTAGAATCGTGAAAAAATTTAATAAAATTGTTGGAAATTTTTCAGAAAAGCTTGCTGCAGAATTTTTGATTCAAAAGGGATACAGTATATTAGAGCTCAATTTTAGAAATCGTCTTGGTGAAATAGATATAATCTGTTTAAAAGAAAATATTTTAGTCATAGTTGAAGTGAAAGGACGATATAATTTAAATTATGGATATCCTCAAGAATCTGTAAACTATAAAAAACAAAATTCTATAATAAAAACTGCCTATTGCTATATTTCATATAAAAAATTCTTTAATATAAATATTAGATTTGATGTAATTGAAATTTTACTTAATACTAATAATTCTTTATACAAAATCAATCATATTAAAGATGCTTTTAGATTATATTATTAATATAAAATATAAGTTTTTTCTATACTTATAATAAAGCTAAAAATAGGATAGCGACTCACAAAAATCACTATCCTTCTATAACCTTAATTATTATTTAGTAAATTTTTAAGAAAACTATTTCTATGTATATCACATTTTCCATATTTTCTAATAGCATTCATATGTTTTGCAGTTCCATATCCAGCATTATTTTCAAAATCATAATGAGTATATTTTTTAGCATATTCTTTCATAAGATTATCCCTATATACTTTTGCCACTATAGATGCAGCAGCAATACACGCACTTTTAGTATCACCTTTTACAACTGACTTATTTTCTATTTCTATACCTTTTACAAGATATCCATCTGACAAAACAAGATCTGGTTTAATCTCAAGAGAATTGCAGCTTTCCAAAAATACTTTGTTATTAGCTACACCTATGCCAATCTCATCTATTTCATAGTTTGAACATTCTGCTATATGATAGCACAAGGCCTTTTCCTTTATTATTTGTGCTAACTCTTCTCTTTTGCTTTCTCTTAACTTTTTCGAATCATTAATATATAATATAAGTTCATCATCTAATACGTCTAAATCAAGCATTATACTGCAGGCCACTATAGGACCAGCAAGAGGGCCTCGGCCCACTTCATCTACACCTGCAATATATTTGTAATTCCCAAAAGATTTGTCAAAATCATACATTTTTCTCACTCTTTTAACTTCTTTCAGATATGCTTCTATTTCTTTTCTTAATTTGACACTTAAAGACAATACATTTTTACGTTTATCTTTTTCAAGCCAGTTAATTATTTTTTCTGAATTATTATTTTTATATTCATTAATTATTGAAATTTTTGAAATCTCTTCTTTGATTTGTGCAAATGATAAAGATTTTATATCTTCATTAATTATTGTCATTTTAGGCTTCACTTTCATTTTCTGTAGGACGTTCTAAAGATAGTTTTCCAATTTTTCCACCTCTAAATTCATCCAGCAGAATAACAGCTATTCTGTTATAATCAATCTGACCACCAGAAATAAGAGTTCCTCTCTTTTTACCAATTGCATCTAATGTGTCCAAAGGATTTTCAAAAATTTCCTGAAGCTTATATCTTTCCTTTAATTGAGTTTCATAGCTGCTCTGTAATCTTTCAACAAGTTTTAATGCTAATTCTTCTATATCCATTATTTCATCTTTTATAGCTCCTGTAAATGCTAGATTTAAAGCAGTCGTATCATCTTCAAATTTAGGCCATAATACCCCTGGAGTGTCTAAAAGTTCAATTCCAATTGAAGTTTTAATCCATTGTTTGCTTTTTGTAACACCTGGTCTGTCACCAGTTTTAGCAATATTGTTTCTTGCCATTTTATTTATAAATGTAGATTTACCTACATTAGGTATTCCTACAACCATTACTCTTGTTATGATTTTTGCCATGCCTTTTGCCTTTAATCTGTCATGTTTTTCTTTCAAGAGATTCATCAATGCCGGTTTTATTGCTTTTAATCCATCCCCCTTAAGGCAATTTACTTCAAGAACCTTTACATTATCAGTAGTAAGATAATCTATCCATTCTTTTGTGATTTTGCTGTCTGTAAGATCACTTTTATTTAAAAGTATAATTCTTGGTTTGCCTTCTAATAATCTATCAATATCAGGGTTTGCTGAACTTCTAGGTATTCTGGCATCTCTTATTTCGATAACAGCATCAACCAATTTTAAGTTTTCCTTAATCTCCCTCTGAGTTTTTCTCATATGCCCAGGAAACCAGTTTATAGCCATTTTAATTCCTCCTTTATTAATTTTAATACAAACATAATATATATGTTGCAATATTAAATTTAAAATTCATTCAATACATTAAAAAAATATTGCAGCGATTTCATTCTTCACTAACAATTATTCATTATCAATTGCAATATGTTATAAATTTATTTCCTTATATTATAAAAACAATATACATTTCATAATATATATTTTAAAAATTATTTCCTATATAATCTGGATTTAATGTTCTATTATGTCCTGTCATTGTTTGTGTATTATCTATAAAACATAAACTTTAATGTTCCAACCTGATACAAAATCTTTTAAATAATAAAAAAATCTGCCTTGCAGACCATGATTACTATTATTGAAAATTGTATTTTGTTATACAATAAAAAAAGGACTGAACCAGTCCCCTTTTTATATTATCTAGTTAATAATTCTTTAACTTTAGCAGCCTTACCAACTCTGTCTCTTAAGTAGTAAAGTTTAGCTCTTCTTACTTTACCTTTTCTTACTACTTCAATCTTATCGATGATTGGCGCATTTATTGGGAATGTTCTTTCAACACCAGTTCCGTAAGCAACTCTTCTTACTGTGAAAGTTTCTCTTAAACCACCATTTTGTTTTTTGATTACTGTTCCTTCGAACATTTGGATTCTTTCTTTGTTACCTTCTTGAATCTTTACATATACCTTTATAGTATCTCCAATTGCAAAAGCAGGTAAGTCAGTTCTGATTTGTTCAGCTTCAATAGCTTTTATTATTTCGTTCATTGTGCATTCCCTCCTTAACGATAATTTGACGTTCATAACACAGTTTTTCATGTAGACAGAGGAACGCCCGTACTAGCACAAAATTAATAATACCACAGATTTTTTTTTATTTCAACAAATAAATTATATATTTTTTACTTTTCATTAGCTTTTTTCAAAATCTTCAAGTCTTCCTTTGTCAGTTCTATTTTCTCATACATATCAGGTCTTCTTTCCTTTGTAATTTCAAGAGATTGAAGCCTTCTCCACTTTCTTATATTTTCGTGATGACCTGATAAAAGTATATCCGGAACCCTGTCTCCTTCAAATTCTTCAGGTCTTGTGTATTGAGGGTATTCTAAAAGACCATTATAAAATGATTCTTCCATAAAACTTTCTTCTTTTCCAAGAACACCTGGTATGAGTCTTAAAATAGAATCTATTACAGGAATAGCTGCCATTTCTCCACCTGTAAGAACAAAATCTCCAAGAGATATTTCCATATCAATATGCTTATATACTCTTTCATCTATTCCTTCATAATGGCCACACACAAATATAAGATTTTCTTCTTTTGACAACTCATTTGCCATTTCCTGATTAAAAGTCTTTCCTCTTGGTCCTAAAAAAATAACTTTACCATTATTATTTTCTTTGACATGTCTTATACTATCTACAAGAGGCTGTGGAGCCATAACCATTCCAGCTCCTCCTCCATAAGGGTAATCATCTACTTTTCTGTGCTTATTTAATGTAAAATCCCTTATATTAAAAACTTCCATATCAATGATTTTATTTTCACGCGCTCTTCCTATAATGCTATGTTCAAAAATTGAAAACATTTCTGGAAAAAGCGTTAAAATATTAATCTTCATCCTGCCACTCACCTACTGGTCTTATAAGTATTTTCTTTTCATCTATGTCAACATCCAGAACTATATCCCTAAGAACCGGAATCAAAAGTTCTTTAGGCTGTTTTATCCAATAAACATCATTATTACGAGTACTTATTACATCAAACACTTTTCCCAATTCCTTACCATTAGTATCATATACAGTACATAGCTTTAAATCTGATACGTAATATGTGTCTTCTGGAAGTTCAGGTTCCTCATCCCTAGGTATTTCAATATACTTCTGCTTATATGTTTCTGCATCATTCATTGTATCTACACCTTCAAGTTTAAGAATCACTCTGTCTTTCTGAAATTTAACGCCCAATATATTCATATTTACGCCGCCCACTAAAACTGTTTTTAAGCGTTTGAATTTATTTACATCTTCTGTTAAAGGATAAACTTTTACTTCTCCCTTAATTCCATGAGTATTTATTATCTGCCCTATTTTGAATAATTGTTTTTCCAATAAATTCACCTCTAATTTTCAATTAAACTTATACATAATAGCCTTTCAGCTTTTCTTAATAATAAACAGATTATCACTGTTTCTACAATATTATAGCAATATAGTTTAACAATTGACAAGGATTTATAAAGAACAAATCAACTGCATCATATTTGCTTATAATGTATAGCAATTTTAAATATTAAAATTTAACTATATATTTTCCAATTAACAACGTACAATAAACAATTGTTAATGAATATAGAATTTTTTCGAAATTCCTTTAATTTATTATATAGTTTTTGTCAAAACATATATTAATACAGCTGACAAGATTTATATTTTATTTTTTTATATTTTTACATATATTTAAAAAGAGCCAGGAATAAACCTGACTCTTACTTTAGATGATTTCTACTATAACGCGTTTATGTTGTTTAACTGCTGCTGCTTTTACTACTGTACGTATAGCTTTTGCAATTCTTCCTTGCTTGCCGATAACCTTACCCATATCTTCAGGAGCTACTTTTAATTCAAGTATAAGAGACTGCTCTCCATCCACTTCATTAACTGCAACTGCTTCAGGATTATCTACAAGAGATTTAGCTATATATTCAACTAATTCCTTCATAAACGTCTATAATCAGAATATACTGATTATAGAATTCACCTCCAAAAATTACTTAGTAAGACCTGCTTCAGTGAAAAGTCTCTTAACTACGTCTGTTGGTTGTGCACCGTTAGCTAACCATTTATTAACTTTTTCTTCGTTAACTTTGAATTCAACTGGTTCAGTTAATGGGTTGTAGTATCCAATTTCTTCGATGAACTTACCATCTCTTGGAGATCTTGAATCTGCAACAACTACTCTATAGAAAGGAGCTTTGTGAGCACCCATTCTTCTTAATCTGATTTTTACTGCCATTTTAATTTCACCTCCTTTTAAGGTTAATAATTTATTTTCAATCTAGAAAGGTAACCTGCCTCCGAAAAGTCCGCCGCCCTTCTTGCTAAATTGCTTTTGGAATGATTTCATCTGTTTCATCTGTTTTTTCATCATTTCATAACTTTTCATAAGTTTATTTACTTCCTGTACAGATGTACCAGAACCTTTTGCTATTCTAATTTTTCTTGAATTAGATTTTGCAATCAATGCTGGATTTTGTCTTTCTTTAACTGTCATCGACTGAATAATCGCTTTAGTCATATTCATTGCAGTTTCGCCTTTTTCTAAATCCACGCCTTGAAGTTCCTTAGAATTCATACCTGGAATCATCTCTAATATTTTATTAAGAGGTCCAAGCTTCTTCATCTGATCCATAGCCATTAGATAATCTTCAAAGTTAAATTCCTGATTTAACATTCTTTTACCTAAATCTGCTGCTTCTTTTTCATCAATTGCTTCCTGAGCTTTTTCTATAAGTGATAATACATCACCCATGCCAAGAATTCTTGATGCCATTCTGTCTGGATGGAACACCTCAAAATCATTCATTTTTTCACCAAGACCAACATATTTAATCGGCTTGTTTATTATGCTCTTTATTGAAAGAGCCGCTCCACCTCTTGTATCACCATCAAGTTTTGTTAAAATAACTCCTGTAAGATCAAGATCATTATTAAAAGTTTCTGCAACATTAACTGCATCCTGACCTGTCATAGAATCTACTACCAAAAGTATTTCTGATGGTTTTACATTTTCTTTTATATCTTTTAATTCCTGCATTAAATCTTCATCTATGTGAAGTCTACCTGCAGTATCTATGATAACAATGTTATTTCCATTATCCTTTGCATGAGCTATACCAGCTTTAGCAATTTCAACAGGACTCACTTTATCTCCCATTGAGAATACTGGAATTTCAATTTGTTTACCTACAACCTCTAACTGTTTTATAGCCGCTGGTCTATAAACATCACAGGCTACAAGTAAAGGTTTCTTGTTTTCTTTCCTAAGGTTTAATGCAAGTTTTCCACACATTGTAGTTTTACCAGCACCTTGAAGACCAACAAGCATTAATACTGTAGGACCACTGCTGTTGTAGCTAAGTTTGCTTTCACTTCCACCCATAAGATTAGTAAGTTCTTCATTAACTATTTTTATAACCTGTTGTCCTGGTGTCAGACTTTCCAGTACTTCACTTCCAACACATTTGGAACTGACATTTGAAACAAAAGTCTTAACAACTTTATAGTTAACATCTGCTTCTAATAATGCAAGCTTTACTTCTCTCATGGCTTCTTTTATATCTTTTTCAGTCAGCTTTCCTTTACCTTTAAGTTTTCTGAAAGTCTCCTGCAATTTTTCTCCTAAACCTTCAAAAGCCATGTTTACCTCCTCCTATAAATTTTCTAGTTTTTCTTTATATTTTATAATATCCTCATCATCAATGGAATATTTATTTTTCAAGATTTCTAAAAAATTTATAATTTCATGTTCTCTGTTTATACTCTTTTGAAGTAAGTTCAGCTTACTTTCATAGGATAGAAGTTGTTTGTAACATCTTTTGATTAAATCGTGAATAGCCTGACGACTTGTTTTGTTTACTTCAGCAATTTCAGCTAAAGATAAATCATCATTATAATACCATTCCATTATATCTCTCTGTTTATCTGTTAATAATGAACCATAATAATCCATCAATAACGAAACTTCAACTCTATCTACCATCTAATCACCTTACCCACAAAAGAGATTCTAACAGGATTTTATATAGGTGTCAAGTATTTTTACTTAACACTTACAAATATTTTTTATTTTTTAATATTTTTCGCTTTTTAGTATACTTTTATTTTGTAAACCTCTATTTATATTAATAATTTTTTAATTACAATTCACAAAAAAACATAATGTTCTTCACACAAAAATATTAATTATATAAGTGCTTCTGCAAATGCTTCTGCATCAAATTCCTGAAGGTCATCAACACCTTCACCAACTCCAATATATCTTACTGGAATATTAAGACTCTGTTTTATTGATATAACAACTCCTCCTTTAGCAGTTCCATCAAGTTTAGTCAATATTATTCCATCAATAGGACATACCTCCATAAACTGTTTTGCTTGAATAACTGCATTTTGTCCTGTTGTTGCATCCAGAACCAATAAAGTTTCTTTTTTATAACTTCCAAGTTCTCTGTCTATTATTCTGTTTATCTTTTCAAGTTCATTCATAAGATTTTTCTTATTATGAAGTCTTCCTGCAGTATCACAAATAAGAAGATCTACATTTCTTGCCTTTGTAGCTTCTATTGCATCAAACACAACTGCTGCAGGATCTGATCCTTCCTGATGCTTTACTATATCAACATCAGCTCTCTTACTCCATACTTCAAGCTGATCTATGGCTGCTGCTCTGAATGTATCTGCTGCTGCAAGAAGAACCTTCTTACCATCTGCTTTATTTTTAGCGGCTATTTTTCCTATAGATGTAGTCTTACCAACTCCATTAACTCCAATAACAAGCATAACTTTTTTTTCATATTCATCATCTTCATAAGAACCTTCTAACAATATATCTCTTATAACTTCCTTCAATGCAGGTTTAACCTCTTTAGGATCATTAATCTTTTCTTTACGTATTTTATTTCTAAGTCTTTCAATAATGTCTATTGTAGTATCCATTCCAACATCTGAAGTAATAAGAATTTCTTCCAATTCTTCATAAAGATCTTCATCAATTGTAATTGCAATCTTAAGAACTTCATTTATTTTATCTGTAAGTCCATCTCTTGTTTTTGTTAATCCTGTTTTTAATTTGTTAAATAAATTTCCAAACAATTTTTATTCCTCCAATAAACTGTATTTTTATTTTATTTATGTTTTTCATTATTCATGATCTTTAGATAAATCTACTGAGACAACTTTAGATACCCCTTTTTCTTCCATTGTAACTCCATATATTATATCACTTGCTTCCATTGTACCTTTTCTATGGGTAATAACAATAAATTGAGTTCTATGGGAAAATCTTAGAAGAAATTCAGCATATCTATATACATTTGCATCATCAAGGGCTGCTTCAATCTCATCAAGTATACAGAATGGCGTAGGCTTCATCTTTAATATTGCAAAAAGAAGTGCTATTGCAGATAAAACCTTCTCTCCACCTGACATAAGATTTATATTTTGAAGTTTCTTTCCTGGCGGCTCAACATTTATATCAATATTTGCACTAAGTTCATCACCTTCGCCAAGTATAAGTTCAGCACTTCCCCCTTGAAATAAATCTTTAAAGGTCTCATTAAAATTATAATTTAATATTTTAAAATTCTCTTTGAATAGAAGTCTCATTTCAGATGTCATTTCTTCAATGACTCTTATAAGCTCTTCTTTTGCCTTTTCCAAATCTTCAGCCTGGCCTGACATAAATTCAAATTTTTCCTTAAGTTCTTCATATTCTTCAATTGCTGCAAGATTTACAACTCCAAGTTTAGTTATCTTTGTTTTTATTGATGTAATTACACTCTTAAGTTCTTCCTCATTTTCTACTGGTTCACATATATCAAGAGCTTCTGCATAAGTAAGTTCCAATTCTTCATTAAGCTTTTTATACACATGTTCTTCTTCACTTTCTTTTTTAGCCTTGATTACTTCCATTTTATTTACTTCTATTTCTTCACGGCTTATTTCATCAAGAACCCCGCTTATTAAATTGTCTTTTTCTTTAAACTCTGCCTTAAGCTTTTCCTTCAATATCTCATCATCTTTAAATTTAAACTCTAATCCATTTATTTTTGTATTATTTATCTCTATATTTTTATGTTTATCTTTAATTAGCAAGTTCAATTCTTCAATGCTGCATTCATTTTCATTATTTTCAGCCAAAAGTTTTCCCTTTTTATATGTTAATTCTGCTGATTCCTTTTCAATTCTTGAAAATTCATTTTTCTTTCCTTCAATTCCTTCATCAAGTGCAGCTTTATTTATCTTAAATTCCATAATTCTTGATTCGTCTTTATTTATTTGAGTTGTTTTAAGTTCAATCATTTGTTCAAGCTCAGCACTATAATTTTTATTTGAGGCATTTTCATTTTCAAGGCTTTCTATTTTACTTGCCTTTTCATTAAGCTTTTCATTTATCTCTTCTTTCTCTTTCACTATCTTTTCAAGCTCATTTTTAGAATTTTCAAGATTTTTTCTCAATTTATCAGTATCGCTCTGAAGTCCTTCTATTTCACTTTGTTTTCTTGTAAGATCAATATTCTTTGAATGTATTAAATCTGTATCATTAAGAATCTCTTCATCTATTTTTTTTAATTCTGCTGAAAGCTGCCTTCCTTCTTCAGCAGCCGAAGTATACATTTTTTTCTTTTCTTCTATCTTTTCAACTATTTCTTCAATTTCTCTTTTTCTACCCAGAACATTAGTACTTCTGCCTTTTATGCTTCCTCCAGTAAGAGCTCCTCCTGGATTAACAACTTCTCCTTCAACAGTAACTATTTTGTACTTATACTGGCCAGCCTTTGCTATTTTCAAAGCACAGTCCATATCTCTGCATATTATAGTTCTTCCTAAAACATAATTCATTATATTATCATATATTGAATCATATGAAATTATGTCACTTCCTATACCAATATATCCATCAATATTTGTTATATACTTATCTAAAATAAGCTTTTTCCCTTTTATTATGTTTAGAGGAAGAAAAGTAGCTCTTCCAAGATGATTTTTCTTCAAATACCTTATCAAGTTCTTTGCTACCTGTTCAGTTTCTGTAATAACATTAGATATAGCTGCTCCAAGAGCTATCTCTATAGCTGTCTCATAATCCTTTTCAACATAAAAAACTTCACCCAGAACTTTTGTGTCTTTAGCTTCTACAATATTATCATTATTTATGGATTCCATTAATGATTTGACACTTCTATTATATCCTTCATAATGCTTTTCAAGATTTTCAAGCATAGTTTTATTAGCATCCAATTTAGTAAGCTCTCTGTTTAATTCTTTTATTTCATTTTCTTTTTTGGTTATGTTTCCTTTTAATAGAGATATTTTTTTCTTGGATTCCACAATATTATTTTTGATATTATTTATTTCTTCTTTTCTCTCTTCAATATCCTTGCTTAAACCTTTATATGTAGCCATATTTATCACTATATTATTTTCCATGTATGATATTGATGAATTGAAATTTCTTTTCTTTTCTTCCCTAAGTTCTAATTCCCTGTTCAAAATATTAATTTCATTCTTAATATCAGAGTTATTCTTTAAGAAATCCAGTTCACTTTCCTGAAGCACTTTAAGTTTCTGTTTCATTTTTTCCAGTTCTTCATGATTCAGTTTGTTTTCATTCTCCAGCTTTTCAATTACTTGTTTTTTATCTTTTTGATCCTCAAACTTTCTGACAAGTTCTTCTTCAAGAATTTTTTTATTATCCAAAATTTCATTTATTCTTTCAGCAATACTTTCTATCTCATAACTGTTTCTTTTTATTCTATCTTCATAATTCCTTATTCTTTCATGATAAAGTTCAATAGATTTTCCATCTTCACTTATTACATCTTTTAATGTATAGTATTCTTCTTTTTCTTCAAGAGTCTTCTTTTCAATATCTTCAATTCTTTTTTCAAGGTTTGCAAGTATCTCCCTATCCTTTGCTATTCCATCTCTCTTTTTATTTATCTCTTCAATTCTTCTGTTAAGTTCTTCATTAAAGGATTTCAATTCCTGATCCATTATTTTAATTGTATGAACTATTAACGAAACTTCATTTTTCTTAAGATTATCTGATAATTCATTAAATTCAATAGCTTTTTCTCGTTCTAATCTTAATGGTTCTATTCTTTCTTCATATGTGGATAGTATATCATTTATTCTTACAAGATTATCATCTGTATTACTGAGTTTTTTTTCAGCTTCTTCTTTTCTATTTTTAAACTTAACAATTCCAGCTGCTTCTTCTAAAAGTGCTCTTCTGTCTTCAGGTTTTCCGCTTAAAATAGCTTCAATTTTACCTTGTCCAATTAGGGAATATCCTTCCTTCCCTATTCCTGTATCCATAAACAGATTTGTAACATCCTTCAATCTGCATTTAGTATTATTAATTAAATATTCTGATTCACCAGACCTGAATATTCTTCTTGATACAGTAACTTCATTATATTCTGTATCAAGCTGTTCATCACTATTATCAAGAGTCAGTGAAACTTGAGCAAGACCTACAGGCTTTCTAAACTGTGTACCTGCAAAAATAACGTCTTCCATCTTGCCCCCTCTTAAAACCTTTATACTCTGCTCCCCAAGAACCCATCTGACTGCATCGGATATATTGCTTTTTCCACTTCCATTTGGTCCTACAACAGCAGTAACTCCTTTTTTGAATTTTAATTCCGTCTTATCTGCAAAGGATTTAAATCCTCTTATCTCTAAAGATTTTAAAAACAATCTTTCCACTCCTCAATTTAAAATAATATAGTAGGCAGAAGTCCTACAATAAATATTATTATAATAAAAACAGCAAGAGCAATCTTCATTTTTTCTCTCGTTTTTTTCTTCAATTTCAACACTTCCAATCATAATTAGTTTATAGCAAACACTATTAAATATCAATTCATAAATTAAAAGCGAGAGTTTCCCCTCGCTAATATATTATATCTATTTTTTTATCTTTTAGATAGAGTATAATTTTTCCTCTTTCAATTGCTTTATCCTGTATAACTTTTACATCTTTACCATGTTGTTTCAGTATATTGAAATACATCTTTTTATTAGCATATAGTTTACTTATTTCTTTTGGATTAATATGAATTTCACCTTTTTCATATTTATTCATATTCTTTAATATAAGTTCAACCATAAGACTGCTTTCAACAAGTTCCCTAAAAGATGGATGAAATGGTCCTGCAACAACATCATTTTTATCATTTATAGTTTCTGTAGGTTGAAGTCCTATTCTTATTACATTCACACAATTACTTCTATACAATTTGTACATTTCTTTACTTATTTCAACAGCTTCTTCCAATGAATACGGTACATATTCACCTTTTTTATACATTATTTCCATTGCTGTTCCTTTTATTGTCAACGCAGGATACAGTCTGCATATATCCGGTTTCATCTCTATAGATTTTCTCGCTGTCTCCATATCTGTTTCAAATGTATCTCCAGGAAGTCCTGGCATTATTTGATGTCCCAACACAAATCCATAGTCTTTTATAAGCTTAGAAGCTTCATATACAGACTGTACATTATGACCTCTTCCTGCTTTCAATAACACTTCTTCATCTAAAGATTGAACTCCAAGCTCAATTATATCAGCTTTATATTCTTTTAAATATGAAAGTATATAGTCATTTATATAATCAGGTCTTGTAGACATTCTTATCTTATCAACAATTCCCTTTTCTTTAAATTCCTTTGCAACTTCAAGCAGTTCCCTCTGTTTACTTTCCTTTATTCCAGTAAACGTTCCTCCAAAAAATGATATCTCAAGGGTAGCATTTTCATGATCTATGGTTTCAAGATATTCATTAACAGTTTTTCTTACACTTTCTGCAGTAACTTCTTCATTTCCTTCAGTACAAGTTGAATCCTTTAACGGCACATTCCTTCCATTTTCCGTTATTCTTAACGAATCCTTCTTCACACCTGTTATTTTGTCCTGATTACAAAATACACAGTCATGAGGACACCCCTCATGCGGCACAAATATGGGTATTATATAATAATCTTTACTCATTTGTCTTATCCAGTTTCATCAAGGCCTGTTTTGCCGCATGTTGTTCAGCTTCTTTTTTACTATATCCGCATCCTTCACCCATAACTTTATCATCTATAACTACATTAGTAAAGAATTTACGTCTATGTGGTGGACCTTCATGCTTTGTTAGTTCATAATGAATAGAAACTTCTCCATCTTTTTGTAGAAACTCCTGAAGCTTTGTCTTGAAATCTAATATTATTTCATTATTTATAGCTTTCTTTATTGTTTCTTCAAAATGAAGAAGGATAAAGTCCCTTACAAATCCTGTACCCTTATCAAGGTACACAGCAGCTATAACAGCTTCAACAGCATCAGCCTGTATAGAAATCCTTTCTCTTCCTCCTGTCAATTCTTCACCTTTACTCATCCTTATATATTCTCCAAGATGAAGTTTTTTTGCAATTTCATAAAGAGAATTTTCACATACTATAAGACTACGTATCTTTGTCAATTCTCCTTCTGATTTATTTTTAAAATTATTAAATAAATGTTCTGTAATGCAGAGTTGAAGAACTGCATCACCCAAAAACTCAAGTCTTTCATTGTATTCTGCATCTTTAAACTGATTTGCGAACGAACTATGAGTCAATGCAGTTTTCAGCAATGCAGGATTATTAAAATAAACTCCTAAATTTTCCTCAATTTCCTTAAGCGTATACTTATTCATTTTTTCACTCCTTAGAAGTTTATTCTTCAACTTGCTAATATAGCAAATTCAAGAATAAACTAATTAATAAAGTTAAAATCCCGCATAAAACGCGGGATCATGCTATTCTTCGTGATGAGCTTTTACGTAGTTAACAACATCTCCAACAGTTTTGAATTTTTCAACATCTTCATCTGGAATTTCCATGTCTAACTCATCTTCTAATGCCATTATAAGTTCAACAATATCTAATGAATCTGCATTTAAATCATCAATAAAAGATGCATCCATTGTTACACTTGCTTCATCAATACTTAATTTATCAGCAATTATTGCTTGAATTCTTTCAAACATTTGTTTCACCTCCCAAGTTCTACATTTAGATAATATTATATAATATTTAAATCGTCAATATTGTTTTCTAATATTTAAATAATTAAATTAATTTATTTTGCCCAACTTAAATTAATTTTGCTTTGAAAATTCCTGCTTCATATTTTCAAGAACCTTATTATCATAAAATATTTTACTCTGTCTTATTGCATTTTTAAAAGCTTTTCCATCAGAACTTCCATGTGCTTTTATACAAATTCCATCTACTCCCAGAAAAGGAGCTCCTCCATATTCTTTATAATCTGTTTTTTTCATAAGATTTTTTAACACAGGCTTTAATAATAGTATACCTAATTTTGAAATAAATGAGGCCTGCATAACTTCATCTTTTATCATTCCCAATATTGTTGAAGCTGATCCTTCATACATTTTTAATGCAGTATTTCCAACAAAACCATCACTTACAAGAACATTAGTATCTCCAGTTGGTACATATCTTGGTTCAACATTACCTTTAAAATTTAATTCTGCTTCATCTTTTAATAGTTTATATGCTGATTTTGTAAGTTCATTTCCTTTTTCTTCTTCTTCACCTATATTTATAAGTCCTATACTTGGATTTTTCACATTAAAAACATGCTCATAATATATTTTTCCCATTTTAGCAAACTGTACAAGAAATGCAGGCTTACAATCTACATTTGCTCCAACATCAACAATCATAAATTGTCCTCTTCTTCCAGGCATTATAGGTGCAAGCGCTGGTCTTTCCACCCCTTTTATCCTTCCGACAATAAGTGTACATCCAGCTAAAAATGCTCCAGTACTTCCTCCAGAAATTATAGCATCACAAGTCTTATCTTTTACCAAATTCAATGCTTTTACTATACTTGAATCTTTTTTTCTTCTTACAGCCATTACAGGATGTTCATTTGTAGAAATAACTTCTTCTGCATGTATTACAGTAACTTTATCTTTAGGATAGTCATATTTAGACAACTCATTGTTTATTTTATCTTGTGGACCTGTAACGAAAAATTCTATATCACTATATTCTTTAAGTGCTGATACAATTCCTTCAATTACAGCAGCTGGCGCATTATCTCCACCCATTCCATCTATAGCTATTTTCATAATCTTTATCACCTTTCATATAAATTTATAATGTTTCATATAATAACTGGAAATATGTTATATTATACCTTATTATCGCTTATATTACATCTTCTATTTGTTTTTTATAAACATCTTTTAATAATAATATGTAATTACACTTAATAAGTAGAATAAATGTTAATTGTTTTACTGTCAAGTTGATATATTTCAATTAGCAATAGGCAATTGGCAATGAAGGATAAAATCTTCTAAAATTTTCTTTGATGTTTTTACATATATAAGATAAATTTTAATCTTGAAATATTATAATATAAATATTTTCAATACTCAATTTTGCAACAATCAATATATTCATTGTTACAAAATTAACATATTATCTTTTAATATCTTCTATAAATTCTTTATTTAAAATACCTTCTGCGATCTGCCTTATAGGTCCTGTCATCCTTACATTAAATTCATCATCTACTTCAATTATAAGCTCTCCACCTAAAAGTTTCACTGTCACTTTATTATCAACAAGATTCTTTTTTCTAAGAACACTTACAACAGCACATGATGATGTTCCAGAGGCAAGAGTAAATCCTGCTCCTCTTTCCCATATTAATACTTCTACCTTATCCCTTCCTAAAACTTTTGCAAACTGCACATTAGTTTTATTGGGAAACATCTTATAATTTTCAATATATGGTCCATATTTTTTTATTTCATTTATATCTAATTCATTTTTTACAATTACGCAATGAGGATTTCCCATTGACACACAATTTATTTCAAATTCTTTATCAAGTATGTTTATTTTCTTGCCTATTACTTCTTCTGATGTAAAATTAGTTGGAATATCAGCTGCATCAAATATAGCTTTTCCCATATCTATTGTAATCAATGAAGCCCTATCATCTTTTACTTCAATAACATCTGCATTTACTATCCCGCCTAAGGTCTCTACTGTAAATTTTCTTGTTTTTGAATATTTATAATCATAAATATATTTGCAGAAAATTCTAAGGCCATTACCACTCTTTTCTGCTTCAGAACCATCAGGATTAAAAATTCTAAGACCAAAATCAGCTTTAGATGATGGCACCTTCAACAATATTCCATCAGAACCTATTCCAAAATTTATATTACATATTTTCTCAATAGCTCTCTCATTTAATTCAAAAGTCAATTTTTCACTATTAAGCACAACATACTCATTTCCCAATCCATGACTTTTCACAAATTCATTCATTATATCCCCCCAATATTTCTATTATATTATTTGCTGTAATTTCAAATAATACATGTTCTAAATAATATTTAAATACATATATTAATTTCAATGTAATATGAAATACAGTAATAGATGTCAAATACATTTTTTAACAAATAACTATAAATTAAAATCCGGAATGGATTAATGTAATTATTAACTCATTCCGGATAATAAAATAAAAGAAAGTCAAAAGACTTTCTTTTTAGTTTTCAGAAGCTACTACTTCCTTACCTTTGTAAAAACCACAGTTCTTACATACTCTATGAGCAAGTTTCATTTCATGACATTGTGGACATTCTACGATGCCTGGTAAACTAGCTTTAAAAGTTTGAGCTCTTCTCTTCTTAGTTCTAGCACTACATTGCTTTCTAGCTGGACAACCCATTAATTACACCTCCTTATTATCAAACAAACCTCTTAAGACTTCAAAACGTACATCTACATCTTCTTTATTACAGTTACATGTTGTAACATTTAAGTTACATCCACATTTCTGACAAAGTCCCTTACAGTCGTCTTTACATACTCTCTTGATTGGTAAAGTTGAAATTATGCTTGTTTCAACTAATTCAGTGATGTCTATAACATCATTCATTACAACAACAGCTTCTTCATCTTCACTTTCGCTATTAGTTGTAAACCTTTCTTCTATATCAATATCTATTGGATAGATAAAGGTATCTAAGCATCTTGAACATAACATTTCCAAATCAGTTTTTATATTAGCAGTAACTACTAATACATCACTATCTGAAGTTATAACTCCATTAACCTTGCAAGGAGTTACAGGCTTTATTGTATCGCCTTCAAATTCAAATGAATCAATATTAAAAACTTCGTCAATTTTTTTGCTTCTGTCTTTGCCTGAAACAATATCTGAAATTTGTATCTTCATACTTACAGAGTATATTGCACAACTGACATAATGTCAATAATCCAATAATCTCCTTATCACTCCTTAGCAATTAATTTATAAATCAAACAAACTTATTATATAAAGTCATAATCGAAAAGTCAAGATATTTATTACAATTTACTATTTAATTAAATCTAAAGTTTCTTCTGCTATCATTAACTCTTCGTTTGTAGGAATTACATATAATTTAACTTTAGAATCAGGTGTAGAAATTTCCATACCATCTCCAACATTTTGGTTGTCATTCTTAACTGGATCTATCTTTATTCCTAAGAATTCCATATCTGTTAATGCTCTTATTCTTACTTCTGGTGCATGTTCTCCAATACCAGCTGTAAATACTACTGCATCTAATCCACCCATTGCTGCTGCATATGCACCAATTTGTTTTTTAATTTGATATCCATAAATATCCATAGTTAATAAAGCTCTTGCATTATTTTTTTCAGCAGCAGCTCTTATATCTCTGAAATCTGTTCCAATTCCTGATACTCCTAATACACCACTTTGTTTATTTAAAATATTATCAACTTCTTCTGGAGTATATCCTTTTTCTTTTTGTAAAAATGTAACTATTGCTGGATCTATGCTTCCACTTCTTGATCCCATTATTATACCATCAAGTGGTGTGAATCCCATTGTTGTATCTATTGATTCTCCACCATTAACAGCAGTAACACTTACACCATTTCCCAAGTGACAAGTTACTATCTTAAGGTCTTTAATGTCTTTCTTCATCCATTTGGCAACTTCACCTGCAACATATTTGTGAGAAGTTCCATGGAATCCATATCTTCTTATATGATCTTCTTCATAGAATTTATATGGTACTGGGTACATAAATGCCTTTTGTGGCATAGTTTGATGGAATGCTGTATCAAATACTACAACCATTGGTGTATTTGGCATAAGTGCTTGACAAGCCTTGATTCCAATTATATTTGCTGGATTATGTAATGGTGCAAGTTTAACTAATTCTTCAAGGTTTGCTAAAACTTCATCATTAACTATAACAGATTTAGAATATTTTTCACCACCATGGACAACTCTATGTCCTACTGCTGATATTTCATCCATTGATTTGATTACGCCTTGCTTTTCATCAACTAAAGTTTTTAAAACCAAATCAATAGCTATCTGATGATCTTTAAGATCTGTTTCAACAACATATTTTTCTCTTCCATCTACTTTTTGAGTTAATACTCCATCTATTCCTATTCTTTCAACTAATCCTTGTGCTAAAACACCATTATTAGACATATCTATAAGTTGGTATTTTAACGAAGAACTTCCGCAATTTATAACTAATATTTTCATCTTTAATAACTCCTAACATTAAAATATATTTTTTTATTTTTGTGCTTGAACAGCTGTTAAAGCAACAACATTAACTATATCTTCTGAACTGCATCCTCTTGATAAATCATTAATTGGCTTAGCAAATCCTTGACATACTGGCCCTATTGCTTCTGCATTTGCAAATCTCTGGACTAATTTATATCCTATATTTCCTGCCTGTAAATCAGGGAATACTAATACATTAGCCTTTCCAGCCACATTGCTTTCTGGCGCTTTTTGACTTGCAACTTTTGGTACTATAGCAGCATCTAATTGTAATTCACCATCTATCTCTAAATCTGGTCTTAATTCTCTTGCTTTAATTGTTGCATTTCTAACTTTATCTACAACTTCATGATCAGCACTTCCCATTGTAGAGAACGATAACATTGCAACTTTTGGATTTATTTTTGATAACAATTTAGCATTATCAGCAGTTGCTATTGCTATCGAAGCTAACATATCTTCTGTTGGCATTGGATTAACTGCACAATCCGCAAAAAATAGTAATCCATTGTCTCCATATGGTGAATTTGGAACTTCCATTATAAAAAAGCTTGAAACACATGATACTCCTGGAGCAGTTTTAATTATCTGAAGACCTGGTCTTAATAAATCTCCTGTTGTGTGAACAGCTCCTGATACCATACCATCAGCATCATCTAATTTTACCATCATTGTAGCAAAATATAATGGGTCTCTGACTATTTTTTCAGCCTTTTCCATTGTTACCCCTTTTGCTTTTCTTAATTCATAAAATGCATTTATATATTTTTGCAAGTCTTCCGATTCATTTGGATTTATTATTTCAACTTGTGATAAATCTACATCTAATTCTTTTGCCTTTGTAAGGATTTCTTCTTTATCTCCTATAAGTATTGGATACGCTAATCCTAAATTACAAATTTTTTGAGCAGCAGCAATAGTTCTTTCTTCATTTCCTTCTGGAAGAACTATTTTCTTTTTATTTGATTTAGCAGCTTCCCATATTTTTTTCATAAGTTCCATAGACATGTTCTCCTTTCAACTTCTAGTTCCCTATAATTAATATACTCCTATAACCCTTGATATTTCAACTACTAAAATAGAATTCGATAGATTGAAAATAATCTAAATTGTCAGACAATTAAACTATAAAATACCTATACTCTAAAAGTATATTTTTTAACAATCAAATTTTGTATTAAAAAATTTAGACTTTAGACTATAGTAATATATTTTTTATTCATATTTATTGATGATAAGATAACTATTAATTATAATTTTCTATATGTGTTTTATTTATATTATTATAGCTAACAATATACAACTGACAATGAATTATGAAATTTTTGCAAATCTTTTTATAATTTCTCAACATACTATATTCAATAAAAACGCATAATAATCAAATCATCTTTTATTTAATAAATTCAAAATAACAATAAACTGGAGGCGATTTTTATAATTACTGGTATAATAACAGAATACAATCCATTTCATAAGGGTCATAAATATCATTTGGAAAACGCACTAAAAGATACACATGCATCCCACATAGTTTGTGTAATGAGTGGAAATTTTATGCAAAGAGGCATTCCTGCAATAGTTGATAAATGGAAAAGAACCGAAATGGCATTAAAAAATGGAGTTGATCTTGTTTTAGAACTTCCTTTAGTATATTCTATATCTTCTGCTGAACATTTTGCATTTGGAAGCGTTTCTCTTCTTAATTCTTTAGGAGTGATTGATAATCTTTATTTTGGCAGTGAGGAAGGACATATTAAACCATTAAAAAAAATTGCAGATATTTTATATGAAGAACCTTATGATTTTAAGAAAATTTTAAAAAAGTATATGGACTGTGGTCTTCCTTTTCATATGAGCAGATTAAATGCAATGAGAGAATATCTAGACTCTGATAATATTGACAGTATTTTATCAAATTCAAACAATATACTTGGAATTGAATATTTAAAAGCCCTCAATGTCTTAAAAAGTTCAATCTGCCCTTATACACTAAAACGTGAAGGTGCAAATTATAACGATAATAATATTGACAAACACTTTTCCTCTGCTACATCAATCAGAAATCATTTAAAAACAGGTTCACTTCATGAGCTTATAGACATTGTTCCTGAAAATACATTTAAAATTTTAAACAGTTTAAGTACAGATGGATATCCATTTGTATTTGAAGATGACATGTTTAAATATATAAAATATAAACTTCTCACACAGGAAAATAACCTAAAAAACATTCCTGACGCCTCTGAAGGTTTAGACAATAAAATTTATAATGAAATACTGATGTCTGATTCTCTTGAAGAATTAATATTAAAAGTAAAAAGCAAACGCTATACTTATACGAGAATAAACAGAATCCTTGTTCAATATTTTTTAGGTCTTGAAAAATATAATCTATTAAAACTTGCAAAACAACCTGTTCCATATGCTAGAATTCTTGGCTTTAATCAAAAAGGTCGAGATATATTGAAAATGATAAAAAAAAATTGCAGTATAGACATTATTACAAAAGTCCCAAAAAACAGTCTTTCAGAACATTTACAGCTTGATATTATGGGAACCAAAGCATATTCTATTTTAAATAATTCAGTAAATCCTATGGATGATTATCTCAAAGGACCTATAATAATAAAATAATATTTCATACATTATTGCATATAATGTATAAGAACCTGATATTACATAATTATTAAATATCAGGTTTTTTATAATAAAACTTATTAAATTCTAACTATTAATCGTTTCTTATGAAATTTTAATTTCAAATTATAAATATGTTTTTAGTATATTGAATTGAATCTGAGTGGGAGTGATTAAATGTTTTTTATTATATTGTGGTCTATACTTATTTTTCTTGCCTTATTATTAAAAAAGCAGCTCAACTTAAAATTAAACTCTTTCATCTGTATAATGATGACAATTTTTATAGTACTATTTGCTGCAAATATAAATTCTTGTATAAATGCAGCTCTTGAAGGATGCAAATTATGGTATAAAGCAATATTGCCTACTACTTTTCCTTTTTTAATAATCTGTAATATGCTTATATATTATGATGGTATACAATTATATTCCCGCTTCTTAGGACCATTAATATGTAAACCTCTTTCTCTTTCAAAAGTATGCTCTTTTCCTATTGCTGCAAGCATATTATGTGGTTATCCAATCGGTGCAAAATATTGTGCAGATATTTACAATATGGGCTATATAGAAAAGGAAGAATATGTACGTCTTCTTAATATTGCTTCAAATGTAAGCCCTCTTTTTCTTATAGGTTCTGTTGCTTCTGCTCTTTTAAATAATTCAGCTGTTGGATATATACTTCTTGCTGCCAGCTATATATCATGTATATTTATTGGTATATTAACGCAAAAAAAAGAAACTATCAAAAATTCAAGTTCCTCAAAAAATATATATCATCAATCTAAATCCAATATGGGTATCGCATTGAAAAATTCTGTAGAAAATTCAATAACTACAGTCTTAAACATTGGTGGATTTATAATAATTTTTTCAGTTATAATATCTTTAATAAAAACTAATCCATATTTTACAGTACTAATACAAAATATTGAACATTTTTTTAACATTCCATCCAATGCTTTATATTCTGTAATATTAGGGTCTGTTGAAATAACAAATGGATGCAATATGTTATCTTCAATTTCCATTCCATTAAATTTAAAATTGAGTCTCATAAGCTTTTTATGCTCTTTTTCTGGACTTGCTATAATAGCTCAAGTTCTATCATTTATAGGAAATACAGATATAAAAATCAGCAGATATATATCATTTAAATTTATACAAGGATTTTTCAGTTTCATCATAACATATTTTCTTATGATTTTTATTCCTTCTTCAGTATACACATCAAGCATTACAGCTCATTCGAAAATACCAATAGCACCATTGTTTTTTCCAATAACTGCAACGCTTGTATTATATATCTGTTTTAAAGTACTAGACAACACATTAATATCCCAAAAAATATAGACTATTTTTTCATACTTCTCAATTCTTTTATATTTTCTTTTATAACTGCACCAGCGCCGCTTAATGTTTTATCAATTTCATTTGCAGCTCTTTCAAAATTAGTTTGGAGTCCTTCTATAAGTTTCATTTTCTGTTCTTCAATTTCTTTATCTAACTGGCTTAAAATTTCATCTGAATAATCTCTTGAGCCAAGTCTAATAGCCTTAGCATCTCTCTGTGCTGAGGCTATTATTTCTTCTGCCCTTACTTTTGCTTCCTTTACTATATTATGGTTTTCTATATTTTTTCTCATCATAGTTGCAGTTTCTTTTTTAACCGAATCATATTCCTTTTTTGCCTCATTTAAAATTCTCTCTTTTTCGTTCATTATCCATTCGGCTTTCTTTAATTGATCTGGAAGATAATTTACTATCTGATCTACAACCTCAAGAATTTCTCTTTTATCCAACATTACTTTTCCACTCATAGGCACTTTTGGTGCATTATCAACTACATCCTGTAAATATTCTAAGAGTTCAATAATATTTACATCTACTTTATCCATAAAAAACACTCCTTAGCCTTTTATTCTTGCCAATATATCAGAAACAATTTCTTTTGGAACAAGTCCTTCAATATTTCCTCCAAATTTAGCAATCTGCTTTACACATGAAGAACTTATATGCACATTATCAGGAGAACTCATCATACATATTGTTTCCACATTTGAGTCTAATTCTTTATTTATATATGCCATTTGAAGTTCATATTCGAAATCAGTTGAATTTCTTAATCCTTTCAATATAACATTTGCATTATACTTTTTCAACAGTTCTACTAAAAGTCCATTAAAGCACACAACTTCAACATTCTCTATATCTTTTGTCACTCTTTTTATAAATTCAACTCTTTCATCTATTTCAAATAAATGCTTTTTGTCAACATTAATCAATACACCTACAATTATTTTATCAAAAATCTTTGTTCCTCTTTTTATAATTTCAATATGACCATTAGTTATAGGATCAAAGCTTCCTGGATAAACTGCTACACTCATCTTAATTCTCCTCATATTTATAGTAACATACTGTTGTATTTCCATATTTTTTGCTCTTTAAAATTCTTATATCTTCATATCCTTCATAAATTTCCTCTATGGAATCTATCTTTGTTACTATTATTCCATCTTTATTTAACAATCCATTTTCCTTAACAATCTTCATTGCTTCAGGAATCATTTCTCTGCAATATGGTGGATCAATAAAGATTATATCAAATTTTTTACCTTTATCTGCAAGCTTTTTTAATCCAAGATATGCATCTGTTTTTATAGGAAAGCAAAAATCCTCAAATTTTAAATTTTTAACATTTTCTTTTAATAATGGAAAAGTTGTTTCACTTTTATCAAATAAATAAACTTCTTTTGCTCCTCTGCTTGCTGCTTCTAATCCCAGACTTCCTGTTCCTGCAAATACATCAACAACTATCCCTTCTGGTATATATAATTGAATAGAACTGAACATCGCTTCTTTTACTCTATCCAAAGTTGGTCTTGTTTCCATTGTTGCTGGAGATATTAATTTATGTCCTCTAGCTTTTCCTGCTATTATTCTCAAGTATATTTCCTCCTTAAGGTATATATTAATTATATTAACATATTTGTATTAATAAATTCAATTTAATTGAAACAAATATATTTGCTGCTTCTTTCAAGATTTTTACTTATCTCAGTTACAAGTTCTCTATTTATAGGCGAATCATCTTTAAGTATTTCTGCTGCTTCTTGTTTTGCACACCTCAAAATATTTATATCATTATATAAATCAGCAAGTGCAAATCCAGCATCACCACTTTGTTTCTTTCCAAACATTTCTCCTGCTCCCCTTAATTTTAGGTCCTGTTCAGATATTAAAAAACCATCACTTGATTCTGTCATTATCATCATTCTCTTTTTTGTTATATTACTCTTTGCTTTTGCTATCAATATGCAGAAAGATTCATACTGTCCTCTTCCAACTCTTCCTCTAAGTTGATGAAGCTGAGCTAATCCAAATCTTTCAGCATTTTCAATTATCATTACTGATGCATTTGGAACATTTACCCCAACTTCAATTACTGTTGTAGAAATTAACACATCACTTTCATGATTTTTAAACCTCTTTATGATTTCATCTTTTTCAGTTCCTTTCATCTTTCCATGAAGAATCTCTACCCGTAAATTTCTGAAAACAGAATTAACGAGTTTATTATACAGTGTTTCAACAGAATTAAGCTGTTCCTTCTCATCTTCTTCTATAAGAGGGCATACAATATAAACCTGTCTTCCTTTTTCTATCTCATTGCAGGCAAGTTCATATGCTATACCTCTTTGTGAATCATCATAGTACCTCGTATCTATTTTCTTTCTTCCTGGTGGAAGTTCATCTATTATAGAAACATCAAGATCTGAATATAGATAGAGTGCAAGGGTTCTAGGTATAGGTGTTGCTGTCATTACAATACAATCTGCCTTTTTGCCTTTATTCATAAGTCTGCTTCTCTGTTCAACTCCAAATCTATGCTGCTCATCTGTTATTATAAGTCCAAGTTTTCCAAATTCAACATCTTCTTGAAAAAGTGCATGTGTGCCTATTACTAATATAGGCTCATCGCTTTTTATTCTCTCTTTTATTCTTTTCTTTTCTTTTGCAGTTGTTCCTCCAGTAAGAAGTTCAATTTCAATATTAAAATTTTCAAATATTTTTCTCGCTTCTTCATAATGCTGAGATGCAAGTATTTCAGTAGGTGCCATAAGCACACTCTGATAGCCATTTTTTATCACATTAAATATAGCAATAAGAGCCACAATAGTCTTACCGCTTCCAACATCCCCTTGAATAAGCCTGTTCATGGGCGCGATAGATTTCTGATCTCTCAATATATCTCTCACCACCCTTGTTTGAGCATTTGTAAGTGGAAATGGAAGGCTTTCTTTAAGCTTTTTCAATTCATCTGCCCACTGAAATAAAATTCCATTTGTACTTTTCTTTAATTGGTACTTTAAAAGAAGCAGTTTTAAAGAATATGTAAATAATTCTTGAAATTTAAGTCTTGTTTTTGCTTTTTCCAGCATAATTTTATTTTCTGGGAAATGTATACTTCTTATTGCATCATCTAAAGATATAAGTTCATATTTATCTAGTATAGATTGAGGCATATTTTCTTTTATATTCATATTTAACAATATATTATTTATCAATTTTTCAAATAATTTATTGCTTACATCTCCCTTGAGAGGATATTTAGGAATTATTTCGCTTGAAACAGCTTCTCCACAAGCTATTACAGGTCCGACAACTTCAAGCATCTTTCCAACCCTTTTAAATTTCCCCATAAGATTATAAGTACTTCCTTGTTTAAAATTATTTTTTACATAAGGCTGATTAAACCACTTTGCACATACTTTATATTCACCATATTGAAAATCTATAGAAGTCAATATTTTCCCATTTCTTGTTCTTATGTCTCTTTTAAAGGATTTTACTTCACATAACAAAATTAATTTTTCTTCACCAGTTATAGTCTGAAATTCTACATTTCCATCTACAAATTCATAATCTCTAGGGAAATATAACAGTATATCAAGAATATTAAAAATTCCACATCTGTTTAATTTTTCTGCAGACTTAGGTCCTACTCCTTTAAGGGTGGATATATTACTGTATATATCCATAAGTCAGCCTCCCTTCAAATTTTTTAATAAAATTTATTTAAAATGAATTTACAATTATTCATATAACCATTTTTTATTGTCTTTACTGTTAACTATAAATTTATTTTTTTACTATGTTTTAAATAATAAAAATGAAAGGCAACATAACTAATTTTAATCTTTCATATACTATTATGCAATAAAAATTCTTTTTTAATTTTTATACTATGTGATCAAAAATTAATATAAACAATTTAATTTACTGTAAAATAAAAAAGAAGCACCATTACAGTGCTCCTTTTCTATTTTACTCAACTGATAACAAGAAATAATATAAAGGCTGATTTCCTTTATAAACCTGTATATCAAAATCATCATATTTTTCTTCTAATTTATTTTGAAATTCTTCAGCTTCTTTATCAGTAACTTCATTACCATAATAAACAGTTATAAGTTCACTATCTTCATCAACCATGTCTTCTAATACTTTCATGGCAACTTCAATATTACTCTCTCCAACTTCTTTAATCTTTCCTTCAACCAATCCAAGCATATTGCCTTCCTTGATTTCAATTCCATCTATTTCTGTATCTCTTACTGCATAAGTAACAGATCCTGTTTTAACTGTTTCTATTGCAGATTTAAGTTCACTAAAGTTTTCTTCTACATCGCTGTCTGGATTAAACATAGTTACACATGTTATTCCTTGAGGAATGCTTGTTGTAGGTATTACACGTATATCTTTATCGCTTATTTCAGCGACTTGATTTGCAGCCATTATTATATTCTTATTGTTTGGTAGAATAAAAATATGCTCTGCGTTTATTTTGCTTATAGCATCAAGCATATCTTGAGTAGATGGATTCATTGTCTGACCACCTTCAATAACATAATCAACACCTAAGTCTTTAAATATGTTTGAAATTCCATCCCCCATAGCTACAGTTATAAAGCCATAAGTTTTTTCTTCTTCTGAAGGCAATACTTCTTCTTGGCTTTCTGCTTTTTCATAATCTTTAGATTCCATCAATAATTCTCTATGTTCTTCTCTCATATTGTCAATCTTAATCTTTGACAATTCACCAATTTTTACAGCATGTGATAATACTTTACCTGGATCATTAGTATGGATATGAACCTTTATAACATCATCATATCCTACAACTATCATACAGTCTCCAAGAGGTGCAATAGTGTCTTGAAATTCCTTTGCATGACTTGCATCCCCAAGAATTATGAATTCTGTACAATATCCAAATTTTATGTCAACTTCTTCAGTAGACTGAGCCCCTGTCTTTCCGCCTTCTTTTACTGCAATATCTTTTATTTCTGCTTTTATGTCATCCTTCAGAGCTTCATACATTCCTTGTAGTATTATATAAAGTCCCATTCCACCCGAATCAACAACTTTTGCTTTCTTAAGTGCTGGTAAAAGTTCAGGTGTTTTGTCAAGCATTATTTTAGCTGCTTTTGTAACTTCCTCCATAAAATCAGCTATATCTTTAGCTTCACTTTCTACTGCTGCTTCAGATGCTGCTCGTATAACTGAAAGTATAGTACCTTCTGTTGGTCTCATAACGGCCTTGTACGCTGATTTAGATCCTTCAAAAAAAGCCACTGCAAATTCAGAACTGTCTACTTCCACTTTACCTTCTAATCCCTTAGATATACCTCTAAGAATTTGAGATAATATAACTCCTGAATTACCTCTTGCTCCCATTAAAGCACCTTTTGCCAGCTTTTTAGAAATTTCTCCAATTGAATCTGTGTTTATATTTTCAATTTCTTTTACTGCTGCTTTAAATGTCATAGACATATTAGTACCAGTATCACCATCTGGAACTGGAAACACATTAAGTGCATTTACGAAATCACTTTCCTCAAGTAATCTATTGCTGGCATTGACAACCATGTTATAAAAATCATGGCCATTAATTTTTTCATATTTCATTTTAGTTTAACCTCCTAGACTCTAACCGCTTGCACATTCACTGTTATTGATGAAACTTTAAGTCCAGTATAGTTCTCAACGCTATAGCGAACCTTTTGTATAATATTATTTGATATTACAGAAATCTTTGTTCCGTATTCTACCATAATAAATAATTCTATTTGTAATTTATCATCATCAGTCAGAACTAATTTTACGCCTTTGCTTAAATTTTCTTTTCCCATTAATTCCCAAAGACCTTCTGTAGGATTTTTCGAAACCATTCCAACTACTCCATAACATTCCATTGTTGATAATCCAACAATTTTTGCTAAAACTTCTTCAGAATAAGTTATATTACCATTTTCATTGCAAATTCCAACCATAATATATTCCTCCTATTTTATATCCTATTCTCTATTCTATATTAGAACATCATTTAATTCAAGTTTTTTGAAACCTTATAAATTATCATTAATATAATTAAATTTTCTATTTAAAATTATTATAGTCTTCACTATAAAATTTATTCTTTGTTTCTGTTTAAAATTATTATTTTGCAAACTCAAATCAACATATAATGTATGCTGCACTATTATAAATTTGTTTTTGATATTTATATTAATGCAAAAATTCCTCAATCATAGATTTTGTTTAAACTTAATTTATATCTTTGTTTTTATACTTAAACAAATTTCTGTAAATATAATTACTATAAAATAAAAAAATTGCTTGCACAATATAATATATCATGTTATAATCTTTACTGTCCTATTGAAGAAGATTATCTTTGTAATATAAGGAGGTGTTTTCTAATGGCAAGAAGATGCGAAGTTTGTGATAAGGGTGTTGTAGCAGGTGTACAATACAGCCATTCACATCGTCAATCAAAGAGAACTTGGGCTCCTAACATAAAGAAAGTAAAAGCTTTAGTTAACGGAACACCAAAAACTGTTCATGTATGTACAAGATGCCTTAGATCTGGAAAGGTTCAAAGAGCAATATAG
>NZ_CAKVKB010000005.1 GCF_934754915.1 uncultured Clostridium sp.
TATAAGTTAACAATTGTGAGGAGGAAATAATATGAGTTTAGCAGAAGACATTATAAAAGGCCGAAGACTAAAAAGAGGAGAAAATCTTTCCTTTTTGATTACAGAAAATCTCGAAATATTAACAAAAGGAGCAGATATGATTCGAAAAGAATTATGTGGAGATAAAGCTGATCTTTGTTCTATAATTAACGGAAAAAGCGGAAAATGCAGTGAAAATTGTAAATTCTGTTCTCAATCAGCACATCATAAAACTTCTTGTATATCATCAGATTTTATAGATATTAATACAATTATGAAAGGCGCCAAGGATGCTGCAGAACATAATATTGATAGATATTGTATTGTTACAGCAGGGCGAGCAATAAGTAAACAAGATTTGGAGAAAGCTCTTAAAGCTTACAGGAAAATACACGAAGAATTTCCAGATATGATCTTATGTGCGTCTCATGGATTTATGTCCTTGGAAGATTTAAAGCGTTTAAAAGAAGCTGGAGTAAGTATGTATCATGAAAATATTGAAACATCAGAAGAAAATTTCAAAAATATATGTACAACCCATACTTTTCAAGACAAAATCAGAGAAATAAAAAAAATCAAAGATGCTGGACTAGATCTGTGCTGTGGCGGGATTATAGGTATGGGAGAATCTTGGGAAGATAGAATTAATATGGCCCTCAGCATATCTGAACTAGGAATTCGTTCTATTCCAATTAATGCCCTTATTCCAGTAAAAGGTACTCCCTTAGGAAATTTATCACCAATGAAAAAGGAGGATATTTTACGTTCAATTGCTATTTTCCGTTATATCAATCCTACAGCAGATATTAGAATTGCTGCTGGAAGAAGCTATTTTGAAGATGGTGGAAAAGATTTATTTACATCCGGCGTTAATGCGGCACTGACTGGAGACTTGTTAACTACTGGAGGTACAAATACCAATAAAGATCAAAAACTCCTTAAAGAAATTGGATATACATTAAAAGGTGATGATAAATTTTTTAAAAATGAAAATCAAACAAATCTAAAGGAGGTCCTTGCATAAAATGATTACAAAACCTGAATATAGAAAAAAAGACTATATGTCTAAAAATAAAGTTAAAGATTTGGTCCTTATTGCCATGATGTCAGCAGTTATCTGCATTGCTGGTCCATTTTCTTTAAGCCTTCCTTTTACACCAGTTCCAGTTTCCCTTACTAATTTAGCAATTTACTTTGTATTATATGTAATAGGAACTAAAAGGACTGTTATGAGTTATTTAATATATTTACTGCTTGGAGGAATAGGACTTCCTGTATTCTCTAATTTTTCAGGAGGATTTCAAAAATTAGCAGGACCAACAGGAGGTTATCTTATTGGATTTATTTTAATGGCTGCTATTAGTGGATTTTTTATTGACCGATGGTATAACAAGCCATTGATTTCATTTTTCGGAATGTGGATCGGAAAAATTTTTAGTTCCGCCTTCGGTACACTCTGGCTTGCTTACAGTGCTCATTTAACATTCACAGCTGCATTAATATCTGGAGTTGTTCCATTTCTTTTGGGTGATTTTATAAAAACTGTAGCTGTTGCAATAATAGGTCCAATAGTACGAAATCGACTTATTAATGAAAACTTGGTACTCTATACATAAAAACAATGTCATTTTTAATAAAAAAAACTGTTACACAAAGATTACATACTCAAGTCATAGCTTTTCATATATAATCTTTAATGTAACAGTTTCCTTTTAAAAACTTTCAATCTAATCACATAATCCTACAAAGTAAAATATGCAACTCCTACAGAACCTGGTCCTACATGAGCTCCTATTACAGGACCTATAGATTGGATATTAACTGTAATGCCCAATGCTTTTTCTAATTTTTCTGCCATTTTTCTTCCTTCATCTTCACAATTAATATGATGTACAATTACTCCTCCAGCAGGATTTTTATTGCAATCTTCTACAACTTTATTTATTATTACATCCACAGCCTTCTTTTTTGTCCTTACCTTTTCAAATACTGTAGTTTCTCCATTTTCAACTGTAAGTATTGGCCGTATTTGAAGTATACTTCCAAGAAGCGCTGATGCACTTCCAATCCTTCCACCTTTTTTTAGATATTTAAGTGTATCAGGAACAAATAAAAATCTGCTGTTTTTTCTTACACTTTCAGCTTTTTCTATAACTTCTTTAATATTCATTCCTTCATATGCATATTTAGCACTTTCTATTACTTCATATCCCATCTGCATTGAATTTGTTTCTGAATCAAATATTTCAATATTAGCTTTAGGATATTTTTCCAAAACCATTTCTTTAGCAATATGTGCACTGGAAAAAGTGCCGCTCATTTTAGATGATAAAAATATACATAACACATCATTTCCTTGTATTACATTTGCTTCCATAGCTTTAACCACATCATCTAATGAAGGCTGAGATGAAGTAGGTATTTCATTAATTTCATCCATAAGTCTATAAAATTCAACATTATCAATTTCAGTTTCTTTATAACTTTTATTATTTATCATCACACTAAGTGAAACTATTGTTATATCATATTTTTTTATTAATTCTTCAGGTATATAACTGGTACTGTCTGTTACTATTTTTACTGACAAAATTGTTCACCTTCTTTAAGTTTATAAATGTGCTGCATTTGTTCTTTGATTTTATTTCTATATGATTTCAAAGTACAGTATATATAATTATCACATATTATAACATAATTATACTTATCTTTTCTATTTAATGTGAGAATATTTTTTATTGCATGTGAAAAAATAAAATTGGATAATTTATTTAATATGGAGGGATTAATAATGGCAAAAGATAGTCAGCCAGACAATAAATTTTCAAGAATGAAAAAATGCAATTACCAGACACCTATAACAGAAGAGAATCAAAATCATAATCCTAACAACAAAAAACATTCAATAAAAAGAGAAGGCTTTCAAAGTAATCATATAAATTAAATTTAAGTCTTAATTCTTAATTCAAAAGCTGCTGCATTAAGAAATCCATCTATCTGCTATGCATAATGTATCAAGCAAATTATTTAATACAATATGTGGTGCAGCTTAATCTTTGTGCGGCAGCTTTTTTCTTTAATTAACAGCCATCACTTCTCTTATAGTAGATTGTTTTATGTTTCTCATTCGCTTACAGACTAAATAAAGTTCATAATAAAAAGTCACAAGAGTAAACTCCTGTGACTTTATTACAATATAAATTATCTTCTATTGTTTTGTTGCTTTCTAGCTCTTCTGCATTCTGGGCATCTTACAGGATCATTTTCAAATCCTTTTTCTTTGTAGAATTCTTGTTCTCCAACTGTGAAAACAAATTCCTTTCCACAATCTTTACATACAATAGTCTTATCTTCCATTTTTTATTTCCTCCTTATTTAAAGACTTAGTCAACTAATACTTTCTCATAAGGAGAAATTTTTAATTAAATTAAATCTTCGAATATTAATAGTTCCTCTTCAGAACATTATCATTATATCATGAATAAATATAAAAAACAATACTTTATTATAAATTTTCTATTGTTTTGTAAATATTATCATCTGCGCCAATTCTTGAATCAGCCCTTCTTAAAACCGTCAATTTTTTCACTTATTTTTTTCTAAATTATAACTTATTAATATATCTAATTTGATAAAAATTTATTTGTTATCCTAATTTTATTATTTCCTAATTCGACATTATTGTAATACATAAACCTTTTTGAGTTTATTATATTTTCATTAACTTTATGAATATTGTAAAAAAAGCCTCTGTATTTAAGCTGTCAAAATACAGAGGTCCATATATTATAAAAGGTTATACTTCTTTAAATACAACAATAATATATGTGGAAATTGTATTTATGAATGCAATGAATGGCAATGGCATAAGCAGTCACTACATCCTAGAAATATTCCTTTTGGGGGCTTATTATAGTTTTTGCTTAATAATATACTCTTTATATAACAAATATAACTTATATCACATGTTGTATAAATTCATATCAAACAACAAAAAAGAGATAAAGGGATTTCATTATTACTTTTGAGACCCCATTATCTCTTTCTTTATGTATTTATTTTATCACATAAAATCAGATTTTTCAACATTATAAACTTTACTTTTTATTGTTTTTTTACTTTAAAGCTTTATTTTTTATAATTACCTAATCTCATCTCTAATATGCTTCTTCTTAAAGCTCCATATATTATTGTGCTCTATCCATATTTCTGCATGCCACAATATGAAATCCTGTCCCTAATATGTTTTTAATTATAATATCTCCAAGTTTTACAGATGCCTCTACAACTATCTTGTTTATTTCTTCTATACATTTAAAATTAAGTTCCTTCGGAATTGGTGTTTTTGTTGTTTTTGCGGGAATTACAGATTTTACATATATATATATTTTTTACATATATATATGGAAAAACCTACCCTAATATCAATGCTCTAACAATGTTATTTCATTTTTATGTCTGACTCATTAAGTTTTATTTTTCATTTGGTACATTCAATTTGATCCTATCCTCTCAAGAATCACTTAAATGCTAAGTTTAAATTTTTTAATTTCATTGTCAAGATGTTCTGATTCTTCTGCAAGCTCATCTGCTGACAATTTTGTTCTTTCTACAATTTCTAAATTTGATTCAATAACACAGGATATATCGTCAATTTTTCCTGTTATTGAATTTATATGAAGCAGTTGTTCTTCTGATGACGAAGTTATCTTTTTTATGAGTTTTGAAACATCATTTACATCAGACCATATTATATTTAGATCAGATGATATTTTATGTACCATTTCAGTTCCATACTGTACACATTTCTGTGAACTTCTTATTATTGAAGAAGTACTCCCTACTGCTTCCTGTGATTTATTTGCAAGTTTTAATACTTCTTGTGCTACCACTGAGAATCCTTTTCCATGTTCTCCAGCTCTTGCTGCTTCAATTGAAGCATTTAATGCAAGAAGATTTGTCTGCTCAGCAATTGCTTTTATTGTATATATGACTTCATTTATTTTCTCTGATGAATTATTTATGTCTTCCATTAACTTTAGAAGTTCTCCCATATTCTTGTTTTCATCACTAATCATCTTTTTTGTATTATCAAACAATCCATCAACTTCGACTGCATTCTTTGTATTATCTTTTATCTTATCTGATATGTCTATTATACTTTCTACAACCTCTTCTATTGCCTTAGCCTGCTGATCAGATCCAGTTGACAGTGCCTCCCCTGTTATTGATATATCTTTTGCTCCTTTTGAAACAATACATGATGCATTGTTTATATTATAAAATACACTATTTAGTGATTCTATTATATTATTGAGACTTTCTTCAATTTCAAGAAAATCTCCATTATACTCTATATTTACTTTGGTTCTCAAATTACCTTTGGACAATTCCTTCAATACATTGAATATATCTTTAATATAATTTCCCAAAACAGATATTGTCCCATTTAAATTACGACTCATCATACCCATCTCATCTTTTGAATCATATTCATCATTAGCCTTTAATATTCCTGATGCAAGATTATTCGAAACATCTATAATATGATTTATCCCTTCCAATATTGAACAGGTTATATATTTTGTTATAAAAAAACATATTAGCATAAGAAATAATAACCCTAAAAAAGCTGTTATAAATGTAATATTTCTATTGAAATGTGATGCTTTTATGAAATTTACTGCATTTGAATGTGCTAAATCATATATCTTTTTAATAGATTCTTCACAATTTTCTATCTTTGATTTATAGCCGCTTCCCATAAGTATTTTAGCTGCGTATTTATCCCCATTTAACAATGATTCACTTATCTTTTTTCTATCCTCAAGTGCACTGTTTAACTCTTTTTCAAATTCATCCATAGTCTGAAAATCATTAAAATTCTGAATTTCATTTAACTGTGACAATTTATCTTTCAAAATATTTTCTTCTTCATCTGCCAGATTTAAAAATTTATTTATTCTTTCTCCATCACTTTCAAGCATTGCGCGATACATATACCTATCTATCTTTACTAATGATACCCTTGTATCACATACCATATCATTAGTTGAAAATGGTCCATTATAAAGCCTGCTTATCTTTTGAGACATTATTCCCATATTAAAAAGTAAACTTGTTATAAAGATTATATTAACAATCATAATCAACCCAAAGCCAAAAGATATTTTCTTCTTTATACTATAATCTTTTATTTTTCTGTTAAAATTTTTAATTATACTTTTTTTCAATCCAGTAAAAGATAACTTATTGTTAACTTTTATTTCAATCTTATCTGCAATCATAAACCTTATATCCACCTTCTTAAAAATATTTATATAAGTTCTAATAAAGTTTATTCATATAATCTGCAAAAACTTTATTAAATACTGACTAGAGCCTACATAAAAATATGTTTTTAATTAAAACACCTACATGTTAATATTTTCCTAATTATTACTATACCTTTAGTTCGTTAATAAGGTTTTACATACATGTTAAAAAAGAGTTAAATAGCAAAAAAATAATGCCTTTAAATAAAATCAGCATTATAAAGCTGTTTTCATCAAAAACATTATTCTTTCAAATACAAACCTAAATCCATTTAAAATGACTGCATGCATATTCTATTCCATCTTTATCACATCTTTTAGTTGTAAATGATGCAATTTTCTTTATCTCATCATTTGAATTTCCCATAGCTATTGAATTATTTGCATATTTAAACATTCCTATATCATTTATTCCATCACCAAATACAACTATGTTGTCAAGATTTACATCATACTTTCTTCTAATATATTCAATTCCTTCTTCCTTAAAGTCAAATTCTATAGTTTTCCATATCTTTTCATCGTAAATTTTATATTTTTTTAATGACTCAATTTTATCAATATTTCTGGTATTAAAAAAAATTAATTTTTGTGTGTGCTGTTTCAGAAATTCATATCTATCCATAATTTTAATATCTGTATAATTTGCCCCTGCACATCCTTGAACTGATCCCATCTTAAAATTTCTGCTCTTTGAATAGATTTTCATTAAAAATCTATAAATTTTGACATATAAACCCTTATTTGAAGTATAACATCTTCCTTCACCTACACTAACCATTATTACATTATTTTTTTCACATTCACAAAGAATCTTTTCAAGTTGTTCTTCTGAATAATATTTTTCCATTTCAACTTTATTGTCAATAATTACAGTTCCTCCCCCTGCACATATAGCATTTTTTATGTTTAATTCCTTCATTATTGATCCAATCTCATTTTTTCTTCTTCCTGTAGCAAGAAAAATCTTATTTCCTTTTTGTTGTAATTTCTGTATTGTTTTTTTAGTCGAATATGGTATAGCTTTTCCGTATGGTTTTAAAGTTCCGTCTACATCAAAGAAAAAATATTTCATAACTATATCCCCCGTTTAAGAATCCTTTATTTGCTTAAAATATCAAGACATATCTTTATCTGTTTTTAATGATGAAATAATCTTATTCCTGTAAATGCCATTACAATTCCATATTTATTACACATTTCAATAACATTATCATCCCTGATTGATCCTCCAGGCTCGGCTATATAAGAAACACCGCTTTTCCTTGCTCTTTCAATATTATCACCAAAAGGGAAAAATGCATCTGAACCAAGAGATACTCCTTCCAATTTCTTAATCCATTCTTTCTTTTCTTCCCTTGTCAATACATGAGGTTTTTCTGCAAATACATTTTCCCATACACCATCTTCTAATACATCCATATAATCATCTGATATGTACGTATCAATTGCATTATCTCTATCTGCTCTCTTTATATTTTCTTTAAATTTAAGATTTAAAACTTTTGGATGCTGTCTTAAGAACCATATATCTGCCTTATTTCCTGCAAGCCTTGTACAATGTATTCTGGATTGTTGTCCAGCTCCTATTCCTATGGCCTGACCATCTTTAACATAACATACTGAATTAGATTGAGTATACTTAAGTGTTATCATTGAAATTAAAAGATCGATTTTAGCATTTTCCGGTATTTCCTTGTTTGTAGTAGGAATATTTTTCAAAGCATCTTCTGTAATTTTTATATTATTTCTGCTTTGCGTAAAAGTAATTCCATATACCTGCTTTTTTTCCATTTCCTCTGGTTCATAATCAGGATTTATTTCTATAACAACATAAGTTCCTCTTTTTTTCTTTTTTAATATTTCTAATGCTTCTTTTGAATATGATGGTGCAATAATTCCATCTGAAACCTCATGGGCTAAAAATTCAGCTGTAATTTTATCACACTCATCAGACAATGCAACAAAATCACCATAAGAAGACATTCTATCTGCTCCACGTGCTCTTATATAAGCTGCTGCTATTTTTGACAGTTGCCTTCTGGTGCAAAATGAATCTTTCTCAAAGTATCATCTAATGGAATTCCAACTCCCACTCCTGCTGGACTTACATGCTTAAATGATGCTGCACATGGAAGTTTTACTGCTTCCTTAAGTTCCTTTACACACTGCCAGCTGTTAAATGCATCTAAAAAATTAATATATCCTGGATTTCCATTTAGAATTCTTATAGGTAATTCCCTTCCATTCATAGAAATTTCAGCATACTTTTAATTTGGATTGCATCCATACTTTAATTTTATTTCTTTCATGGTTATACACTCTCCTTTTTTATCTATAATTGATAAAAAAACTTTAAATCAACTATAAAAGAGCCGCTATCTAGGCTCTTCTGCCCAGACGGTCGGCTCTTTTACAGCTATACTTCATGTGGTTTATTCCACTTCCGTCAGTCGTATAACTTATACATTTAAAATATCATTTTTACAATTTTATGTCAATGATTTTATCTTTCTTTAAAATCTTCAATTCTTATAACACTATTGATATTATTTACTCCATTTAATTTCTTTATTTCATCAATAGCCTTATTAAATTCACCTTCAATAGTTCTATGAGTTACTAAAACTATTGTAACAAATCCATCTTCTTCATCACCTTTTTGAATTACAGAACGAAGACTTACATTGTTCTTTCCAAAAATTGTTGTAATTTCACTTAAAACTCCAGGTTCATCAAGTACAGTAGCTCGTACATAATACTTGCTTTCAACTTCATCCATAGCTTTGATTTCTCTCTTCCATAGATTATTCTTAACTACTGGATTTTCATTTTCAGTATTAACATCACTTCTTACTATAGATACAATGTCACTTACAACTGCACTTCCTGTTGGAAGGTCTCCAGCACCTCTTCCATAAAACATTAAGTCACCAACTGCATTACCTTTTATAAATACTGCATTATAAGAGTCATATACATTGGCAAGAGGATGTTTCTTAGGAATCATTGTTGGATGAACTCTTAATTCTACCTTTCCATCAACTTCTTTTGCTATTGCAAGAAGCTTTATTGCCATCTTGAATTCACTTGCATATTTCATATCAACGTCAGTTATTTTTGTTATACCTTCTCTATAAACGTTATCCACATCTATTTTAGTTCCAAATGCTAAAGATGCAAGAATTGCAAGTTTATATTGAGCATCATAACTTTCAATATCAGAAGTTGGATCTGCTTCTGCATATCCTTTTTCTTGTGCTTCTTTTAATACATCATCAAAAGCTGCTCCTTCAAGTTCCATTTTGCTTAAAATATAATTTGTAGTACCATTTACAATACCATATAAAGTTTCTATCTTATTAGCTGTAAGACTTTCATCTATTCCTTTGATTATTGGAATACCACCAGCTACACTAGCTTCATATTGGAACATTATTCCCATTTCATCAGCTTTTTGGAATAATTCATCTCCACCTGTTGCAAGCAGCATTTTATTAGCTGTTACTATATGTTTTTTCTTATCCATACATTTAAGCATATATTCTCTTGCTGGTTCCATTCCACCCATAACTTCAACAACTATCTTTATGCTGTCATCATTTAGTATTTCATTAAAATCAGTTGTTACAATTTCATCTGGAATCTTTACAGGTCTAGGTTTGTTCTTATTCCTTACAAGGACTTTAGCTACTTCAACTTCATAGCCACATCTTTTCATTACTTCTTCTTTATTAGAATTTAAAATCATCCAAACACCACGACCAACATTCCCCAATCCTAGTAGTGCTATTTTTATCTTTTTCATGTTTTGCCCCCCTTGAATTTACCATTTAAATAACAGTATACTATTCCATTATAATTCCAATCATAATTTTTTACCATATTTTTTTATAATATCTCAATAATTTATTATTTTTTAATTTTCAATATACTATTTTTTCCAATAATTAAATATAACTTCAATGTAAAATTATAACGATCAGAATAAAAAATACACCTATAAATAAAAGATAACTATCCATTATTAACGGTGTATTTTTAGTTTATTATATTATAATTATTCCTGTCAAATTAATTTTTAAGCAGTTTTATTGTCTTTTAACTCATTATAGAAATTTCCTAATGTAATATTGTAATAAGGACATACCCATAACATAGCAATTCCAAAAGTTATTTGTCCTAGTATAAACCACCCAATAAAGCTCAATAATAATACAAACAAATAGCCCTTATTTCCTGACATCATAGAACAGCTGGTTTTCATACAATCGATTGCAGACATATCATTATTATCCACTAAAATGAAAAAAGCTTGAGAAAACATAAGACCTAAAATTATTCCTGGAATTATAAAAATCATATATCCAATTCCTATTGCTACCGACATCAAAATAATTATAACAACTGATTTAATAAATATTTTTCCATTAAATCCTGCAAAAATATCTGATACTGCTGAATTTTTTCCTCTTACTACATTTAAAGTGAAAGTACATAATCCATATACTATAGGTCCTGATACTATTATAGCAACAATAATACCAATTATAGCCACCGCTGATGATTCAAACATTGAACCTATTGTACTGATTATACAAGGAATTATAGCACTGATTACAAATGCTGCTATTGCAAGTCCCCATTTTCCATGTAATTGATCTTTGGCATTACGCTTTAGAACCGCTCTTTCAACCATTATAAACTTTTCCTCCATAAATATTATTAAACTCATGCCTAGAGCACTCTTACAATAATATATATGCACAATACAATTTCTGTATTCCCATTATAAAAAATATATATTGCAATATTAAAATTTATCTGATACATATAAAAAAATTTCATCATTCATTGTAAATTGCAATATATATTCTAAATTGATTTTATTGCAAATAGTTCAAATGAAATGTAAAATATTTTCATTTTACAGATTCGATTATTTTTAATATTCTTACCACTTTCTATGAGCTGAATAAAAAAAGATTATTATTGTCATTACTAATAACAAATAGATTATTATTATTTTCATAGAAAACACCTCTGCCTTCAAAATTATATTTTATACACCTAGTTTCTATAAGATTACTTTACAATAATATTAGTATTCACTAATTTACATAATAGAACCCACTGTTAACATAAATCTTATTATACATAATAAATTTATAATCTACATATACTTTTATGTAGATATGAAAATTATAATAAGGATGTATTAATTATGAAGAAAAAAACTATTGTCTTTTCAATGATAACCATAACAACAATTCTTATATCACTTTTTTCCATTTCATATTTTAATAAAGTAAATCTTTCAGATAATAAAGCAGATTCTGAAATAAATAATAACAATAAATTAAAAAATGATGATAATTCATCAAATAGTAAAACCTCAAATAAATATATTAAAAATATACTCTTGTTAGGAATAGACTCTGGTGAAGACAACATAGGACGTTCAGATTGCATAGTTATAGCAACCCTAGATACTGAACACAATAAAATAAAATTATCTTCAATAATAAGAGATTCCTATGTTTTAATTCATAATAAATCTCATAAAGATAAAATCAATCATGCATATGCTTTTGGTGGTCCAGAACTTACACTTAAAACATTGAATGACAATTTTAATCTTGACCTTACACAATTTGTCTCAGTAAATTTAACCTCATTTCCAGTATTGATTGACTCCATTGGAGGAATAACATTAGATATAAATGAGAATGAATTAAAATATATAAACAAATATATTCATAGCTTAAATTCCAAAAATAATACATCTTCTCCTGATATCAATAGCAGTGGAATTCAACATGTAGATGGAACTCAGGCTTTAGCTTATACAAGAATAAGATATACTGATGGTGGTGATTTTGAGAGAAGCCATAGACAGCGCATAGTACTTGAGACCGTCTTTGAAAAATTAAAAGATCTGCCTATAACCTCCTATCCTTCTTTACTTGATAATCTTCTTCCATTAGTAAGCACAAATCTCAATGGCTCAGAAATCCTTTCATTGTGTATGGATCTTATTTCTCTTGACAACATTGATATATTAGAACATCAATTCCCTGAAAATTCAGATGCTGAAGGTAAAATAATAGATGGTATCTACTATTATGTATTTGATGAAGAATCTACTATAAAGAAAATACACAAATTTATTTATGAAAACTGATTCAAATCATTATAAATTATTTACAGATTAAAGTTACACTTAAAATTTATCTAATCACATAAAAATACTGCTTCTAAGATTCCATCCTTTATTGTCAATTGCAATATATATCACTTTACAATGTAGAAAGGATTAACGATGAAAAAAATATTACAAGAATTTTATTGGACTTTTCATAAGTCCAAATTCAGTATTCCTTTTTTAATAATAATAATTATTATATGTTCATTAAATTCAGTAATTAGTGTTTTTACAGCATTTGTAACAAAATATATAATCGATTCAGCATCTATTAACAATATAAATAAAGCTATAATTTCTATTATTATTCTTGGAATATTATTTTTAACTCGTATAATTTTAAACACTGTTGATACAGTTTTTTCATCCTATTGTTTTGAAAATATAAAAAACAAGCTTCAGAGAGAACTTTATAATCATATAATTCACAGTAATTTTAATGATTATAACAGATATCACAGCATGGAATTTTTAACTCGTTTAACTAATGACATAAATACTATTTCAAATATGATTATATATACTATTCCCAATATAGTATCCCTATCAGTTATGTTTATATCATCATTTTTTGCAGTTTTCTCTCTCTCTCCATTTATGTCAGCAATTTCAATATCCGTATTTCCTTTTCTAATATTGCTGAGTAAAATTTATGGAAAAAAACTTAAATACTTTTATTTAGAACTTCAGAAAAAAGAAACTGAATACAATAGTTTTCTTCAAGAAAGTTTCATAAACATAATTATAATAAAAAGTTTTTGTTTAGAAAAAATTAAACTTAAAAATTTAGATAAAATTCAAAAAGATAAAATTCATTTAGTTGTTAAAAGAAATTACTTTAACTGCATATCTAACGGACTATTTTCATTAAGTTCATTTTTGGGATATTTCATGGTTTTTATATGGGGAACTTTTAATATTGCTTCTGGAATTGAGCAGAATTTTGGAAGCTTAACTGCAATGCTTCAGTTATTTACCAATATTCAACAGCCAGTTTATGGATTATCTTCTGCTTTTCCTCAGCTTATCTCTGCATTAGCTGCTTCTGAAAGAATAATGGAAATGGATTCCTTAACTCAGGAATATAATCCATATATTTTGAAAAATTCAGATAATACAAATGATCTTTCTTCTTATACATTATCTTTTTATAATGTTAATTTTAGTTACAACAAACATCAACATATATTAAATAATGTATCCTTCACTGTTCACTCAGGAGAAATAATAGGACTTATAGGTGCTTCTGGCGAAGGTAAAACAACTATTATAAATCTCATACTATCTTTAATTTCTCCAGACAGCGGTTCTATATTAATTAATTCTGAACCTTTAAATATAAATCATAGAAATTTAATATCTTATGTTCCTCAAGGTAATACATTATTTTCAGGAACAATTTTAGATAATTTAAAAATTGCAAAACCAGATGCACATATGAATGAAATTTCTAAAGCTTTAAAATGTGCATATGCTTTTGATTTTGTAAATTCCTTAAAGGAAAATATAAATACTGTAATTGGAGAAAAAGGTGATGCTCTTTCTGGGGGACAAGTTCAGAGAATTGCTATTGCAAGGGCATTTCTAAAAAAATCTCCAATTCTTCTTCTAGATGAAGCTACAAGCTCTATAGATATGGAAACAGAACTAAAAATATTAGATTCTATCAGACATTTAGATTATAATCCAATTTGTATTTTTATCACTCACAGACCAGCTGCCTTATCCATATGTGATACTGTCTTTAAATTGGAAAATGCGAATCTAATAAAAACAGACTATTGTTCATAATACTCTCAAGAACAATAGTCTGTTTTCTATATTATTATTGATTTAATTAATTGAAACTGCTTTGCTAATGTAAAAATCCCATAAGGTCTATATATTTTATAATATGGAACTTCCTGAGACAGTTTTGTTATATTTTCAAAAATTTTACCCTTTATCCCCAGACATTTCACAATATTACTCTCATATAAATTATCCACTACTGATTTAAATTTCTCTATTCCTTTAATTTCTTTGATCATGACATGATTCATTTCATTTTTTATAACATTAATTTCAAATATAGCTTTCAATTTTTTTGTTCCATAAATAAATGTCTCCATTGAATCTACTGCAAATTTATCCCTTTCTTCATCTATCCATTTAAGATTATCTAAACTATAATTAAACCATTCTGCTGCATCTCGGCAGAGTTTTCTTTGTGGATAAGCAGAATTAATATTAATTTCTCCATTATCACTAAATTCAACTGCACAAAGATCATCTGCTAAAAACTTATACCCCTTTTTCACAAATTCAGATAACAGTGTTGATTTTCCTGCACCAGACTCTCCAGTTATCACTATAGATGAATCACCTACCGCAACAGCACTTCCATGTATTCCTATAAATTTTCTCTGAAGAAGCAGACATATAAATGCTCCTCCAAGAAGAAATGTCTTTATCTTCTGATCTATACAATTACTTACTGGCTGAATCGAAATGTATTTTCCATCGTATATTCTATATGCAGCTACACCACATATATAAAACCAGCATTCAGATTCACTATATTCGCAAAATCTGTTCTTATCTTTAATCCTGGCAATCTTTTCAATAATTTCATCTGGAATTTTTTCAATTTTTATTTCAACATCTATTTTGCAATTACATTCATCATCTTTAATCTCTATTAATTCATCTAATTTTATTTGTGATTTAACTTTCAATCCATAAATTCTATAATACTTCATAATAACTCCCAGCTAAATTACACTTTTAAATTTTCCAATGATATGGTACTCTTCACCACTTCCACCAATTACATATCTGCTGCCAACCCTTAACCATGAATGTGCCTTAATCTCGCTTTTGCGTTTTCCATTTACGCCCAAATACAAAGTGCTGCTTATCCCTTTACTTTTTAGCATTTTCTGCACAGTTAATGCTTGAACAAGACATTGACTTTTCCATGGTGTATAAGGAGCTGTTTTTTTCACAGCCCAGCTTATATTTTCAGCTGCTTTATAATATTTTTCTTCTGCTATGTAAGGAGTTTCGCTATTTTTTTCTCCAAAATATGATCTTAATTTATTTTCAGGTAATATTAATATGGCTGCTCTTGACACCCCCATGATAAAAAACACCCTAAACATTAAAATTTTTTTTTCATAAGAATATGACATAAATTCATATATTCTTCTTTTGATAACTGATTCCAATATTTTAGCTCCTTTCATTTACATATTTTAAATGCTTAAAGAACATATTGCTCTTTAAGCATTGTAATCATTTGTATATTTATATTTCTATTCATGACGTGGTGGTGGATCAAAAGGCCTGTTTCCATGTGATGGCCTCCTTTGTGTACAAGGCTGGTATGAGCTCCATCCACTGCATGTACAAATTACAGCTATTTCTTTTAAATTTAGCTGTTCTACTTTAGGTTCCTCCCACAATTTTTTCCTCATTATTAACACCCCTCATAAATTATGTCAATATTATTTACATTAAAAATAATATCTTTAATAATAAATATGCCTATATGATTAAATTTTAGTACATAAAATTTAATCATAGCATTACAATAAGTCCATATTTATCCATATAATTCAAGTACTTCAAAAGACTCTTTTCACATGTTTCAAAATCAACATCATATATTTCTAATAGCTTTTCAATTATTTTGCTTATATATATTTCATCCTCTATTATATTCCATATATTAGCTGCTACAGAATTTAATGTATAGTATGTTCCTCTTTCTAAATCCATCATTACAGCTTCACCATCTATAACTGCACAATCTATTGATTTACTTTGACATACTTTAAAATCATTTTTCATTCATCTTACCTCAAATTTTATTTTTTATAAATTGAACCTGTTCAATATTTTTATTTTTTTCTCTCCATTAATGAGTGATCTGCAAAAATTTCTAAAAAAATTAATGATTCCATACTTAATGAAGATTATATACATGAATTCATGAAACAATTCTACTGACCGTAATATCCTGCTTTTTTTGATATTTATTTGTGCCATTTTAGTTTCTGCTGCACTTGATACTGTTTCAGATTTTAACTTTATATTATTTTTATACATTCTTCTATTCATATACACACATGTTAATCCGTTGATTATGTTATTTACGCCAAATACACCATGTGACAATACCCATTCCAGCAATAAATTCAAATCAGATTTTTTAATTGTGTTATCATTTAATATTTCCCGAGGAATTTTTACTTCAAAAATATCATTAATAATAAGCAGAATTCCTTTAGAAAATTTCAAAGCATTATTTTTTTTAGCCATAAAATAGAATTCTTCCCATTTTATCGATTCATAGTTTCTTTTTATAAAAAGTGCTATATCATATAAATGTCTCAAGCCAAATCCACTGACTCTTATGTGTTTAGCCATGTGAATAAATAAATGTAATAGAAAATCTTCGTTATTTAGTGAATAAACATACTCTCCATAAATACTAGAACATACACATCTATTCCATATATTGTTTTCAAATTCTTCTGTATCTGCTATATAATTTTCATTATTTATTAATTTCCAATGTAGTTCTATCAGTATTCCATTTTCATTTATAAACCCTTGATGCACAGAATTCTTTTCTTTATATAAAGCATATCCCTCTTCCAATAAATATTTTTCTGCTTTTTTATAATCCTTTTCCTGAATCAAAATATCTCCATCTCCCATTGTTCTTAATTCAGGCTTTAGATAATAGTTTTTAAGAATTAATCCTTTTAATAACACAATTTTTATTTTCATCTTATTAAATCCACAAATTATTTTATTTATTTCACTTTCAATTTTTAACTGAGACATATTAGATTTAATGACATCAGCTTTCCAGCTGTTCAAAATATGTTTATCTATGCATTTTAATGAACTGCGTTCTATTAAATAGTATATAAGTGAACTTATTTCATGCTCTCTTGCGAATTTTATGACTTTATTCCATATACTCATTTTTTGAAGATAAATTTCACTTTTCTTATTATTAAGAGAATTTTTTAAAATATTTATGATTAATCTCTGGGAATCATTCACCAAAAATCACCTCTTTAAAAATACTGTCTCTTAACCTTATTTATTAATAATAAAGTTTATATTATTTATTTAATTTATAACTTTGAATTTCTAATCCTTAAAATATAAATCTCTTGTATAAACTTTTTCCATAACATCTTCCAATTTATTACTATATCTATTAGCTATAATTATATCTGATATATTTTTAAATTCGTCTAATCTTCTTATTACTCTGCTTTCCAAAAACACATCTTCCTTTAATGCAGGCTCATAAACTATTGTTTCTATTCCTTTATTTCTAATGCGTTCCATTACTCCCTGTATACTGCTTTCTCTAAAATTATCTGAATTAGATTTCATAGCCAATCTATATACCCCAACTACACATTTTTCTTTTTTATCAATCCATCTCCTATCATAATATCCTACCTTTTCAAGAATACGTTCAGCAATAAAATCTTTTCTTGTGTTATTTGCTTCTACAATAGCTCTTATAATATTGTTAGGTACCTGCTCATAATTTGCCAGCAATTGTTTTGTATCCTTTGGAAGACAATAACCTCCATATCCAAAAGATGGGTTATTATAATATGATCCAATTCGTGGATCTAAACATATTCCATCTATTATCTGTCTGGAATCAAGTCCCCTTACTTCTGCATACGTATCTAATTCATTAAAGAAAGAAACTCTTAATGCAAGATATGTATTAGCAAAAAGTTTCACTGCTTCTGCTTCTGTTGAATCAGTAATAAGAATAGGAATATTTTTCTTTAAAGCACCTTCATGTAAAAGATGAGCAAATTTATCTGCTATTTCATATAATCTTCTATTGTTTTTTGATATTCCTACAATAATTCGAGAAGGATATAAATTATCATATAACGCATGTCCTTCTCTCAAAAACTCTGGACTAAAAATTATATTATCCGTTTTTAATTTTTTTCTTAATAATTCTGTATAACCTACAGGAACTGTTGATTTTATAACAATAACTGCATTAGAATTAGTTTGTAGAACCTTTTTAACAGTTTCTTCTACACTTGTTGTATTAAAACAATTCTTTTTTTGATCATAATTGGTTGGAGTACTTACAATAACAAAATCGGATTCCTTATAGGAAGATTCTGCATCAATTGTAGCTGATAAATTTAATCTATTGTATTTAAGATATTCTTCTATCTCTTTATCTTCAATCGGTGATCTTTTATTGTTTACCATATCTACTTTTTCTTTAAGTATATCTACTGCATATACCTGATTATTTTGTGCTAAAAGAATAGCATTGGCTAATCCTACATAACCTATTCCAACCACCGTAATTTTCATAATACTACTATTCCTCCCTGACTACATGCCTTATTGAAATATATAAACTTTACTTATTAATTTGATGAATTTTACAAACTTGTTGTCTAAATAATCATGACTTTTTTAAATTATTTAATATCTTAATAATACAATTTGAGAAATATTTAAATTCCTTTGTTTTATAAAAAAATACACAAAACATAATGTTAATGAGAAAGCAGCATATTATTAAATTAACGACAAATTTTGAATATAAATTATTAATGGTAATAAAATCACAAATTTTATATATAGTTATTCCAGTTATGAACACTGCAGTAATATATTTTATGAATTTAATAAAATAATCATTTAATGATCTCTTAAACTCCTTTTTGTAAATAACATATGGCTCATACCAAAAATTAGTCAATATATTGCTGGAAAAAGTTCCAAGCAAAACCCCTATTATGCCTAAATTTAATATTTTTAAATAAAATAAAGATGCAATAAGGTTTATAACAGCTTCTGCAATACATTTCCATTTTATACTTGTAAACAATCCATATGATTCAATAAATGTTAATGATGTATTTCGAATGAGTCTCATATACAGATTTAAACATATAAAAAAAACTATAGTAATATTTAATACATATCCCTGTCCTATCCATAGTTCAATAAATGAATTTATGAGAATAAATAAGGAAATACTACAAAAACCTATAAGCCAGAAATTTAAAAACCATATCTTATGATAATTCTCAAAAGATTTCTCTTTAGATTCTGTAACAATTAAATTTCCTACACTTCCTGAAATGGCTTCAAAAGTTTTTCCAAATATAAGTCTGATTACTGATACAAACATTGTATAGTTTGAATACAGACCTAAAAGAATTGTACTTACAAACTTGGAAATTAATATATTATCTGTTGAAGTTACAACTGCTGAACTGATTTTGCTAAAAAACATGGCCATAATATTTTTAAAGATAACACCTCTAGTTTTTTTATCCAGCTTTTCTTTTTTGTTTTCTTTTAAATACTTATATTTTTTATCAATATAAATTGAAATGCAGATATTATTAATTAATGTTCCTGCAATCTGCACCCCTAAATAAATTAAAAAATTCTTAAAAATCAACAATACTATAATTTGAAATGTATTTTGAAATAATGTCGCTATGATTTCAATAATGGAAATTATATAATAATTCTGCTCTACTATAAGTATGCTTTTTTTATATATGAAAAAGTAACTGCATGATGTATTAAATAAATACAATATATATATTATGGGGACTTCTTTAGAATAATTTATATCTGAAATAAAAAAATTAAGAAATGGAATTAAACACAGCCCTGATGCTGTAATAAAAATACCTATAATCATATAAATATGTCTATAAAAATTTAACAGCGCACTCATTTTTTTTCGATCTTTTTCAGCCGCTGGCTTATACATAGAATATAAAACTGCTGTTCCAACACCTAGTTCTGCTAATGATAGAATAGTTAGTATATCACTAAAAAGCCCATTAAATCCAAGATACTCATTTCCAAGAGCATATATGAATATTGTCCTTTTAATAAAGCATAAAGCACTGTTTATAATCTGTGATACAACAGCCAGTGAAGTATTGCGCATTGATTTAAAAGTTCTTGACTTCATTTAAAGCAATTTTTCTCCCCTCTATTCATCTGCCTAATAAGCTGCATTGAAAATAATTTGACATTCTTTCAATGTATACATCATTTTGACAACGTAAGACGTTAGATTTATTTAAAGCTGATAATCCTTGTGTTCCATTAATAACTGCTGGATGGTTTATATATGAATTAACCCATGCTACAGCTGTATCATTCATAATTTCCATAAACTTAAGCCACACATCATCAGCATTCATACATAGCTTTTTTATATTGTCCTTATTAAATACTTCACTATTTAAACACTCTGGAGGATACAAGACTCCTCCGACCCCAGTTGCAAATAATTCTTTTGATGGATCTAAAATATTTTTACAATTCCACTGCCATGAATTATAAGGTCTTATCTTTCCTATAGAATCTGTCAATATTTTATGAACTCTTCTTGCAGACACACAGTTTGGATATTTATTGTAAGAATCTATTAATGATTCAACTAACAGTTCATCATATATTACATCATCATCAACTGTAATTATAATATCATTTGGATATTCTTTAACTGCATAATAGTATTTCTTATGAGGTCCTAAATTTTCTACATCAGTTATTATTGTCAATCCATAATCTTTAAGTTCAATTAAATCAGATCCAATATCTGATCTTTTAGTATCCTCTCCCAGATATAGTATTATTTTATCTGGTTTATATGTCTGATTCATCAAGCTTTTTATACACAGATGTAAGGTATTTAATCTTGCAGGATAACTCGTTAAAGAAATTACTATTTTTTTATGGCGTTTTTCTTGCGTATTTATTCCAAAACACGGTTTAGAATATTTATAATATAAATTAAGTCCCTTTCCTCTCAACACTTTTTTTATATTATTGTAATTAATTATTGAGTAATTCACAAAATTGTCACCTCTTTACAGATGAATTCTCCAAAATCCCTTTTTCCATTTAAAAAACATAAAAATTATTTTTCAAGTACAGTTTTTATGTTAAGCTTTTTTATATTCACTCCCAATACTAAAAGCATATATAAATACTTAAATGTAAATGCCTCAATAAGAAAAGTGAGCATAATACATATAATTCCAATAATTATATCCTGTGCTATTTGCTTTTCTCTATTCTTATGAAGTTCTTTACATGCTATTTTCATATTCATGCAAAAAAACACTATAGAAATAATTCCTGCATCAACTGCAGATTGAAGTAAAGCATTATGTGAAGAATAATATCCACTATGATATAAAAATCTGCATCTATTTATAAAATAACCGCCCTGCCCTAACCATGGAAATTTTTTTATCATGTCTAATGACTGATTCCATAATGTAGTTCTATCACTAAACGTCAATGACTTTCCTAAAATATCATGTATAAAATAGCTGTAATAAGCAGAATTCTGTACAAAAACTAATAATATAAACATAATTATATATAACAACATAAAATGATATACATTAATTTTAAATTTTAATTTATTCATAATCATCAAAATCATTCCTGATAGTAATGCTACAATACTTCCAGCTGATCCTGTTCTAAATAACTCATATATTGCAACAAAAATTAGAATTATTCCCAGTTTTTTAATTTTTTTATGATATTCATGATAATATGCTATAATGCATGAAACTGCTGGAATTATAAAAAAACTTAAAGAATTTTTTTCTCCTAAAAAATAAACTAAATGCTTATCAAATTCTCTTCTAAATAAAGTCCCTGGAAGAAACTCCATTAAAATAAAATTTATTATAATAAAAGTTGAAAATAATACAACTAGTGTTTTCAACAGTACTTTAAAATCTCTCTTAGCCCATATATCTACAAGCATCAGAAATGAAATTGTACAAATACAATTAAATAATGTATTTTTAATATTTTCATGACTATTTAAAAATGTAGAAATGATATAAATTGAATAATAGCTGACTATAAAGAAAATCAATTTAGAATTTTCTTTTCTTTTCATATAATAAATACACCATATTGCTAAAATGATTACACTGGCAATTGCAGAATATAAATTATATATATTTTTCAATTCAGGCCTGCTCTCCCAATTTCTTGGTTGTATAAATGGAAAAAGCAGAACAAAAAAAATAATATTTTCAACTTTTACTTTTCTTTTTAATACTGAACTTATATGCTTCATAAATAGTACCCCTTAAACATAGAATTTCTCTATAAGTTCTCTTGTACTTTACTCCCTATACATTTAATATTAATGAATATAAACTTAAAAATTCTTTTATCTGTTCTTCTAGTGAATATTTATGAATTCCATTTAATATTGCTGGATAAAATGACTTTATATAACTTCTACTGCTAAATAATTTAATTTTTTCTTTAAAATCATTTTTATCTTCTATATCAAATAACACTCCTGATTTTATATTATTTATTATTTCAACTATTCCACCTTTTCTAGATCCTATAACAGGCAGTCCGTACAAATTAGCCTCAATCACTACTCTTCCAAAAGGCTCATCAAAAACAGATGGTATAATGAGCACATCATTTTTCAAAAAAACTTCTCTTAACTGACTTTCTTTAAGCTGACCTAAATATTTTATTCTATTATCAAGTTTGCATGCTTCTAAAATCTTGTCTTTCAATGAACCTGACCCACATATAGTTAAACTAATATTTTCATTCTTTATATCCATAAATGTAGAAATCAGCTTATCAATTCCCTTGATAGGTATAAGACTTCCAACAAAAATAAATCCAATCGTATTACTGTTACTGGCATTTCTCTTTTTTATAATATCTCTCATTTCACTATAATCAATTTCTACACAATTGCTTATCTTAACATGCTTCGATTCAGAAAAATATCCGTATTCAATAAATTTATCTAATGTAAACTGCGACGGTGCTGTAACTGCATCAACAAATCTGCTCAGTCTTCTATAATGCCATTGATAAATCTTATGCATACTGTTCAAAAACTTGTTTTTCTTCATATAATCCAATGAATATGTTGGCGTTATCATCCAATAATCTCTCAAAGTATGAATGATTGGAATTCCTTTTAATTTTATAACCTTCCAAATAAAAGCAGATATTCCAAATAAGTTATTTGTATGGATTATATCAGGCTTAAACCTTTCTATAACCATTTCTAATTCTTCTACTGCTCCTCTATTATTTATCTCTATTATTTTATTTCTCCATAATTTAAACCTGCTTTTAGTAATCCTCATCTTTGCTTTCATATCATATAGTCCTGCCAAGCCGCGAAATATATTAACCTCATTTATATTTTCATATATCAGTTCATCTGACTCTAAATTATCAATTGAATATATACAAACATCATGTCCAATAGCAGTGAGGCCTTCAGCTAATAATTTCAAGCTATGTTCAGTCCCACCAATCATATTTGGATAATAATATGAATTTATTATTAATATTCTCATTCTCTTCCACCATAATACCAGTGCTTAATTGTATTTATAAATTAATTCTTTTAAAATTTCAGCTGACTTTTTCCATGAATACTTATTTAGCACTAATTTCTTACTACCCACATCTTTTTTCAATAATTTTTCAACATCCACATTAATATCATAAGGATCTATATAATGTGCAGAATTTCCATATATCTCAGGCAAACAAGTTGTATTTGCTATAATTATCTCTGCTCCCTGACTAAGTGCTTCCATTGGTGGAATTCCAAAGCCTTCATGAATTGATGGAAAAATAAATGCCCTGCAATGTTTATATAATGATTTTATTTCTCCATCAGATAAATATCCAAGCCATTTTACATTATCTGTATGTGGAATATCTATACTGCTGTTTTTCACTTTAATCCCACTTAAAACAAAAATATATTCAGGATTTTTTTCTGCAAAATCTAATACCCATTTAGTATTTTTGTTATAATTAATATTTCCTAATGTAAAAAAAAATTCTCCACGCTTAAGGTTATTTTTTTCTAAAATTGTATCATCTTCATCTATTCTGTTCATATGTTGCCATCCATTTCCAATTACAAGAAGTCTTTCTGGTTTTATTTTATAAGTATCTATCAATTGATATTTAGAAAAATATGATACTGTTATAATTGGATGCTTTTGAATTTTAGCAATCCAAAAATTTAGCCTATGCCAATATACCGATAATTTCCCATGGATAGTCTTAAAATATTCTGGATGAGTTTTATATGCAGCATCATGTATGCACATTATACCTGGACAGAAAACAGGCTGAGAATTGCATAAACTTAAGCTTATCATATTATGTTTCTTTAAATAGTAAAATAAATTTATCTGTTCCCATAACATCCCTTTCATCTTTCCATAATGTATGATTTCTATATTTTTATATTGTGGCATATTTTCTGCATAATCAGGAACAATGATTGAAATTTTATTCTTTTCAATAACATTATCCAATTCTCTTATTAATTCTTTTGCAAATCTCTGCACTCCCGTTGTTCTTTGAGTATAAAACAATCCATTTATAATCAGTTTATTCATAACTTTACCAACCTCACATGTATTTAGCTGTTTACTTAAAATCATGCCTTTAAAAAAATGTACGGACTTTTTTGAATTTTATTTTTTCTCCATAAAAATTCACTTTCTCATTTTTCATTAAACTAATAGAACTTTCTTCAACAATATTTCTAATATGTCTATTTTTTTTATATGTCAATTCTAAATCTGCTCTTATCATCATGTTTCTATCAAAATTATTGTGAGCGTCTGATCCAATAAAATTATATATATTATTTCTTAAAAATAATTCAGATGTTTTTTTTACATTTTTCCCATACCTGCCGCTAATACTTCCTGAATTCATTTGAAATAAATATCCTTCTTTTATAAATTCATTAATCATAAAAGGTTTCTCAATAAAATACTCATAACGTTCTGGATGAGCTATTATAGGAATTATGTCTCTAATCTGAAGTTCATATATTTTTTCAAAAATTTCATCATCCATTTTATGCATAGGAAATTCAATAAGCATATATCTAGTGCCATTTATTGTCCCTATGTTATTTTGAAAATAATCATCTAAAATGTTATTTGTAAAATATACTTCTTGTCCGCAATAAATATTTATATTCATATTATTTTTCTTAACAATGGAATTAATATATTCCACCCATTTTTTTACTCTGCTTATATTCTCTTCTGCATACCCCCTAATATAATGAGGCGTTGCTACTATTTGATTTATTCCATCCTTTTGTGCCCCTTCAAGCATTTCCAATGTCATTTCTATAGATTTTGATCCATCATCAATACTAGGTATTATGTGAGAATGTATGTCTATCATTTAAATTCCTTTTCTTTCTTTTTTTGTATGATCTTTCTTTTTTATTCAAATCACTTCCATAATAGCTATAATATTTTCCTCGATTTCCTTCTATTCTGTTAAGAATAACTCCAATTATATTAGCATCTACTTTCTTTAACAAATTTGTTGCTTCAATAACACATTCCCTTTTAGTCTTTTCTGCCCTTACAACAAGTACTGTTCCATCAGCTTTAACTGACAGTATCTGAGGATCTGTAACAGCTAAAATTGGTGCACTATCTAAAATTATTACATCATATGATTCTTTAAGTTTTTCAAGTAATACTGACATAGCTGAAGATGAAAGCATTTCTGATGGGTTAGGTGGTACTTTGCCAGATGTAAGTATATCCAGATTATTATTTCTAAACTGAACAGCATCTTCTAAGCTAACATCCCCTATAAGAACTTCCGACAATCCAATAAGATTTGATATTCCAAATTTCTTATGGAGTGAAGGTTTCCTTAAATCACAATCTAAAAGAATCACACTTTCCTCATTTTGAGCAAAAGATATAGCTAAATTTCCAGCTACCGTTGACTTTCCTTCCATTGCTTCTGCACTGGTAACTGCTATTATTCTTATTTTCTTATCAAAGGATGAATACTGTATATTAGTTCTTAATGTTCTATATGACTCTGCTTCAATTGATTTGGGCTTATCTTCTACAATGAATCCTATATTTTTTTCTTTATTAATCGTATTCTCCATTTTCCTTTTAAAAAGCATAAATACTCCTCACTTTCTAAATAGAATCTGGTATTGCTCCAATAACAGGTATTCCCAAAACCTGTTCAACATCTTCTTTTACTTTAAAGGTGCTGTTTATAAATTCTTTTAAAAATACTATTCCTGTACTAAAAATAAACCCTGCTAGAAATCCTGATAAAATATAGATTTTTTTATTAGGACTTACTGGTTCATATGGTATCTTTGCACTTTCAATAACTTGTACATTTCCATTTGGAATAATATCTGATGATGTTTTTATAAATTCCTTTACAATTTTCCCAACAATATCTCTAGCCAGTACAGGATCTTCATTTCTATAGCTTATTTCCAATATCTGAGTGTCATCTCTTGGTATTACATTTAATCCCATTAAAATATCTTCTGAAGTTAATTCATCCATATTTCCTTCTATTGCACTATCAATTAAATCATTTGTTGTTATAATTTCTACATATGTTTTTAATAATTTTTGATACATCTCAACATCAGTATTTTTATATGATGCCTGTTCATTGTACCAATATGCTTCTTCCTGATTTTTAATTCCTTCTTTTGATACTGCTATTTCTTTTCCTATAAATAATTTTGTATATGCTTCATACTTGGGAACCAAAAAATAACAGCTTACAATAACAGCTGCAGCTGTTGTAATTATTGTAAATATCATTATAAATCTCATATGTTTTTTTAAAATGTAAAGAATATCTTCTATGCTTATTTCTTTCTCCGTCATATTGATCACCCCATTTCTTTACCTTCTTATAAATTTTCTTTACTTTTGTTGTTATATGTTAATATATGAATTCATCTATTTATTTATTACTCTGTTTTAATAAATAATGCTGAACATCTGCGCATTTTTCCAATATTAACTGATAAATAGTAAAATACATGTAATATTCTCATTTTGAAAAGGCAGAGTTTTATTTTTACTTTAATTGAAACTTTACTAATAAAAATATCTTTTATGCTCATATTATCAATTTCATATTTTTTGTAAATATCATTATTACATTTTAAATTCATTTCAACACATTTTTTTATGTTTGATGCTTCTGTAAAAGCTATGAAAAAACTGTATATTTCTTTACTCACAATATTATGTTCTTTTACTAATTCAGCTATTTTCTTATATGCAAAAACTTGATCTCTCATTACATCAAGTTCTTTATTACTGTGAAGAAGTGACATTGAATTCTGTCTGTAATTATATAAAGGTTCATCTATATAAACTATCTTTTCTGCTCTGCTGACTTGACTTACAACAGGAAATAAATCTTCAATTATCCTTCCTCTTTCAAATTTGATATGAAAATCAACAAGGCTTTTACTTAGAAACATTTTATTCCACAGCTGTCCCTCAATCTTCATTTTAAGCATCATTTCCATAACTTGTGTATTTGAATATATATTGTTTTCATCCATATTCAAATGTACTTCTTCCGTTTTACTACAATTATCATATATTGTTTTATAACTGCACATAACTATATCTGCTTGTACTCTCTCAGCTTTCTCATACATTTTTTCAAACATTTTTTTGTTAATATAATCATCTGAATCTAAAAACAAAGTATATTTTTTGCTTATTTCAGCAATTCCAGTATTTCTAGCTTCAGATACTCCTTTGTTTTTCTGATATATATATTTAGTATTAGAATTTTTTTTAACATACTTTAATGCTATATCTTCTGAATTATCACTAGAACCATCATTTATTAAAACAACATTATAATCCTCAAAAGTTTGATTATATACTGAATCAAGCATTTCATCTAAATACTTTCCACTATTATATATTGGTATTATGACCGTTATTCCTGACTCATACACAATATCAGATCCTCCTCATGATAATTTTTCTTGCAGCATCTTTTATATAGCGCATCATATAAAATATTCCCATTAAAAAAACAGAATTATTGTTTAATATTATATAAAAGAACTTATTTTTCATATTTAATTTTTTTAATCTTATATTTTTAAGTCTAACTGTGTTTTCTTTATCATTTACTATTGCTTTCAATTTCCTATACCTATTGGAATTAAAAAAACTAACATTGATGGTTAAATTCCTTAAAACTTCTATTAAATATTTAAACCATGCATAATTTATTCTCTTATCCATGGTATAATCATCCGATATTTTCTCAATTTTAACCATAAGCTCTCTAATGATAGTATAGAAATTTTCTCTATATGCTGAAGATAAAGAATCTTTTTTAATATGATAGTAATATAGTGGTTCATTGATTAATGATATATTTTTTATTCCTTTTATATACTTTAAATTAAACAGAAGATCTTCTGCATATGTCGTATCTTCATCAAATCTTATATTATTTAAATTTAAGATATTTTTATCATAAATACATCTACATACACTCCCCATTAGTGTATCACTGGTATTAAAATCAATTTCATTATTTTTCCCAATCATATCTTTAAACATATATTCAGCAATATTATTATCTTCTATATTAAAATTCCACATTTCTTCTTTTTTTAAATAACTATCAACAATACAAAAACGGCACATTCCCATGCTGCTATTCTCACTTATTACTTTATTGTATAATTTTTCATACATTTGACAATCTACATAGTCATCTGAATCTATAAATCCAATGAATCGGCCTTCTGCAAGTTCTATTCCAATATTTCTAGCATTTGATACACCTTTATTTTCTTGATGAATTGCTTTTATTCTTGAATCCTTAGACTTCATCTCATCTATGATAATTCCACTTTGGTCACTTGAACCATCATCTATTAAAATTATTTCAATATCCTTTAAAGTCTGATTCAATAACGATTCTACACATTGATGTATTCTGTTTTCATTGTTGTACACAGGTACTACTATGCTTATTAATAGCTTTTTCAAATTCACCAGCAACACTTCCATCCTTTATTATCATAATTCTTCTTTCTTCTTTATTTAAACAATAATACTTGTAAATCAACCCAATTATCATCCATGCCAAAACAGCAAAATTGATTTTTACCATAGATCTGTTATAAAAAGTAGCTATAATCATGACTTCTATTGATATAATACCTGAATATCCTAAAATCCTTTCAAAATCTCTTCTTCCATATTTAATTAGCTTCAACGATATGCATATTACATATATATACATTCCGTATATACACAATACTCCCATATATCCGCATTCAATCATATATTGTGATACATTGAAAGCTGAAAATCTATATTTAGGAGATATTGTATCTGCAGTTCCAATTCCATATCCCATCATTGCATTTGAAGGATTATTCATAAGCAAATCATTTGCGATTATAAATGAATTGCTTCGTCCTATCCCTGACGATGCATATGAATCTTTAGAATACTTTTTAATGGATTGAGTATTGAAGAAATTTTTAAATTCAGGATATATTTTCACAAGCTGCACAGAACCTATTCCCATAATCAGAAGGATTAGAGCAAATATACATATTGATTTTAAATTAAGTTTTTTCAGCGTCATAGTTAGAAACATCAACGGAAGGAGAATCAATATGAATTTTACTTCAGCCAGTATTGAAATTGTAACAAGAAGAAGTGTGCTTATTAGAAAACTTATGAATTTCACTTTATTAAAAATATATAATACAAATAATATGCTTAGTGCAATTGTTATCAATAATCCTAATTCAGTTGTTCCCCTTCCTCCTATTATTCCTGATAAATAATCCTGCCTTATATCCCCTGGATTTTTAGCTTTCCAATTATTCAGACTCCAAAAATATTGGATAATAACTAATGGAATCTGAAATAACAATGTATACCATAAAATTTTAATATATTTAATTATTTTTTCTTCTGATATAGTTGAATTTATTAAAAAAATTCCAATTATAAAATATCTTATATAATCAAAATATAAAGTTCGAATATATAAAAATATGCTGCATTTATTAAAAATACAGGATAAAATTGAAAAGCTTATAAATAGAAATAATATGTGATAAATATTATATATCTTTGTGTCTCTTCTTATACAAAACATTATGAGCTTAACTGCCATCATCAATATAAAACAATCCTGAATATATTTTATATATTCAGGGAATCCCAAATTTTCTGCCATATAAGTTAGAGTAAAGGAAGATATCAGCGTCATTGCTATTATTGCAGAATCACTATTGAATATAAAAATACTCAAAAGTACAGCTATATCAAAGATAATAGCTATAAGAAATAAGCTTGTGTTAAATTTTGCATCAAACATAAAACACATTATAAGCTCCAATATGAAACATACATATATTTTTTTATTGAAGTCTATTTTTACTATATTCTCAAACACTTTAACCACCTTTCCATCCATTCCCTGTATATTTTATTTATAATATGTTTTTAATTTATATACTATGTTACATACAAATCCAGCAGTCTCTTTACCATAAATCTTATATCAAAATTTTTAATTACATATTTTCTTATAATATTTCTATCAATATTCATACTATTAATTCTATATTCCAGTTTTTCTGTCAGATCATCAATATTTTCACTTTCAAATAATAATCCAAGGCTATCATCATTTATTATTTCTTTAGGTCCATCAATATTGCTTGCAATACATGGTATTCCTTTTACCATAGCTTCAATCAATGCAATTCCAAAACCTTCATAACGAGATGGAAGAACAAATATGTCTATTTTATCTAAAAATCCAGATATATCATCTACATTTCCTAAAAATTCAATATTTTCTTCAACATTTAAAGAATGACAAAGCACTTTTAATCTATTTATGCTCTCATCCTGCTCTTCACCTCCTCCTGCAAATAAACATTTTATTTTTGGATATTTGCTCTTCAATCTTGATACTGCTTTTATCAATAAATCTTGTCCTTTTTTTCTTGGAATAAGCCTTGCAACATTTCCAATCACTATTTTTCTTTTGTCAAATGCTTCACATGATTTTATGCTAAATTTATCAATATCAACAGCATTATATATTTTTACTATTTTATGTTCTTTTACTCCTCTCGATAATATCTCCTTTTTTACACTATCTGATATGGCAATGATTTTATTGCAAAAAAATTTATCTATACTAACTTCATAATATTTTAAACTGCTATAAATTTTGGTATCATGAACCGTAGTAAATATTTTTACAGCTGGTTTTAAAATTTTAGCTGGAATTGAAAACTTGACTGCATTTTCCATCTGGCAATGTATTATGTCAATCTTATTTTGAAAAATAATTCTTGTGTATTTTATTATAAATTCAAGCTTTCTTCCACTTACTGGTCTGTTGAGCAGAATAACTTTTACATTACTGTTTAAGCTCTTTAATAAATTTTTATCATAACTATTATTAATTACGCATAAAAAAACATTATTTTCTTTAATATCAGCTATTGTGTTCATAACATCAACCAATAATTTTTCTATTCCTCCAACATTGAATGAAAAAGTTACATATAATATATTCATTATTTCTCCCTTAAAAAATATGCTTTTTTAGTAACAAGAAATCAATTATAATCTGCATTAGACTCATTTAAGACTATTCCCAAAATGTTAGCTTTTACTATGTTTAATTTCTTTTTTAACTTTAGTATTAAATCTAAACTATTTTTTGCTTCCTTTACAACAAGAATAACTCCATCAGATTTTTGGGCTAAAATCTGTGCATCTGTATATAAATCCATCTTTGGTGTATCTAAAATAATGTAATCATAATTTTCTCTTAGATCCTCTAATAATTCACTCATCTTATCGCAATCTATAATATCTGTCTGCTTGTTTATAGTTCCACCTGCTGTCAATATTTTAAGGTTTTCATTATAATTGAATAAAACCTGATATAAATCTTTTTCATTTAAAAGAACATCTAATATTCCTTCTTTTGCTTTTATTTTGAAAACATTATTGAGTGATGGTTTTCTAAAATTACAGTCAATTAATAATACCTTTCTATTTTTTTTCGCAAGAGATAAAGACAAATCTTTGCATACTGTAGTTTTACCTTGTTTTCCTGTATAACTTACAACTGCTATTACCTTAACATTATTATTTCCTAAATTGTTCTCTATATTTATTATTAAAGATTTATATGCTTCTATTACATTGCTTCTATTATTTTTTAACCCAAGCATTTTAAAATACTCCTTTACATCTCTTATACTTTGGTATTGATCCTATCACCATTAATTCAGAAACAGATTCTATTTGTTCAGCAGATAACTGCTTATCTCCAAAGTTTTCCACAAAAATTGCCAATACACTGCTTAATATAAATCCCATAACAATTGAAATAAGAAGATTGAGTTTCTTTTTAGGATAAGCAGGTTCATCTGGAAGTTCAATTGTCTCTATTAATTCAGCACTTCCTCCTGGTATAATCTCCTTTGATTTATTTATAAATTCTTGTGATATTGAATCTACTATATTCTTAACCAAATAAGGATCTGTATCTTTATATGTTATCTGTATTATCTGAGTATTATCTATATCCACTACCTCAAGATTATCTAATACTTCTTTTGCATTTCTATCTACATTTGCATCATCTATAGCTTTATTAATTAAATCTTTAGTTTTTATTATTTCGACATACGTTGAAATAAATTCCTTATATGTTTTCAACTCATTCATATTATATTGTCTGTTATCTTCCTTGCTCATTCCAATAAAGATCCTTGCATTGCTCTCATACATTGGGATAGCAATGTAAAAATTCAAAATTGTTGATAAAACACCAATAAAAGCAGTTATAACCACTATAGATTTAATTCTCTTTTTTAAAATTATGAAAATATCCCTTAATTTTATTTCTTCTTGATTCATAATTTACCCACCATCCCCCTTTTTATTCTTAATAGTTCATTTAATTTTTTCTGATTAATCATAAAAAATATCTGTATATTATTTAATATAAATCATCAATTATTTTTTGGTTGCATATAGTAAAGTATTTGTCATATGCTAAATTAGTAGCATATACTCTTCTTTTCTTATCTTTAAGTATCTTAAATCTTCCTCCAACAATTTCTTTTATATCATTTCCATTACCTTGAGAATCTAATTTTTTATAATCAGCTCCTGCATTAAATACAAATTTATTCTCTATATTTTCTCCAGTAACCCATGCATCACAATAAACCGTAACATACAATATATCCTCTGGATCTTCTATTTTTACAGGAGGAGTCCAAAAGTGAAAACATCTTCCTCTGCTTGAAGAATCAATATTTACTATTATTCCATTTTTAGTAAATTCAATTTCAGCTTTCTGCTCGCTTTGATCTGAATAATTTTCTTTATAGAATGATCCATACAATTTACTGGGCTCATTAATTATTTCCCAGGATTTTGTTGAATTTTTATAACATATGAGAGCCAGGTCTTCTATGTGAAGCCTTGCATTTTCAGGATACTCCTCTCCATCAGCTATAAATATCTGCCCCCATGGATTAATATTATTAAAATTTTCAGGCATTTTTATATTATCAAATGGAAACCATCCTCCTATCTGCTGCCTCTTCTGTGCTCCATGAGGTACTGCTTCATTAGGAAGATTCATATCCATAATTACTTCATCTGTAATATCTGTTATTTTAAACTTTCCTTGAATCTGATTTAACTTGGGTTCACCTGGAAAATCTCTTATTTTAATCTTTCCTTGTCCTATATATTCAAAATCCATATTCTTCAATTCCAAATAATTTCCTATTTCTTTTGAATAGTTATGTGAAATTCCTATTGCTGCTGCAATAAACAGACATATTAAGAATATTAATTCATGCTTTTTCATGTTTTCTATTTTTATCTTATTCCTTTCTTCAATTAATGTATTTTTATCAATAAAATATACATTAACTACTTTTCTGATTTTTTATTGAAATACATATTCTATTTATATTCCATACAGTAATTATTATGATTTTGCTATTTCATGATTAAAAATTATTTTTCAGCAGAAACATTTTTCAATTTTATTTTTTCTATTACTTTTTTTGTTTTATCTAAAAATAATTTTTTTATTAGAAAATCCAACTCTTGAGTTTTTGAAAGCAGTAGAACTGGAACGATAATAGCTAAAATTCCAACAATAAAAATCTTAATAACAAATATATTTAATGTAACTTTAGTGATCCATGATGTTGCACATTTTACCAATAAGACTGTAACCATAGAAACTATATAGTAATATGATAGTTTTTTAAAGTAAATCATTGGTGAACATGAATATACCTTTTTGCTTACAATTACCAATCGTGAATATAAATAAATGAGTGAAGTTACTACTGTTCCTATTAATGCACCATCTATTCCAATTCTATTTATAAGTGCAATTGAAATTGCAATATTTAATGACGCTGAAATCAATATTATTAATTTATCATATTTAAATAGTCTATAAATAACAAATAACTGAGCTGGAAGCTGAATCAATATTGAAAACAGCAGATTAATTCCCAATAATGCTGCAGTACTATTATCCAGAAGAAATTTATCGCCAAAATATATTTTAATAAATGGCTGGATCAAAAACATAATACATATCATGCAGAAATTTCCTATAAAGTAGTTGGCGAATAAATAATTATTGACCATATTTTTTTGATTCTGAATATCAGTTTCTGAATTTATATATATTCCAAATGTAGCTTGAATAGAGGCTAATACCTGTCCAACTATATTGCTCACAATATTTGTTATCATGGTATAATTTGATAAAAATCCTGTGAGTATTGATCCCTTAAATGCAGATATAATCAAATTATCTGTACTATAAAATACATATGCACCTATTTTAGATATAAAAACATCCTTAACATATTTTTTAATTTTAATTTTGTATTCACCTATAATAGAATAATCAATTTCACTATTTAAATAATCATATTTCTTTGAACAATTGAAATACACAATTAAATTTGACAATACATTTTTTCCGATTGTTATACATACATAAATAACATAATTAGGAATGATAAATAAGATTACTATCTGAGTTATTGATGCTATTAGGTATAATACAGTGTCAATCATAGATGTAACATAAGTCCTCTGATCAGCAATTAACAATGTTCTTTGATATCCCATATAATATGTTGAAACAGATCCTGCCAGATTTATATAAAATAAAAGCCTTAAATAACTAAAATCATCACCTGCATCACTTATAAATATTGGTAATAAAAAAGAAACTAGAATTCCCATAACAGCAATAATAATTCCTAAAATCCTATATATTTTTTTGAATATATACATTAATACTTTTATACGTTCAGTATCATTATCAGCTATAGGCTTATACAAAAAACTAGCAATAGCTACTCCAACTCCAAGTTCTGTCAGACTTAGCATAGACAATATATTTGAAAAAACAGAATTATACCCAAGATAAATTACTCCAAGCTTAACTACAAAAGTTTTTCTCACAACAAAACCAAGAATTATATTAATGACTTGAGTTATTAATACCGTAATAGTATTAACATATATAAATTTAATTTTTGATGCTTTATTATCCATTAATATATCTCACCCACATGTCATTCTATTTTTCCATTAATAAATATTTTTTATAATCTTACTTTTTAAATATTTTGTGATTTAAAATGAATGATGAAATTTTGTAAAAATTTCATCATCATACAGTTTTATTATTAGAACATATATTTATGTTGCAATTATTTTTTTAATCTATTTATCTTTTTTAATATCTTTTATCCTATTGGCTATCTTTTTAGGAATTTCACCTATATATTTCACATCATTTTCTATAGCTATCTCTTCTTTTTTTATAAATGAATATTCCTCATTATTATACTTCAACTTTTGTTTCATAAATTGTTCCATTTGAGGTTTAAGCCATGTTCTGCCTTCACTATCTATACGGTTTCTAGTCTCAGCATAAGTAACAGTATCAAGTTCAGGTATATTACCCAAAGTCAAGAATGCATGTCCAGCCCAGCAATGAGGAAGAGTGCAGTTATGACCAAGAGCTTTAAAATTCAATGGCTTGTCAATATTTTTATAAATATTGTCCAAAGGCCTTCCCCAATAACATTGTTTCATATCTCCAGTTCCTAAATTAATATATAAACTCCAATCCCCTGCATAACAGAATTCTTTTCTTTTTTTATAAAAAATACTAGCTTTAAAATCAAATAAAGCTGAATCAAAAGTTCCCCATATCTTTTTATATTCTTCAAAAGAATATTTAGATAAAACATCTACGTCTTTAGTTCTTTCATCTCTTGCAATAGTGACATGACATAACGCCCCAAGGTTTTCCATACAAACTTTTTTTACATCTTCAATATAAGGTATTAATTCATCACTTGGCGTAAGTTCAATAGTAAATGATGCTTCACTGCTGCGCACCTTCTTTACATTTTCAAAATATGTTTCCATCAAATTTCTTTTTAGCAGCTCAAGATAATGAAATGAAAACTTGAAAAATAATCTTTTCAATAATTCTGAATCAAATTCTAGAATTTCATTAATCCGCTGTGTTAATGTCCCATTAGTCACTACCATAACATAATGTCCTTCTTCTAGTAATGCTTTCAATACTCTGACAACCTCTTCTTCAAGAAGGGTTTCTCCTCCCGCACAAAAATTAATAAGACATGTTCCTCCCAACCGTTCTTTAGACAGTGCTTTTCTTATGACTTCTGGAGAGCATTTAAATTGAGCCAGTTTATTATTGAAATTTCGCATTTGTGCTATATAACAATAATGACATCTCAAATTACATGTTTCTGTTGGAATATAACAGTCTAAAAATCTTTTTAGTTTTTCCATAATAGAATCTCCTTTAAATACTTTTTTAATATTAAATACTTTTGCCATCTAGTTTATTTCTTAATTGATCAAAATAAATATTATGAAAATCTATAGAAGAAATTTTTTCCAAGCTGCATAATTTATTAATCAATAATCTGATAAAGTCATAATCCAGATCTTCTATAAATTCTATATAATTTAAACCTTTTATCCATTCCAATGTTCCGGATATTTTATGATCACATGATTTAATCACTATGCATGGAGTATTGGTTATAACACTAAAAATCATTCCATGCAATCTATCAGTTATGACAATTTTTGATTTTAGAAATTTTTTCAGTGTGTTTTTTAATTCTATTTCACGAGTTTCCTTATATATCTTTTTATTTATCACTGTGTCAGAGACAACCACATTATCATAATCTTCATTAATCCTATCTATTAATAATTTTCTGTTTTCTCCTAATACACTCTCTGCATCTTTCCTAAAACAAACCATGATGTTTTCTCTTTTATACTCATTATGTTTGTACATATTATTCAAAAAAAACACCATATCTGGATTTAATAATATTCTTGATTTTTTTAATATGTCTTTCATAATATCATATGATTTTTTTTCTCTTGCTATGACTGTTAAATTTTTATGACCGTTATATACTCTTTCACTTTTTATAAGTTCCTTTTTACCATTCACATCATCTGTAAAACTTATAGTCTGAGGCATCGAAATTATGCGATTTTTATGAAAAGTCTTGATTATAAACCTTCTTCTCATTTCTTCATCAATCCATATGTTATTCATGTTTCCGCCACCAGCAAGAACTATAAAATCATCTTTTTTAAGTATTTTTTTTAATGACTTTGCTGTTTTGTATACATCTTCTCCATATATTTCAATCACTTCATATTCATTATAAAATTCTTTAAAAAACAGATTGGTTGAATATACTATTGCCTGATCTCCCATGTTTCCATATGTAGGCGTAAGCATATGAATTATCTTTTTTCTGTTCTTATATTCTTTATAATTTTTGTAATATATAAAACTAAATATATACTGTATCCTTTTTCTCATTATTCCAATTAATTTATTTAACCATTTTATATGAAGAATAAAATACAAAGTGGGACTTAACCAGAAAGCAAATCCCATTATTCTGTCTCCTGCTTTTCTATCAGTATTAACTAAATATCTGAAAAATATCTTCCTATACTCACGTTTTATTTTTTTCATATGAAATGGATCTTTATATAAATAAATTTTGCATAAGAAAAAATACTCTATCAATAAATCTTTATAATGTATTAGTGTCTTTTTATATAGATTTTTATTTTTTATCTCTTTAAAAAAATCAGCTCTTTCTTTAACTGCTTCCAATTTATGAAGCTTTTTTTCAGAGAATCCACTATTAATAATGCTTTTATCTGTTTTCCTATAGTAATACATAATTTGATCACATAATATTACTTTTTCTGATTTATATAACAGTTTGTGAATTATAAATTCATCTTCATGTATTTTATTTTCCGGAAAGATAATATTTTCAAACAAATTTCTTCGATAAAGTTTATTCCATACAACTACGGTTTCAACATATCTGTCATTATATAAGTTATTCAATGCTTGTATATTATTTATGATTTCTATGTTTTTCTCACTGCTATTTAATAATAATCTATCTGCTTTCTCATTTTCAGTTTTAAGAAATCTGCATTGTACTATATCTGATTTATATTCTTCCATAATATTATATAAAGTTTCATACATGCTGCTTTCAATCCAGTCATCACTATCCACAAATCCAATATATTTTCCAGTTGCTTCTTTCAATCCTGCATTTCTTGCTGAACTCAAGCCTCCATTTTTTTTATGAATAACTTTTATCCTATTATCGATTTTTGAATATTCATCACATATTATGCTGCAATTATCTTTTGAACCATCATCTATCAATATAATTTCTAAATCTTTAAAAGTCTGAGAAATAACTGAATCAATACATTTAGACAGATATTTTTCAACATTATATACTGGTATTATTACAGATATCTCAGCCATTAATTTGTTTCCTCCTTTTATCTATCCAAATAAATTTAATATATGTTCCAATAATAAAACTGCATAATAATTTAAAGAAATCTCTGCTAAGATTTTATCCTTCATTGCCAATTGCACATTGTTAATTGGAATATATAACTGATCATTCTTTAAGTAAATTTAAATATATACTGTAAAGCTTATCTATATGTTGTTTTATATCGAACTCATTCTTCATACGTCTATATGCATTTTCACTATATTTTTGTCTCATTTCTGAATTACAAACCATTTTTAGTATTTCACAAGAAAGTGCCTCCACATCTCCAGGACTTATTAGTACCCCATCTTCTTCATTTCTTATAGCCTCTGGAATAGCCGCAATTTTTGTTGTTATATTGGGTATTCCGTATGACATAGTCTCTAAAATAGTCATTGGCAGACCTTCATTGTATGATGGGAGAACATTTATCAAAGTATTTGAAAAACACCATTCCTTTTTTTCTTCAGTAAGCCATCCACAATACTCCACTAAATCATCTAATTGAAATTTTTTTATTTTTTCATTTATATTTCCTTCAATATCAATTCCATATAATTTTATTTTAATTGGAGCTTTAAATTTACCTTTGATATTTTGAGCTGCCTGTAAAAAATCATCAATTCCTTTTCTTTTTAATAAAAGTCCTAAAAATATTATCTGCTTTGCACTATTGTTATATCTGTTTTCTTCTGGAACTTTAACAGCATTATATAGAACTTGAATTTTTGCCTTATCTCGCACAATTTTTTCAAAGAATTCACTCCATTTCTTTCCAAGAACCAAAATTTTATCAGCATTTTCAAATATTCTGTTTATTATATTCTGAATACATACAGACTGCTTTAAATACCAATCTTCAATCATAGCTCCATGCATATGAATCATTATTTTACAGCCAAACATCTTTCCTACAATTACAATAATTCCCTCTCTAAATACACTTCCTTTTTCAGCCATATGAATGTGTATTATATCAATCTTTTTTAACTTTATATAATAAATTATTTTTATCAATGACTTTATAAAAAATAATGCTTTAATTATTCTCGAAGAATTGGTAACTGTTGGAATATATATCATATTGGTCTTTTTTATAAATTCTCTGTCATTCAAGTAATTTTCAATTACTGTCAGCATTCCTCCAACACATTTGCTATCAACACCAACCATTAAAACATTCATCAAAACCTCCTTATATTATCTATATTTTGTTTCCTGTATCGAAACATTATTGGAATAATCTTAAAATCATCTATTAAATATCTTTTTGCCATCCTTCTTGGTTCTTTGCATAATCTATAAAACCATTCCATTCCATGTTTCTGCATCCACACTGGTGCTCTTGAGACTACACCAGCCTCAAAATCTATTCCTGCGCCTATCGCCAATGAAACTGGTACTTTTAATTCATTCCTATATTTATAAATAAATTTCTCCTGTTTTGGAGCTCCAAGGCCTACAGCAAGTATATCTGGTTTTTTATCATTGATGATATTTAAAATATGCTGAACTTCTTCTTTATCATTTTCAAATCCATATTTAGGTGAATAAGTTCCAACTATATTCAATCCATCAAATTTGTTTATTAAATTCTCTGCAGCTTTTTGAGCTACACCTTGAGCTGCACCTAATAAAAATACTGTATATCCTTTTTTAGCTGCAAGTTCACATACTTTGGGAAACAAATCTGAACCTGATATTTTTTCCTTTATAGATGTGGATTTAATTTTAGATATCCATACAAGAGGCATTCCATCTGTCAGAATCAAATCTGCATTCATATATGCTTCTTTCATTTCCGAATCACTTTCAAGTTTTACTATATGATCTACATTAGGGGTTACAACATAACTTATCTTCTTTTTTAAGATAAGTTTTTCAATTTCTTTTATTGCTTCGTCCATAGTTAAATTATCAACTTCAGTATTCAATAATTTAATCCTGCACATTATCACACCTCCCATATAATTCAAATTTATTAAATCTCATTTCTATACTCTTTCAAATTATCCATATAATCTTTATTTATAATATAAAAGCAGTCCTCTGTTTCTATTGTTAATACATCATTAATACCTATCATTATTACTTTTTTTTCATTGTTTATTGTTATATTAGACTTAGACTCAATAATTAATGTATTGCTATTTGTAATGTTATTATATACATCCTTCTTCTTATATCTTTCAATAGATTTCCATGTACCAATGTCATCCCAGCCAATAGCTGCAGGTACAACATATATTTCCTTTGATTTTTCTAGAACAGCATAATCTATAGATATAGATTTAACTTTTAAATACTTATCTTTTACAGCCATATCCAATTCATTTTGGTTTACATTTTTAATATTCTTCAGTTCTTCATATATTTCAGGACAGTATTCTCTAGTCTCATTTAAAATTCCAGAAATCCTCCATAAAAATATTCCTCCGTTCCAAAGATAATTTCCATCTCTTAAATAACTTTCTGCTTTTTTTAATTCAGGTTTTTCTATAAATCTCTTAACTTTTAAAAAACTTTTATTTATTATTTGTTCTGGTTTTTCATCATATTTTATATATCCATATCCTGTTTCAGACCTATCTGGCTTCATTCCAATAGTTATTAATGCGTTTCTATTTTTTTTCAAGAATTCATTACAATTCAAAATTATGTTTCTGAATTCATCATTATTTTTTATCAAATGATCTGAAGGCAGTACTACCATAACAGCATCTTTAAATTTTCTGTTTATTATAATTGAAGATAAAATAATACATGGTGCAGTATTTCTGCCTTCAGGCTCTATTATTATGTTTTCTTCTGGTATTTCTGGTACCTGTTCTTTCACTAAACCAACATATGCAGACACAGTACATATAAATATATTTTCCATAGGAATTATGGATCTTATCCTGTCTATTGTCATTTGAATCATCGTTCTGCTTCCCAAAAGGTTTAAAAACTGTTTAGGCTTCTCTTCTGTAGATAAAGGCCAGAACCTTGTTCCTTTCCCCCCTGCCATTATTAATGCACATAACATAACCCCACCTTCTTTTCAATTGAATATAAATAGAAATCTGATTTAATATATAACTACAATTACATAATCATTGCATATTTAATTTTATGTTAATGATTGTCCTGTTATTACCACAAATTATTTATGGTAATATAAATTTCTATAAAAGAGTAAAAAGTTAATTGCAACATATATTTTTATGCTTTTGCTCTTTTTTAAAATTATCCATATATTGTACAAAAATATAATTTCATATAGAATTAAAAAAAGCATTTTCCACACAACTGAAAATGCTCATTTTCCTTCTATAAAAATATATTTATATTTTTCAATTCATATACATATTCTAAAAATGAATCAGCACAATAATCAAAAAATCTTTCTGTAATTTCATACTTTATTGTAATTTGCCAATTATACATTATTAATTAAAACATAATATACTGTAATCTTAACTTGCATTTTTATCACCTAAAAGTACAAAGAAAGTTTTAAATATAAGTTTTAAATCAACCCATATATTTCTTTCATCAACATATTTAATATCTAGTTTCATCCAATCTATATAATCAATCTTATCTCGTCCTCCTACCTGCCAATAACATGTTAATCCCGGTCTCACTATCAATCGTTTTAACATCCATGGTTCAAATTGATTAACTTCATCTGGAAGAGATGGTCTAGGACCCACAAAACTCATTTCTCCTTTTAATATGTTTATCAATTGTGGTAATTCATCTATACTTGTCTTTCTAATAAATCTGCCTATTCTAGTTACCCTTGGATCATTCTTCATCTTAAACATAGGACCATTTCTTTCATTCTTCTCAACCAGTTTACATTTTAATTCTTCTGCATTTGCTACCATGGATCTAAACTTATACATTTTAAATGTTTTTTTATTTATTCCAACACGCTCCTGCATAAATATTACTGGCCCTGGAGATTCAATTTTAATAAGTACAGAAACTATTAAAAGTATTGGACTTATTATTATTAATGTTGCAATAGAACATATAATATCAAATGCACGTTTAATAAATTCATATATTTTTTTAGATAAAATCTGCTGCCTGAGTTTCACCTCATTATCTTCAAAATTTATCTCTTGCATCCACACACCCCTCCTAGCAAAGCTTTACTACATAAATCAGCTTTACTTTACTAATTGTTATATCTAAATCTTATGCATGGTTTTTTTACTTTATACTAACTTTTATTCTTTTGCATGCTTGTAATATAAATTTATGTGAATTCATTTTCATTATTTACATTATAAATTTGCAGAAATAATATTATAAATGTTATACTTCTATTAAAGAGATTTTAAATAGTTATTTTAATGAATCAAAATTTATTTGGGAGGAATTTTCAAAATGGATAGTAGAATTAGTATTACTGCTGAAAAGCATAATAAGGGTTATAATTGTGCCCAAGCAATTGTTTGTACATATTGTGATTTGTTTGGAGTAGATGAAGAAACTGCATTTAGATTATCTGAATGTTTTGGCCTTGGAATGGGTGGCATGCAGAGTACATGTGGTGCACTCTCTGGAGTTCTCATGCTTGCTGGATTAAAAAACAGTAATGGACTTGTGAAACCTGGAAGTACAAAAGCTTCTTCTTATGCTCTTGCAAAAAAATTAGCTGAGGAATTTAAAGAAATGAATACTTCTACAATATGTAAAGAACTTAAAGGAATCGATGATGGTATTGTAAAACGTTCATGTCCTGGATGTATTGAAGATGCTGCAAAAATTGTAGAAAAATTTTTAATAGATTAGGATATATCACTTCTTCATTATACTGAGAATATCATTATAATTTAAATATTCTCAGTATAACTTAAATTCAAGACAATATAGCATCTAATTTTCTATTTTTCCTTGTGAATCCACCCATTGAGAACCATTCCAGTACAAAATCTTATTAACTTCATAATCAAAATAATATTCTCCCTTCATTGGAGCTCTAGGTCTGTCATAACTTCTTCCATAAACTCTTGCTGCTGAATATTGAATTTTATCTATTAATCCTTGAGTAACATATTCATCTGCCAAATCTGCATTTAAATTAGTAGCATAACATCTTCTTGGATAATTTTTTAATTTTATAAATCTTCCCCCACACATTTCTCTTACACTAGTATCATAATTGACTCTCACATCACTGCCTGCATTTGCCACAAAAATATCTGCAACATCACTATTACTGCTGCCTGACCCATCTCCAGTAACCCATGCATCCATGTATACACATATATATTTAAAATCAGTGTCCAAATCTGATACATAATGCTGATTGCACCATAAATGCAGAAGTCTGCCACTTGAACTTGAATCTATTTCTGCTGTGTATATGTGATTTGATATAGAATCAGCAGGATTCAAAAATGTTTCATTATGAAAGTCTTCATAATAAAATTTGCCATAAATATTATCAGGATTGTTCAATATCTCCCAGCCTTTGGTTGATTCTCTATATCCCAGCACTGTTAGATTTGCAATATGAACAAAAGCTTTCTTGGGATATTTTTTACCTTTAATTATATATACTCCTCCCCATGCATTTATAACTTTATATCCTGATGGTATTTCAGCACTTTCAAAAGGGAACCATCCACTTACTCTCATTCTCATCTGAGCTCCATTTGGTACTGCCTCATTAGGAAGATTCATTGCCATCTTTACTTCATCCTTAATATCCTTAGCATTAATGAACCCCTGTAATTGAGATTTTCTTGAATCATAAGGAAAATCTTTTATTAATACATTTCCATTTCCAAAAATATTTGTATTATGAAGAAGTAATGCTGTCTTTTTATCTATTTTAAATGTATATTTATCAGGAATATAATTATAGTTACTATTAAAAAATCTGCTGTCATCTTCTATTCCATCTCCTGCTGCACCTTTAAGAAGTGGATTTGAATATCCTTCAACATATTTCACATTAGAATTTCTATATTTTAATGTAACTGTTGGAATTATATTATTATCCAATATGAGATAACTATTTTCCAATAATCGCAATCTCCATTGTGTTATATCTATTTTCTTTTCTATAGGCTGTTCCAATATATAAAAAGTTGTACTATAATCAGTAAGTACATTATGATCACTTTCATCTCCATTTTTATACTTTCTACTGCCAATGAATCTTTTTAACAAACCAGTTTTTAAATCTAAACTATCATATATATCTCCTATTCTTTTAAGACTGCTGTCTAAAGAAATTTCAATATAATCAGTATTGCTGCTGTTTTCTTTTGTTGTCATATCTTTAAAATATATATTTTCTGCACCTGCATCGATTCCTTGTCCATAATAATCTCCATCACAGTAAAATCTGAAAGATGATAATTCAGCAGACTCTCTTAACTTAAAGATATTAGTAAATCCAAAATAATCTTCATATCCTTCTTTATAATTCGCCACCATTTTTATATGTCTATTATTTTCACCATATAAATAATATGATTTTCCCAATTTAAATCTTTCTATATTCTCCATTTTTATAAGTCTTGCTGTATTGTTGTCATAAGATATTGTTATATCTCCTATATTTATTACAGGAATATTTGATGCCTTAATATATAATTTATTATCATCCAAATCTCCCACACTTCTCAAAACATACCCATTTATATACTCCTTTGAATATATTTTAGATTTATCTTTTTGAAATAATGAATTTCCTTTTACTAAAATCTGTTCAGATAGCTGTCCAATTGATGATCCTACTTTTTGAATTCTTCTATTACTTGTGAGAGAAATAATATCCTTATCTGAACTATAATTTTTATCATCTACATTACTAAGATTATCTATTATTGTTTTAATTTCTTTTTTTGATACATATTTATATTTAATATAATCAAGAATTTCTTTTACTAATATTTTTATATTTTCTGTATTCAATTATTTAAATTTCTCCTTTTTCTTAATTATTACCATGAATTTAATGTTAAGATTTTTATAACTTAATATATTAATATTCTGACTTATATTAATTTGTGAGTGCATATACATAATATTAGATTACTTTTTTGCAGATATGTATCTTAGTATAAAAATCTATCTGTAATTTTCAATTTATATAACCGATTGGAGATATATTTATGAACTATAATGTTAAAAAACTTATAAAATCTGATTATATGAGATATAAACAAGATTACAGTAAATTCAGCCTGATAAAAGAATTCTTTTTCAATAAAGGGTTTAGATTTTCTGTTATTTTGAGAATGTGCAAACATTATGAAGATAAAAAATACAGATGCCTGTTTTTTAGAATAATAAAAAAAGTTCTATTTATAAATTTTAAAACCATTGAAATTCCATATAACCTTACTATCGGAAAAGGACTTTATCTTGGACATTTTTCTGGAATAACAATCAATCCGGATGCAATAATAGGAGATAATGTAAATATTCATAAAGGAGTTACTATTGGTCAAGAAAATCGTGGTAAAAGAAAAGGTTCCCCAAAAATAGGAAATAAAGTATGGATTGGCGTTAATTCTACTTTAGTTGGAAATATAACAATCGGAAACAATGTTCTAATCGCTCCAAACAGTTTCATAAATTTTGATGTTCCCTCCAATTCAATAGTCGTGAATAATTTGATAAAGCCCTGCAATAATGCTACTGATGAATATATTGTAAATCTGACATGATGGAGACTTTTTCAATGGGGCGTAATATTTCATCATTTCTATAATTCTATATTTAATTACGCCCCTTTATCATTCAATTTGCTAATTAGTTGATTCTATTTCTGATATGACAGATTCTACAGCTTTTATAATATCATCATTGCTTAATTCTGATTGAGGAATTATTATATTTATATTTTTATTATTATCAGGTATCATTTTTACATTATTTATAGTAATACTGTCTATTTTATTTTCTTCTGCTTCATAAGGAGCATGTTTTATCTGACTGTGAACATATGCAGAATCATAGTTATCTTTCAATTCATCAGTCAAATCATTAGTTACCTTTGGAATATCCTCCTTTTTAGCATATTCATTTTTTATATATGATAAAATCTTTGCAGTTAGTGCTTTTACATTACTCAAATCCATATATAATCCCTCACTTTTTACATATCTTATATTATTAAAGTATGTTTTATAATTATTTTTGACTATAAATTATGTTGATTTATTCAAAAATCATTGTACTATTTTAAACAATAAAATCTTTTATCATTTTACTCCTATTGAAAGCATTACTATATTTTTGAATATTATATTTAAAGAAATAATATATGTATATTAACGTCTATTTGAATTGGAGGGAAAAATTTTGAATGAAAGAAAGTATTCATTAGATTCACTAAAATTTCTATGTATCTTTGGAGTAGTGTTTGTACATGGCACATTGATAGGGCAGATGGAATGGGGACTTACAGGTAAAATCATAAATACCATCGCAAGAGTTTGTGTTCCTTTATTTTTTATTACAACAGGATATTTTTTTTATAATAAATGTACTAAACAATATAGCAGAAAATATACTTTAAATCTTATTAAGACCTTTATAACATGGACTGGCATTTATATTCTTTATAGTGTAATAATAATTACTATGTCTAACATAACAAATTTCAAAGATTTATTTTATAATATCCACAATTACTTTTACCAGTTTCATATACGTGATATATATTATGGAACTGGAATCGTAAAATATCACTTATGGTATTTATCAGCTATGATTCTTATAATTCCAATACTGCATTTTTTAATTAGTAAGAGTTTATTAACTAAAGCATTAATCCTATCCTTTATATTAAATATTATAGGAATTTTAATTCCTGTTTTAACAAATATACCTTTCTGGCGTGTAAGAGATGGAGTATTTTATGGATTATTTTATTGTATATTGGGCGCATTTATAAAGAAAAAAGAATCAGTACTTCTCAATATTACAGAGAAAATTTCCAATTTCAAATATTCTGTAGCAATAATTCTTCTGTTTTGTGTAATGATATGCGAACGATTTATGTATATCTTTTTATTCAGTAATTCTGGAAATTACTTTTTTTCAACAATTCCACTATCTGTTTTAATTTTTATCTTCTTCTTAAAAAATAATAATATTTTAAAAAATACAATATTAAATAAATTAGGTAAACATACTTTAGGAATCTACTTAATTCATCCATTAATTATTGACACTGTAGTATATATTGAATCTGCACTCAATATTTCATGGATATCTTCCAATGTTTTATGGCAATTAATTTATATTCCTATTCTCATAACACTTTGCTATGTTTTTTATGAATTTTTCAACAATATCAAAAATAGAATTACTATTCATAAGTTCATATTTTCCAGAACAAATTTAAATTCAAAGATAAATTGAAATTATTAAACTTTATATTATTTAGCACCTATTAATCCATTAATGATATTGCTAGACTTGAATTTTAAAAATTTCTATAATTATTTATATAAAAAAGGAAGAATTCAAAGTTTCTGAATTCTTCCTTTCTCATATGCTTAAGTATAAAATCAAAAATTAAAAACAACAAAGCTCCCACTGCTTTTTCTATATTAATAGCTAAAAATTTTCAGATACTTCTTTCCATTATATTCCTTTATTCTGAGAAGTTTCAAAAAAATTTTAAAACGATAATGATTTTCATTTACATCTTTGTTTTTTTGTGTTATATTAGTTATGGGCTTAATTTTATCGCGGCAAATCTTTAGAAAATACGGAGATGATAAAAATATGGCAAAAATGATGGGACCAAGATTTAAGTTATGTAGAAGATTGGGATTAAATGTAAACGGTCATCCAAAAGCAATGAAAAGAGCTGGAAATGGTTCAGCAAGAGATTCAAAGAAATTATCTGCTTATGGTGCACAATTATTAGAAAAGCAGAGATTAAGAGCTTATTATGGAGTTATGGAAAAGCAGTTTGCTACATATGCAAAAAAAGCATTTAAAGATAAAGATCAGACTGGTTATGCTCTAATAAAAAGACTTGAATGTAGACTTGATAATATAGTTTACAGACTTGGCTTTGCAAGTTCATTAGCTCAAGCTCGCCAAATGGTTGTACATGGACACATTTTAGTTAATGGAGAAAAGGTAAATATACCTTCTTTCAATGTTAACATAGGTGATGTTGTTGCTTTAAGAGAAAAATCTCAAAAGAACGAAATGTTCAGAGAAAATTTCTTATCTAACATACTTAATGTCTATCCTTATTTAACTAAGAATGAAGCTGAATTTTCTGGAAGTCTTGTACGATTCCCAGAAAGAAATGAAGTTCCAATTCAAATTAATGATTCATTAGTAGTAGAATACTACTCAAAATTATTCTAATTAAAATCTAAACTCTTTAGAAATTATTGTGTATTTCTAAGAAATCTTATGAAAGAGATTCCATCCTCTTTCATAAGATAAACTCTTTAATCTAGTTATTAGTAAGCTTTGCAAAAAGTTTATTGATATATATAAAGCAATGATGCTATATTATTCTAATTGCCATTAATAGTATACGCATTAAATTACAAACTCCAAATACAAAAAGCACATATATTAACTTTTGGTGCACAACAAAAGTTAACCATATGTGCTTTTACTCTATATATTTTATTTTCTTGCGCAATTTGATTCAATACCTTTTAATATTTTCAATCCATGATCTAATTCGCTTATTATATATTCTAAACATTCATTCACTGCTTTGGGGCTTCCTGGCATATTTATTATTAATGTTTCTTTCCTTATTCCAGCCGTAGCACGGCTTAACATAGCACGCTTAGTTATTGACAGACTATATGCTCTCATTGCTTCAGGTATTCCTGGTACAATTCTTTCACATATGTCCATCGTCGCTTCAGGTGTCCAGTCTCTTGGTGAAAATCCTGTTCCACCTGTTGTCAAAATAAGATCAGCTATATTTTCATCTGCTATTCTCTTCATTTCATCTGAAAGCAATTTTCTTTCATCTGGAAGAATTATTTTATGCACTACCTCATATCCATATTCTTTTACTATCTTTTCAATTTCAGCACCACTTTTATCTTCTCTTTTACCTTCATATCCACTATCACTTGAAGTTATCACCGCTACTCTGAACATACTATAAACTCATCTCCCACTCTTATTTTTCCACCATGAATCACTCTTGTGAACACTCCTTCTCTTGGCATTATGCAGTCCCCAACTCTATGAAATATTTCACAATGTGAATGACATTGTTTTCCTACCTGTGTCAATTCAAGTATTACATCATTACATTTAAATTTTGTTCCTACTGGAAATGTCTTAAAATCATATCCTTCAATTAAAAGATTTTCGCCAAAATCACCATCTTTTACATTTCCGCCTCTTTCATTAAATTCTTTAACTCTGTCATAAGAAAGCAGACTCACCTGTCTGTGCCAATTTCCTCCATGTGCATCATTTTCTAATCCATATCCTTCAATAATATTACATTCTTTAATATTTTTCTTAACTGTTCCTCTTTTTTCACTTATGCAAACTGCTATTACTCTTCCCATTGTTTACGCCTCTTCCTAATTCTTTCTTCTAATTTTTAAGCATATAAAATTAAATTTATCCACCTATTTGAGACATTCTTCTGTGTTCAATATTTTCTTCTTCATTCTTAACAAGTTTAAAGTTATGACTTTTAGGTTTATTATATATTGTTGATTTTATGACTTCCATTATTTCTTCATCACTATTTCCATTTCTCAGCATCTTTCTAAGATCTATACCTGTTTCATATTGAAGACATGCTTTTAAAAATCCTTCACATGTAAGTCTTACTCTATTACAATTTTCACAAAACCTATGACTTATTGCGCTTATAAAACCAATCTTACCTTTATATCCTTCAAGACTATAATAATTACTAGGTCCATTACCCATCTTTTTATTATATGGAATAAGTTTTCCTATTTTGTTTTCTATTAAGGACATTATTTCTTCATCATTAAGTCCCTTTATGTCTTTACCAAGTCCTATAGGCATCATTTCTATAAATCGTATGCTTAAATCTTCATTCTTACATAATTTTATTAAATCAATAATTTCATCTTCATTTTTTCCTTTTATAGGAACACAATTAAGCTTAACTTTCAGATGTTTATATTGCAGGGATTTTCTTATTCCTCTAAGTACCTTTTCCACATCTCCAATACGGGTAAGTTCTTTATATGTATCTTTTTTTAAAGTATCAATACTCACATTAACAGCATCAAGACCTGATTTTACAAGATTATCAATCTGTTCTTCAAGAAGTATTCCATTTGTAGTCAGTGTCACATTGTCAATTCCATCTATTTTTTTTATGCTCCTAATTAATTTATATGCATCTTTTCTTACAAGAGGTTCTCCTCCCGTAATTTTCACTTTACTTATACCCACCTTAGAAAATAATGTACATAACCTCATTATTTCTTCATAAGACAAAACATCATCATGTTTAATTAAATTTATTCCATCTTCTGGCATGCAATACACACATCTAAGATTACATCTATCTGTAATAGAAATTCTAATATAATCTATTTTTCTTTTGTATACATCTTTCATACATTATTGCACCACCCTATAATAATATTCTAAAACAAAATCTGCCATTTCATTTGTATTATTTAAATCAAGAATCTTTATTTTATCTTGTTTTTCAATATTTTTAATCATAGTATCAGTTGCCAGTGCAAGAAAACTTTCCTTTTTACAGATACTGTTTTCTGAATTTCCCTTTCTTACAATTTCAAGTTTAGGATACTCGAATTTTTAAAACCTTCAAGATTACCACACTATTTTTATTATTTTTCATTTATGAAATCTCCACTTTTTCCACCTGTTTTTCGTGCTAAATGCACTTCTGTGATTTCCATGGTCTTATCAATAGCCTTACACATATCATATATAGTGAGTAATGCAATATTTACCCCTGTAAGAGCCTCCATTTCAACTCCTGTTTTTCCAGTAACTTTTGCAGTACATACTGCTTCAATATAATTATCTTCTTCATTTATATTAAAATCTACACTGCATTTGGTTATCATAAGAGGATGGCACATAGGAATTAATTCTGAAGTTTTTTTAGTTCCCATTATTCCAGCAACTCGTGCAACACCGAGAACATCTCCCTTTTCAACTGTATTATTTATTATTGCATCAATAACAGCTTTGTTTACATATATTTTTCCTTTAGCTGTTGCAGTTCTTTTGGTTATATTTTTTTCTGAAACATCAACCATTATAGCATTTCCATTAGAATCAAAATGAGTTAGTTTATTTCCCATATGTTTTTTCATCTCCTGTCTTATATATAATATGCCAATTATAGAACTTCATTTTTTAACATATGATATTTTTACCAAAAACATCATATCATCCAATCACTTCTAATATAGATTATATTAAAATTACATCTACTTTGTCACCTTTGTTTAATTTTGAAGTTCCAGATTTTATATCTATTAATACATTACATCCTGTTGGAGGTTTTGCTTCTGTCATTATTGAAACTGCTTCTTCAAGTTGTATTCTTAATTTCATAATATTATTGTGCTCCTTTACCAAACTCACATCTAGGATATGTACATACCTTACATGAGAAACACAGACCTCCATGGCCCATTCTGCTTATTTCTTTCTTAGTTACCCTTACTCCTGCTGCTATTCTTGGAAGCACTAAATCAAATACTGTTGCTTTAGAATACATTACACAGCCTGGAAGTCCCATAATAGGTGTTCCATCTTCAAAATATCCTAAAAGGAACATTGCTCCTGGTAAAACTGGTGCTCCATAAGTAATAATTTCTGCTCCACTTTTTTTAATTGCTCCCGGAGTTAGGTCATCAGGATCCACACTCATGCCTCCTGTACATAAAATCATATCAGCTCCACTTTCTTTTATTTCTTTTATAGCATTTATAATCATATCATTATCATCATTTACAACTTTATGCCAGCATACTTCAATTCCATATTCCTTAAGTTTCTCTATTATTACAGGTGTAAATGTATCTTTTATTCTTCCGTGATATACTTCACTTCCAGTTGTAACAACACCTGCTTTCATTTTTTTATAAGGAATAAGTTCTAAAAGAGGTTTATCTCCTGCTATCTTTTTTGCTTCTTCTAATTTACTTTCTTCAATAATAAGAGGGATTACTCTTGTTCCTGCTAATTTGTCGCCTTTCTTTACAGCATAGTTTGTATGTCTTGTTGCTATCATTATTTCATCAAGTTCGTTTATTTTATCAAGACGCTCCACATCAACTCTGAATAATCCTTCACAGTCAGCTATTAATTCAATTTTTCCTTCTTTTATTTCGGTTCCTTTCATATAGTCGTTTTTACATATGTTAAAAAGAATTTCTGCAGCTTCATTTTCATGAAACATTCCTTCTTTCTTTTCCCATATATAAAGATGCTCTTTGCCAAGAGAAAGAAGTACTGGTATGTCTTCTTCTTTCACTATATGACCTTTTCTAAATGGTGTATCTTTTACTACATCTTTTACAATTCTTGTTATATCATGACATAATATATGTCCTACAGCATCTACTGTATTTATCATTTTCATATGTAATCATCCTTTTTTAAACTTTTATAAAATAGATATTTTTCGCAACATCTTGCTTTTTAATTTTCCATTTACTCTATTTACAAGAGAAGTAAGCCTATAATAATTATTATCTATCATTTCTTTTATATATGGAAGACATTCTTTTGAATATATTCCTTCTAATGGATATATTCTTTCCTCTGGATCTTTAAATACAATACACATATTTACATAGATATAACCTTCTAAATAAATAATTTATTAATCGTTTTTGTAGCTCTTAACAAGCATTTTTGCCTTTCCATACCTCTTTAATCCATTGGTATGACTAGGTTTCAGTTTTAAAAAATTCTATAATTTCCTGTACGTTTAAAGAATGGTGCATTCACTAAAATATTTAATGAATGCACCATTCTTATTTAAGATAATTCTTATTCCTCTATTTTTTCTTCTTTTTTAGGAGCAATCTTTATTCCTAAATCATCTAACTGCTTTTCTTCAACTACATTTGGAGCTTCACTTAAATAACAGAATGCATTCTGATTCTTAGGGAATGCTATAACATCTTTGATATTTTCAGTTCCAGCAAGGAACATTATCATTCTGTCTAATCCAAATGCTAATCCACCATGTGGTGGTGCTCCAAATTTCAATGCCTGTAATAAGAATCCAAATGAATCCCAAGCTCTTTCCTGAGTGAATCCTAAAGCTTTAAGCATTCTCTCCTGAACAGCTGTATCATGAATTCTAATTGATCCTCCACCAAGTTCTTCACCATTTAATACTAAGTCATATGCTTTAGCTCTTACTCTTGCTGGATCAGATTCAACAAATTCTAAATCTTCATCCATAGGTGCTGTAAATGGGTGGTGACAAGCCTTATATCTTCCTTCTTCTTCACTATATTCAAAGAATGGGAATTCTGTAACCCATGTAAAGTTAAATTCATTTTTATCTTTTATTAAATCAAATTCTTTAGCTAAATGTAATCTTAATGCACCTAAGCTTGGGAATACCACTGAATTTTTATCTGCTACTATTAAAATAGCATCTCCCTTTTCAGCATTCATAGTCTTAACTATTGCTTCTGTAACATCATCAGTAAGAAATTTAGCTATTGATGATTTAATTCCATCTTCTTTAAGCTGAATCCATGCAAGACCTTTTGCTTTGTAAGTTTTAACAAATTCACCAAGTTTATCAAGAGGTTTTCTTCCAAGAGAAGCACCTCCCTTTAGACATAATGCTCTTACAGATCCACCAGCTTCAATTGCAGATTTGAATACTACAAAATCCATATTCTTAACATCTTCTGTTATATCTGTAATTTCCATTCCAAATCTTAAATCCGGCTTATCTGAACCGTATTTTTCCATGGCATCTTTGAATGTCATTCTCTTAATTGGAAGTTTAACATCCACATCTGCTACTTTCTTGAATACATAAGCTATTAACCCTTCATTTAATTCCATTATGTCATCTTGCTCTACAAAACTCAATTCCATATCTACCTGAGTAAATTCAGGCTGTCTGTTAGCTCTTAAGTCTTCATCTCTGAAACACTTTGCAATTTGATAATATCTGTCAAATCCAGACATCATTAATAACTGCTTATATAATTGAGGAGATTGTGGAAGTGCATAAAACTTTCCTTGATAGTTTCTTGATGGAACTAAATAATCTCTTGCTCCTTCTGGAGTAGACTTACCAAGAACTGGTGTCTCAACATCTAAGAAATTATGTTCTTCTAAATAATCTCTTATAGCTTTGGTTGTCTTACTTCTAATCTGGAAGATTCTCTGCATGTCAGGTCTTCTTAAATCTAAATATCTATATTTTAATCTGATGTCTTCAGCTGTATCCAAATCTTCTTTTATTATTATTGGTGGAGTTTCAGATTCAGAAAGTATTTTTATAGATTCACATTTTAATTCTACAAAACCTGTAGGCATATTTTCATTAACACTTTCTCTTTTAACCACTTCACCAGTTACTGCCAAGCAGTATTCAGGTCTTACATTTTTAGCTCTTTCAAAAGCTTCAGCATTTATTTCTTCACCAAAAACAACCTGCATAATACCTGTTTTATCTCTTAAATCGATAAATTCAAGTCCGCCAAGTTTTCTGTTTCTTTGAACCCATCCCATTAAGGTAATTTTTTTACCTACATGTTCTTCTCTAGGTTCGCCACACATCATTGTACGCTTTAATCCGTTTAAAGCTTCACCCATTTTGTTATTCCTCCTTTAATCAGTTGACAGTTCAATAAAAAATTCACTGCAATTTTTTACGTTATGCCTAATCATTATAATCTTTAATTATAGGCATAAATATTTTATGTATTGAAAATTAAATTACAAATAACATTTCAATATATAAACCCTCAGTATTTTTAATAAACTGAAACTGGTAAAACTGCTTTGTCTTTATCATGCAGTTCTTAAAAACATCTTTCTCTTTATTGTATAATAGAAATCAAAAATTTACAATTAACAATAGTTTTTTTACTATTTTTCACTTACTATTTTAACAATTTCCGCCAAGTCATTCATTGCAACTTCAAAAATTTCACCATCACTCATTCTCTTTAAGTTCATTTTCTTGTTAGTTAATTCATCTTCACCTAAAATCACAGTGAATGTTGCTCCTAATTTATTTGCATATTTCATCTCAGCTTTTACGCTTCTTCCCATATGGTTTATTTCACATTTTGCACCTAAAACTCTTAATTCACTTGCAAGCTTAAATGCAATCTTCTTTTCTTCTTCGCCTCTTGCTGCTATATATAAATCAATATGATTTTCTTTTGGAATCTCAATTCCCTCATTTTCAAGAGTCAATATTATTCTTTCCATGCCAATTGCAAAACCTACTGCTGGTACTTCTGGTCCTCCAAGCTCTCCTACAAGCTTATCATATCTTCCTCCACCACATACTGTAAAATCATCATTGATTATTTCAAAAATAGTTTTTGTATAATAATCTAGCCCTCTAACTATGCCTGGATCTACTACATAAGGAATTCCTAAAACATCAAGATATTCTTTTACAGTATTAAAATGAGTTTCACATTCTTCACATACATAATCTAATATTTGTGGAGCATTTTTTGTGATTTCATTACATTTCTTTTCTTTACAATCTAAGATTCTCATAGGATTCTTTTCAAATCTTGACTTACAAGTATCACAAAGTCCATCATAATTTTCTTGTAAGAATTTCTTTAATGCTTCATTATACTTAGCTCTGCATGTTGGACATCCCAAATTATTGATATGAAGACTTAAACTCTTTAAGCCTAATTTATTTAAAGTATCCATAGCTACTTTAATTGCTTCCACATCCATTGTTGGTTCTTTAGAACCAAATACTTCTATACCACATTGGTGAAATTGTCTCAGTCTTCCCTTTTGGACATTTTCATATCTGAAAGTTGGTGATATATAATATAATTTTGTAGGCTGTGCTTCATTAAATAATCTATTTTCTATGAAAGCTCTAACAGCTGGAGCAGTTCCTTCTGGTTTTAAAGTAATGCTTCTATTACCTTTATCATTAAAAGTATACATTTCTTTTTGAACAATATCAGTTGTATCTCCTACACTTCTTTGGAATAATTCTGTATGTTCAAAAATAGGTGTTCTTATTTCTCTTATTCCATAAGTTTTAGTTACATCTCTAAATACCTTTTCTACATAATGCCATTTGTATGCATCCTGTGGAAGCATATCCTTGGTACCCTTTGGTGCTTGAATTTCATTTGCCATTTTTTCTATCCCTCCAATTAAATTGATAAACATTTAATTTTAAACTTACCACTAAAAGTAATATATTTTTAATAAATATCAATTATTTCTTATTAGTCACCATATAAACTGTTTAACAATTCTTTTTTTCTTTCAATCATTTCATCGATTCTTGTAACATATTCATGAAGATCCTTCAAGTTAGGAAATCTTTCAAGTCTATCTTCTTCAAGAAATACAACTTTGCTTACTGCAGCTGCACCTAATGCTATGATTGTCTGCCTTTCTTCAATCATCTGAATGTTATATACACATTCTTTACCCTTTTTAGCATACCCTAAATTCTCCATATTTCCAACCATATTTTTTTGCCTATACATATAATATGGCGAAAGTCCTAATTCATCAGCCAGCTTTTTGCTTTCTTCATACATTTTAGCTATTTCCTTATGAGGTGTAACTGGTATGCCTTTCTTCAATACAAAATTTTCATACATTCTTGATCCTCTCTTAAGAGCAAGACCATGAACTGTAATACTATCAGGCTTAAGCTTTGACAACTCTTCCTTAGTCTTAAGCATTTCCTCATGTCCCTCTCCTGGAAGTCCTATTATAATATCCATATTTATATCATCAAATCCAAGTTTCCTTGCCATTTTAAATTTTTCTTTAATATCTTCACTTGAATGAGTTCTTCCTATAAGATTTAATGTCTTATCGTTCATTGTCTGAGGATTAATACTGATTCTTGTAACATTACAATCCTTCATTATTTTAAGTTTTGTTTCATTTAGCGTATCTGGCCTTCCACATTCCACAGTAAATTCTTTAACTTTTCCATCTTTTATGAATCCATTATAGATTTCATCCATAACCATCATAAATTCACCATCACTTACTGATGTAGGTGTTCCGCCTCCAAAATAAACTGTTTCAACGTTTAGATTTTTTTCTTTTACATATACACTTATTTCTCTTATTTCCTTTATGAGACTCTCTACATATGGAAGCACCATTTTTTTATGAGTTCCTATAGGATTAGAAGTAAAGGAACAATACATGCATTTTGTAGGACAGAACGCCATACCTATATACACTGCAATAGTATTTTTATCTTTATTTACTATTCTTTCCTCTGCTCTTGCAACATCTATACACAGCTTAGCTTTATCTTCATGAGCTATGTATTTATCTTTAAAAATTTCTATTATTTCCTCTTCTGATTTTCCTTCTTTAAGAAGTTTCAATGCTATTTTTGAAGGCCTTATGCCTATCAGTATTCCCCATGGATAAATATCATTTGTTAAATCTCTCAGACATAGAAAAAGGAATCTTCTCAGAGAATTTTTAATATCCTCTCCTAAAGATTCTTCTCTAAAATATTCTCCATGCTCAAAACTCATCTTGTTTTCAGCAATATAAAAAATATAATCAGCTTCTTCTCTGTCTAAAAATCTAATATCATTCATTGGGAAATAAACATTAAATAATTGATATACTTCATATCTGTATTTTAAATCATTTAAATTAACCTTTATTTCCATAAATATTTCCTTTCCTAAAATGAGCCTTGAATATTATGTCATTTAATTATTGCAAATATGGATTTCTCATTTTTTCGAATCTTATGTTAGAAGATGGTCCATGTCCTGGATATACTTTCATATCATCACCCAAAGGAAGCAGTTTATTTTTAATACTGCTTATTATTTCATTCATATCTCCTCCTGGAAAGTCAGTTCTTCCTACAGATCCTTGAAATAGAGTATCTCCTGTAAATACTGAATCCCCAACTATAAAGCATAATCCACCTTTAGTATGTCCTGGTGTTTCAATTACCTTTATTTCATATGATCCAACCTTTAATATATCTCCTTCTTTTAAATACCCTTGGGCTTTTGGAAGTGTTCCAAATACTGAATTATCCATTTTCATATATTCTTCATCTGTTTTGCTTATATAAAATGGGATATTATACTTTTTACAAATATCTTCAACGCCTCCCACATGATCAAAATGCCCATGTGTAAGAAGAAGATATACAGGTTTTCCATTCATGCTTTCTATTGCCGCTTCTATTCTATCCGCATCTCCACCTGCATCTATTATGACACATTCTTTAGTTGCATCATCAACCAATATATAACAATTCGCTTCATATATTCCTGCTGGAACAGCCTTAACATTTAACATATAAATACACTCCTTCTCAATATGTATAAAAACAAAAATTAAACGCAATTTTTTTACAATACATACTATAATAACAATCTTAAAAGTTTTTTCTGCTGTCAAGTAAAATGGTTACAGGTCCATCATTATTTATCTCAACTTTCATGTCTGCACCAAACTCTCCTGTTTCCACCTTTAATCCTGATTCCTTAAGCATTTCTATAAATTGATTATATAAATTCTTGGCTTCTTCTCCACCCATTGCTTCCATAAAATTAGGCCTTCTGCCTTTTCTGCAGTCTCCATACAAAGTAAATTGTGAAATTGCAAGAATTTCTCCTCTAACATCTATTATGGATAAGTTCATCTTTTCATTTTCGTCTTGAAAAACCCTTAAGTTTATTATTTTTTCTTTTATGTATTTAAGATCTTCAACTGTATCGTCTTTGCATATTCCAAGCAATACATTAAATCCTTTTTTTATACTTCCTATAACTTCACCATCAACTTTTACAGATGATGAAGTAACTCTCTGCACTACTGCTCTCATTAACTGTCCCTCAATTCTTTTTAAATGAATCTTAAGTTAACAGCTTTTTTAATTTAGCTGTTAACTCTATAAACATCAATTACACCTTTAAGTCTTTTTATTTTTTTCATCAATTCATTTAAATTATCTACTGATGTTATTTTTACTTTTATATTTATAAATGCAAAACCGTCTTTTGCAAGATTAGCATTTACCGCACTCAGTTGAAGTTTTAAATCTGAAATCACACTCATTGTATCAGCTAGAAGATTAGGCCTATCTTCTGCTTTAACCTGTATTTCAGCAAAATATGATGTATTAAGAGATTTACCCCAATTTACTTCAATAACTTTCTCGCCATCAGTTTCTATTAATGATTTTAAATTGCTGCAGTCTCTTCTATGTACTGATACACCTCTTCCTTTAGTTATGTATCCCAAAATATCATCTCCAGGTACTGGTGAACAGCATTTTGCAAATCTAACCATAAGATTGCTTTCGCCTTTTACTGTAATTCCATAATTGCCAGGTTCACCCTGCCTTGCAGTCTTTGCAATTTGTTCTTCAATTGCTTTATTTAATATTTCCTTATTTTCTCTCTCTTTAATAGATTTATCTACTCCATTGTCTTCTTTTAGTCTTGATATATAAGAAGATGCTGAAAGACTTCCTATACCTACTACAGCATATAAATCATCCATTGAATGTATATTATATCTTTTTACAAATTTTTCGTAAACTTCACCTTTTGCTATATCTGAATAACTGACTGCCTGCTTCTTTAATTCTTTTTCAAAAATTTCTTTACCTTTTACAATATTTTCCTCTTTTTTAGCCTTTTTAAACCAAAGTTTAATTTTACTCTTAGCCTGATTGCTTTTTGCAATGTTAAGCCAATCCATATTAGGTCCCTTAGCATTTGGAGATGTAAGTATTTCTACAATTTCGCCAGTCTTTAAAGTATAATCAAGAGGAACTATTTTCCCATTAACTTTTGCTCCTACACATTTGTTTCCTACATCTGTATGTATTCTATATGCAAAATCTATAGGAGTTGCCTTACTACATAAATTTATTACGACGCCCTTTGGTGTAAATACAAAGACTTCATCAGAAAACAAATCAATTTTAAATCCTTCCATAAACTCTTCTGCATCTGATGTTTCTTTCTGCCACTCAAGCATATCTCTAAGCCATGCAAGCTTTTTTTCAAAATCCTTTTGTTTATCCTGCTCTGTCCCACTGGTATCTCCTTCTTTATATTTCCAGTGTGCAGCAATACCATATTCTGCTGTCTTATGCATTTCAAAAGTTCTTATCTGTATTTCAAAAGTCTTTCCCTGTGGTCCTATTACTGTTGTGTGAAGAGATTGATACATGTTTGGCTTAGGCATAGCTATGTAATCTTTAAACCTTCCTGGAATAGGTCTATATATTGTATGTACGATTCCAAGAACTCCATAACAATCTTTAACTGAATTTACCAAAACCCTTATAGCTGTAAGATCAAATATCTGTTCAAGACTCTTATTTTTATTTATCATTTTCTTATATATACTATAAAAATGTTTTGGTCTTCCATCTATATCTGAATCAATTCCTGCAGCTTCCAGTTTCTTATACAAATCACTTACTATGTCTTGTATATAGCTTTCTCTTTCAACCCTCTTTTCAGCAATATCTTTTACAAGCTGATAATATTCCTTTTCATGAAGATATCTGAAACAAAGGTCCTCAAGCTCCCATTTAATTTTAGACATACCTAGCCTGTGAGCTAATGGTGCATATATATCTAATGTTTCTTTAGCTTTACTCTTTTGTTTATTTGCAGGCATAAATTTAAGAGTTCTCATATTATGAAGTCTATCTGCAAGTTTTATAATTATTACTCTTATATCTTTTGCCATTGCAAGAAGCATTTTTCTTACATTGTCTGCCTGTTGCTCCTCTTTTGTTTTATATTCCATTTCTCCAAGTTTTGTAAGTTTTGTGACACCATCTACCAGATTAGCTATTTCAGGATTAAAAATCCTCGCAGCATCTTCGTACGAACAGTCTGTATCTTCTATCACATCATGAAGAAGTCCTGCCACTATAGTATTCGTATCCATTCCAAGTTCTGCTAATATTTCAGCTACAGCTACAGGATGGATTATATAAGGTTCTCCCGATTCTCTTTTCTGGTCCTTATGGGCCTCTTTTGCAAAGTTATATGCCTTTTTTACTAATTCCACATCAACATTATGGCAATTCTTTTCTATTTTTTCCAGTAACTTATCAACCATAAGGATTACTCTCCTTCTATATTAATGAAATTTCAAAGTAAATTCAAAGGCTGGTTTCAAAACCAGCCTCGTTTTTTAATAATTATATATTATTTTACTTTCATTTTCAATATTGCATGAAAAATTTGCTTAGATAAACTTGCTCTTACAACATATAATAATAATTAAAATATTCTTTAAAAAAGAAGCAGTTATTTCTCTGCTTCTTTTAATTGATAACATTAGTTTAAAGTTTAATATTCGTATTCAACTAATGACATTACATCATAACCTTTAAATTTTTCTCTTCCTTTTAAGCCTGTTAGTTCAGTAATAAAATCTACAGAAACTACAACTCCACCTGCCTGTTCTACTAATTTAATAACAGCTTCTACAGTTCCTCCTGTTGCTAACAAATCATCAATTATAGCAACTCTTTGTCCTGGCTTTATAGCATCTTTGTGTATTTGAATTTCATCAGTGCCATATTCTAAATCATAAGTTACTGAAAGTGTTTCTGCTGGAAGTTTACCTGGTTTTCTAACTGGAACAAAGCCAGCCCCTAAAGCATAAGCAACTGGAACACCAAATATAAATCCCCTTGCTTCTGGGCCTACAACTAAATCTATATTTTTATCTTTTAAATAATTAGCAACTGCATCAATTGATTCTTTTAATCCTTCTGGATCTCCAATTAAAGTAGTAATATCTTTAAAACTTATACCTTCTTTAGGGAAATTTTCAATTACTCTTATTTTTTCTTTTAAATTCATTTTTATTCCTCCATTGTACTTATTTTAATATAAAAAATAAATTTTTCGATTAAATAGCACACCTTACAATTTACAGTTAAAATTTATAATAAATTCGAAACCATATAAAATATCATCTTCAACTACAATTATAAATCTAATATCTTATATTATGTATAAAATTAAAATGCATATTACAAAATAACATTCATTTCTAATTACTTTATTTAAAAGCATAATCTATATATGTTTTATCTGCTTCATAGGATGATTCCTTTTCAGACTATATAGGTATTTTACAATCTGATCTGATCTGTCTTTATCATTTGTAGTTAAAAGTTCTAACACTATTCTAGCATTATCAGTAACTCCTACTGCTCCTATTGGAGGAACTATCGATTCTATTATCGTGTTTATGCCATAATCGTCGAATTCCTCTATATTATTAAATTCTATTATTGACCTTAACCCATTATTATTAGTATTCATTAAAAATTTGTTTCCTTCTTTAATAAATACCCTATTTTCCCCTTTAGCTGTAACTTTAGACCATTCTATTCCTATTAATATAAGATCTAAATATTTGTTGATACTTTTCATATTGTAATAGATTGCAACTGCCTGCATCAACTTAAATGTTAGTCCACTTGTTGATAAATCTTTGTATCTATACTGACAACCCTTCTGATTAGGATTTATGTAAATATAATCATTTACTATATCACTTATTTCATTTTCTAGAACAATTAAATCTATGCCTAATTTTTTACACAGATTTACCTCTTCTTGTGATTTCAATCCTACACCTAAAGTTATTAAAAGCTCCGCACCCAAAAAATCAACATTATCTTTTATATCCACCGAATTTATTCTAGCATCACTTTCCTGTCTATCATATATCAAATATTCAACATCTGCATTTAAATATCTAAGAACGAGGATTAATGATGAAACTGCACAAATTCCATCGACATTATATGTACCATAGACCACAATTTTTTGTCTATTATTAACAGCTAAAGCTAATCTCTCTATTGCTTTGTTCATACCTTTAAGTATAAATGGGTTATATCCAGTAATATAATTTGGACAATATATACTTTCCCAGAACTTACGCATGGCTTCTTCCTCCATAAAATTAGAAAACACATATATTATAAATGATTGTAGGCTTTTTTACAATTGTTTTATTGCGAAATAAAAACCTCCATTTCATGCTGGAGGTTTTTATATTAATTTAAGACCAGTAATTAAGCATTTTTAACTTTCTTCTTATCCAGTTTTTCCTTTAAGAATATCCATACTGGTGTAGCTATAAATATTGATGAATAAGCACCACATACAATTCCTACAATTAATGGAACGGTAAATTCTCTTACTGATGGAACCAGTATATTTATAGCTATTATTGTTATTAAAGTTGATAAGGAAGTATAGACAGATCTTGACAAAGTTTCATTTATACTAGTATTTGCAACTTCAATTACATCTGCTCTTCTCATTTTCTTTAAGTTTTCTCTTATTCTATCAAATATTACTATTGTATCATTCATAGAATAACCAACTATTGTAAGAATAGCTGCAATAAATGGTGTATTTACTGTTATTCCAAACACAGCATAAAATGCTATTGTTATAAGTACATCATGAAGTGTTGCTATTAATGCTGCCACTCCAAACTTAAATTCAAATCTTATTGCAACATATATAAGCATAACTACACTTGCTGCAAGAATTGCTAAGAAAGAATTTTTAGTTAATTCTTTACCTACAGAAGCTCCAATTTCTTCATGAGAAATTAATGCAGAATCATCTAAATCAAATTTATCTTTAAAGTCTGACATTATTGAAGATAATTGTTCACTTTCTAAATCAGTTGATTTTATCTCATATTCATAAACATTTGAAATAGTAGTTGTTGAGTCTGGTGCATACTGTTTAACAATAGCATCAGCATCTTCTTTATTTATATTTTCATTCAATTGAATTGAAATCTGCGTACCTCCTTTAAAGTCTAATCCAAAATTCAACCCTTTAACGCACGCAAATCCTAATCCTATTACTATTATTATTAAGGAAATTGAAATCCATATCTTCGATTTTTCAACTATCTTAAGCATGATTTTCAGCCTCCTTCTTCACTCCAAATTGTTTTGGTTTGCTTAAAATTCCACAATCAACAGCTAAATTAACTAATAATTTTGTTACTACAAGAGCTGTAAATAAACTTACCAAAATACCTATCATAAGAGTTATGGCAAATCCTTTTACTGATCCTGAACCTATAAAGTATAGAATTAAAGCACATAATATTGTAGTTACATTTGAATCTACAATTGAAGAAAGAGCATTTTCTGACCCTCTTTTTACTGCTGTCTTTACTGATACACCTTTTTTTAGTTCTTCCTTTGTTCTCTCAAATATTAATATGTTAGCATCAACTGCCATACCAATTGTTAGAAGCAATGCTGCAATTCCTGGAAGAGTCAGTGTTACTCCTACTTCTACGAAAATTATTAATATTAAGAATATATATAATGTTAATGCTATATCTGCAAAAAATCCTTGACGTCTATATATTAATATCATAAATAAAAATACAAGACCTATACCAATTGCTCCTGCTTTCATAGCATTAGGGAATGCTGTGGCACCAAGCTGAGCACCTACATTTTTAACAGAAATTGACTTTACTGGTACTGGAAGTGCTCCTGAATTTATCATTCCTGCTAATGCTTTATTTTCTTCTAATGTACTACTTCCTGTTATTGAAGCTTTTCCATCTGTTATAGCATTTTGCACTGTAGGATTAGATATCTCTTCATCATCAAGATATATACCAATTGATTGACCTATATATTTTGATGTAGCTTCAGCAAATTTTACTGTACCTTCATCATTGAATTCAAGTCCTACTTCATATTTGCCTGTCTGTTGATTAAGCTGAGCTGTAGCTTTCTTTACATCACTTCCAGTTAATATTTCTTCTCCATCTGGACTCTTAAATACCAAGTTACCAGACTGACTTAAACTCTGCACAATTTCATTAGAATCAAATTGTCCTGGAATGTCAACTCTTATTCTCTTATCACCTTCAGTTGTAATAACAGTTTCAGCTACTCCTAGCTTATTTACTCTCAGTTCTAAATGTTGTTTTGTACTATCTAGTTCTTCTTGAGTTACATCATCCTTTTGAATTTCCATAAGAACAGAAACTCCACCTTGAAGATCAAGTCCTCTTGTAATTACAGATTCAAATGACTTGAATTGATAATCACCAATGACTAATCCCTTAAATCCTGCAAAAGCAAAAAATACTATTACAGCAATAATTATTCCAAGAATTGCTGCACTTTTGCCGTTCTTCTTCATTTTATCTCCCTCCATAATTTATGTCTTTTAATTCCCGCACCTATTGAAAATTCAGTACGTTATGTAAAATATAAAAATTATAATTACCCCTGCTAACACATTGTCCATTATAACACACTATAATTTCTTAATAAAGTTTTTTATTGCCAGCATGATTAATTAAAATGAATTCAAAAAAATCAACACCTTCTGATACTTTAATTTTCAAAAGTTTCAGAAGGCATTACTGTTAAAATTATTTAATTTAATACAGATTAATTCTGACTTTTATATTATAAATTTGCATCTTTTCCTGTCTTATACGCAACAGCACTTTTTTCAAATTTAATCTTAGTCTTTGCATTACTTGTTTCAACAGTCACATATTTTTCTTCGATATTAGTAATTTTACCTACTATACCTCCCTTTGTAACTATTTCATCATGAACTCTTAATCCTTCAATCATTGCTTGATACTGTTTTTTTCTTTTCTTTTCTGGAATTATCATAAGAAAGTAAAAAACAGCCAGAACAACTACAAAAGGAAGTACATTTACAAGTATTGTTCCCATAGTACCATTCATTTTATTGTTCCTCCATAAATTATAAATATTTCTTGTTAAATAGTTTAACGTTAATGTTTACGAATATCAACCATATTATAATAATTTTAATTATTTATTCATATTATATCCATAAAAATCAAGTTTTATTATAGCAGATTATTTTTTGCTATTCCACTGTTGAAGTTTTTCAGCCTTGAACTCTTTATAATACCCTCCGTCAATTGCTTCTCTTATATCTTCCATAAGCTTATTATAGAAATATAAATTATGTAATACACTCAATCTCATAGCAAGCATTTCTTTAGCCTTAAATAAATGTCTTATATATGCTCTTGAATAATTTCTACATGCTGGACAATTACATTTTTCATCTATTGGTCTTTCATCAAGTTCATATTTTGCATTCATTAGATTAAGTTTTCCTTCACTTGTATATACATTACCATGTCTTCCGTTTCTTGCTGGAAGTACACAATCAAAGAAATCCACACCTCTATCAACTGCTTCCAAAATATTTTCTGGTGTTCCAACTCCCATTAAGTATATTGGTTTATCTTCTGGAAGATGTGGTACAACAGCATCTATAATTCTATACATATCCTCATGACTTTCACCAACAGCAAGGCCTCCAATTGCATATCCATCCAAATCCATCTTAGCAATTTCTTTTGCATGAGCTATTCTTATATCTTCATATACTCCACCTTGATTTATTCCAAAAAGCAGTTGTTCTTTATTTATTGTATCAGGAAGAGAATTCAATCTTGCCATTTCTATTTTACATCTTTCAAGCCATCTTGTTGTTCTTGCTACAGACTTTTCAACATATTCTCTTGGTGCTGGATTTTCAATACATTCATCAAAAGCCATGGCTATTGTAGATGCTAAATTGCTCTGAATCTGCATTGATTCTTCTGGCCCCATAAATATTTTTCTTCCATCTATATGAGAATTAAAATAAACTCCTTCTTCTTTTATCTTTCTCATACTTGCTAATGAAAACACTTGAAATCCGCCTGAATCTGTAAGAATTGGTCTATCCCAGTTCATAAATTTATGCAGACCACCCAACTTTTTTACCACTTTATCAGTTGGTCTTAAATGAAGATGATAAGTATTAGATAATTCAACCTGACATCCAATATCCTTTAAGTCCATACTTGAAACAGCACCCTTAATAGCTGCTAATGTTCCAACATTCATAAATACAGGAGTCTGTATAGTCCCATGAGGAGTAACAAACTGTCCTCTTCTAGCTTTTCCGTCTTTTTTTAACAACGTGTATCTTTTACTCACAAGCGTCACCTCTTAATTATAATTTATATAAATGTAAACACTTGACTATGTCACCTCATCAATTGTTCAATTATTAAACAATATTTTTAACTCATTTATAATGCTATTTTATAAACATAGCATCTCCAAATGAGAAAAATCTATATTTTTCTTCAACTGCAGTTTTATATGCATTCATTACATTATCTTTTCCTGCTAAAGTTGAAACAAGCATTATCAATGTTGATTCTGGTAAATGGAAATTTGTTATTAAATTATCCACTACCTTAAATTTATATCCAGGATAAATAAAAATATCTGTCCATCCACTCTGTTCTCTTACAAATCCATTTTCATCCCCAATAGTTTCTAAAGTTCTTGTAGATGTTGTTCCAACAGAAATTATTCTTCCTCCCTTTTTCTTTGTTTCATTTATTATATCTGCACTTTCTTTTGAAAGCATATAGAATTCAGAATGCATCTGATGTTCTTCTAAATTTTCAACCTTTACTGGTCTGAATGTTCCAAGACCTACATGTAAAGTAAGATAAACAACATTCACACCTTTTTCCTTTATTTTTTCCAATAATTCCTTTGTAAAATGTAGTCCTGCTGTTGGTGCTGCTGCTGATCCATTTTCTTTTGAATATACAGTCTGATATCTTTCCCTATCTTCAAGTCTTTCATGTATGTATGGAGGAAGAGGCATTTCACCTAAAGAATCAAGAACTTCTTCAAATATTCCATCATAATAAAACTCTACAATTCTATTTCCATCATCTTTAACTTCAACAACTTCTGCCTTAAGCTTTCCTTCACCAAAAGTGAACTTTCTTCCTACTCTTGCTGATTTTCCAGGTTTAGCAAGACATTCCCATCTATCCTTTTCAATTCTTTTAAGAAGGAGAAATTCTATTTTTCCCCCTGTTCCTTCTTTTTCACCTATAAGTCTTGCAGGCATAACTCTTGTATTGTTTAAAACTAAAGTATCTCCACAATTTAGATAATCTATTATATCATGAAAAACCTTATGTTCTATTTCTCCAGTTTTCTTATCCAAAACCATTAATCTGGAAGTATCTCTTTTTTCTAAAGGATGCTGTGCTATAAGCTCCTCTGGTAAATAAAAATCAAATTCTTTTACATTCATTTTAATATCTCCCAACTCTTTTGATTAACAATAGCTATTCATATTCTTATATTCCTTCTCTTAAATATCTATAGCTTTGTTTATTTATAAATTAATATATTATGTTCCAAATAATAAAGTAACATAATAATTAAAGAAATCTCGAAAAGATTTCATCCTTCATTGTAAATTGTCAATTGAAATATATATAATTTAATTTTCTTCATCAAAAAATGTTCCTTGAACTTTAGGTTCACTTTTCTTTGAAGGATTTATTCTTCCAAGATGTTCATATGCTTTATCACTTGCAATTCTTCCTCTTGGTGTTCTTATTATAAATCCCTGTTGAAGAAGATATGGTTCATAAACATCTTCTATTGTTCCAAGCTCTTCACCTATGAAATAAGATAAAGTTTCAATTCCAACTGGGCCTCCATTAAAGTTATCTACTATAGCTTCAAGTATTTTATTGTCTACTTTATCAAATCCAAGGTTATCTACTTCCAGAAGTTCAAGTGCTTCCCTTGCTTCTTTAAGCGATATCAGTTTATTTGATTTTACTTCTGAATAATCTCTTACTCTTTTTAAAAGTCTGTTTGCAATTCTTGGTGTTCCTCTTGATCTTTTTGCAATTTCAACTGCTCCTTCTTCTGTTATTGCACATCCAAGAACAGATGCACTTCTTACAATTATCTCTTTCAATTCCTCATCAGTATAGTATTCCATTGCACATAAAACACCAAATCTATCGCGAAGTGGTGCTGTAAGCATTCCAATTCTTGTGGTTGCTCCAATAAGAGTAAATTTAGGAAGATCTATTCTTATAGACTTTGCTGCTGAGCCTTTTCCTATAACTATATCAAGAACATAATCTTCCATTGCCGGATAAAGTATTTCTTCAACACTCCTGTTCAGTCTGTGTATTTCGTCAATAAACAAAACATCATAATCCTTCAATGTTGTAAGAATTGCAGCAAGATCTCCTGCTCTTTCTATTGCCGGTCCTGAAGTGACTTTAAGATCTCCCTTCATTTCCTTTGCAATTATATTGGCAAGTGTTGTCTTCCCAAGTCCAGGTGGTCCATAAAGCAATACATGATCGAGTGCTTCATTTCTATTTTTAGCAGCCTGAATAAATATATCCAGTCTTTCTTTTACCTTCTGCTGTCCTATGTATTCATTTATCTTTTGAGGCCTTAAACTTAATTCAGAATTAAAATCCCCATTTAATTCTGATGGATTCACTATGCGTTCCATATTACACCCCCGATTTTTAATTAGCAATAAAATTGCATAATTGTGAATATTTCATAATTATAATTTTATATAATTTAATCCAAAACATAGTATTATATTCATTTAAGATATGCTATGTCTTGAGTTGAGGTTTATATTTTTATGCCAATATGAAAAATCCACAATTATGTTTTTTAATTCATAAGTGCTTTTAATGCATTTTTTATCATATTTTCAACAGTATCATTCTTGTCTATATTCTTAATTACCTTTTCTGCTTCTTTTTCGCTATATCCCAAAGCTATAAGTGCACTCAACACCTCTGAAACTGCCATTAAGTTGTTTGCACCCTTGCCATCTTCTAAATTATTATCAATTCCATCAAGAAGCTCATCAGGCTGAAGTTTATCTTTTAATTCTAATATTATTCTTGCAGCTGTCTTTTTGCCTATTCCAACACCTCTGCATATATGCTTTTCATCACCAGTCATTATAGCATATTTAAGATTATTCAATCTGCTTATTGATAGAAGTGATAATGCAGCTTTAGGACCAACCCCATTTACAGTAAGAAGAAGCTTAAACATCGTAAGTTCTTCTTTTGAATCAAAACCATATAAACCTATAAAATCCTCTCTTACTATCTGATCTAAATAAAGTGTTATTTGCTCACCAGATTCAGGTACTGAAGACATGGTTGCACCAGATGTAAAAATTTTATATCCTATACCATTGTTTTCTACAATTATATAATCTTTATTAATACCTATATAAATTCCTTTTATGTATTCATACATATCAGTATTTCCTCCATCCTCCTATGTATAAGCCTAAATTATACTTTATCATTTTACTAAAAATCTTTCAATCCTCTATGCAAAAAAGTAAATTTTTTAATAATCTACTGCAAAATAAAAAGCAGCTCCAAAGCAAATAAATTCTTTGAATACTGCACAATATATTATGATAAAAATTCCGATATATTTTCTTCTGCATCTTCTTTATTATCATATTCAAATTGAAAATTTTTAATTTTAGTTATATCTGCTGGTGTAAGACTGTCGATTTTTTTATTATCACTATATATATCCTCTTTATTTTCAATCATAAGAGTTCCATTTTTATCAGTCTTATAAATAGCAAGATATCCATCTTTTTCGCCAATATAATATTTATCAGGCTTTACAGTCTGTGATGGATCTTTTTTAAAAGTAAGTTCATTATCTGCTGTTAAAACTAATGCATATCCTTCATCTTTTAATTTTTTTGATAATTCTGCTTTATCTATATCATCATTTATTCCAAGTTTTTTCTTTAAATCACCAAGTGATATTTCTTCTTCTTTTATATCTCCTGAATAAAGACATACTATAGTTTCATCTGAAAGATTATTATCTTCATCATAATTATTTACAACAATTGCATTTTCTTTCTCAACAATTGGTTTTGTTATATACCTATCACATAAGTAATATGTTAATGAAAACACAATTGCTAACAACACTGTCATCAGAATAAATAGTTTTCTTTTACTTATAATCATCGATAATCCCTCCTTATATTGGGATTATTGACCTATTTATAATATTTTATACTTTAAATTTCATATTTTCCCAAAATATTTTAATTAAATATGTTTATCATTATGCAATTATTACATCAACCATTAGTATTTGTTTAAATTAATATACACAAGAAAACTTAAAGATACATAAAAAGTTCACACAATTTTTCAAATGCCTTTTTAAAATTATTCAAATAGTGAATTTTCAAACAATAATGCATATCCTTGAGGTTTTCCACATACAGGACAATTTTTAGGAGGCTCAGGTCCTTCATATATATATCCGCAGTTTGCACACATCCACTTTGAATTCATATCTTTCTTAAATAATGTTGCGTTTTCAATCTCCTGTGCATAACGTTTAAATCTGTCTCCATGTATTTTTTCAATTGCAGCTATATTTTCAAATAGTGTTGCAATATCAGCAAATCCTTCACTTCTAGCTGTTTCTGCAAACTCCTTATAAACCTTATCATGTTCTTCAAATTCATTATGTGCTGCTGATTGAAGGAGTTTTAAACAAGGTTCATCTCCTTCTATAGGATATGTTGCGTTGTCTATAGAAATATTACATCCACTAAATTCATTAAGTTTGCTTAAAAACACTTCTGCATGTGCTTTCTCCTGATTAGCAGTATACTTAAATAAACTTTCAATTATGTGTAATCCTTCCTTTTTGGCTTTCTCAGCAGCTATATCATACCTGTTTCTTGCCTGACTTTCCCCTGCAAATGCTCTTAAAAGATTTATTTTAGTCTTACTTTCTCTCAATTCCATGAAAATTTTCCTCCTTAAAATAATACGTTCTAAATTTTAGTATTATAAATACAGGAAACTTTTATTCATAGAACTGTTTTTTATTTTTAACCTCAATTTTTACCTTACTCTGTTTATAAAACCGCATTTTTTGCAAAGCTCTTCTACTGCCTTTCTTCCCGAAAATCCATCATAGATTGCTTTTGCTCTTGGGCTGTTTATTATCTCTTCAAGTTCTTGATTAAATATATTTCCTAAAGGTATACTGCCATCACTGTCTAAGCAGCATGGCACCACAGTTCCATCTACAAGTATTCCAATCTGATCTCTTAATCCATAACAAAACGCTCTTTCTCCAAGTTCACTATCTTTAAGAGAAGGCCATTTGAATTTTTCCCCCATACTTATGAAAACTCGATCTCTAATTTTAAAACTATGCTTTTCTTTAAAAATTTCCTCAAGATTTACTTCAAGTTCAAATTCTCTTTCCAAAAGTTTAAAAATATCAATATTTAAATTATTGCTGCCTTTATATTTCCCATCTAAATTCCATAATCTAAGTGCACATATTACATCAGTTTTTTCAGATACTTCTTTTATAAATTCTATTATATTGTCTATATACTCATTAAAATTCCTTTCATTATCATTTGCCTCAAAACTATGAAGGGATATATTTACCTGTCTTAAACTTTGTGAATGTATAAGTACATCATTCACTTCATTATTTAATGTTCCATTAGTAGTTATATTT
>NZ_CAKVKB010000006.1 GCF_934754915.1 uncultured Clostridium sp.
AAAAAATCTTTTTGTTTTGATAAAAATCAGAACAAAAAGACTTTTAAAATATCCAATAGAATTGGATGTTTATGTTCATTTAAGAAAGGGAATAAATGAACATTGTGGGGTTTATTAAACTTTATGACAGTGTCATAAAGTGTATGGGCTAAATAACTTCATTGTATAACTTAATTATACAATAAACAAAATAAAAAACAATAATTTTTTACAATACGACAATTAAATATATATTATACCTAATAAAGAAAAGGCATAGATGAAAATATGAAAAAATTTTGTGCTTTAAAGCAAACTATTATAAAATTTAATAACTCTTTGTTTGATAATATTCATAAAGAAATATAGTGTAATTTGGGAGTGATTATATAGAATGATAGAAATAAAGAGAGAAGAATTGTTAAAAAATACAATAGACTATGAAGAATATTCAGAAAATATATGTAATCCTACTTTTGAAGAATTAAAAGAGGCAGGACTTATTCAATGCGGAAGTAATTGCAGTTTGTGCAGTTGCAGAAAAAATGGAAACTGTTCTGGATGTAAAGGTAAAAAATGTAGCAGATAAAATTAAAAATATATAGATTTAATAATCATAATAATATATAATTAAGTTTGTTCAAAAATGAAATTATAATTTAGATGTGGAGGGGTTATCCTTGGGAAAGCCAAGTATCTTCAGCAGAGAATATGAGCGAAAGATGAAAAGAAGAAAAAGAAATTTTATATTCTTTTCATTAATAATAGTCTTGCTAGCATGTGCAGCGGTGTTAAAATTTGTATATAATCCTGTTAATTTTGGAAATATAAAAGCCAATATGCAAGCATGGATTGATAGTGATAATACATCAGAAGAAATTGCTTCAGAAGAAAGTACAGTAAAAGAAAATGAAGCAGAGGATATACAAAGTGAAGAAGAGGAAGTAAAAACACCTATTGAGGAGTATATAGATATACCTTTGAGTAGCGGGAAAACTGCTCAAGCCGTATATGTAGAAGAAAATGGAGAAAAAGTCTTTACATCGGTTAAAAATCTAGATGAAGGAGTTTATTTTGACATAAGCCCATTAAAAAAGCAGGTTTTGGTATGTGATGTGAATTCAGTTATAACAGTATATAATATAGATGGAACAAGTAAAACTGTTTCAAAAGATCAGTATGTATCATCAAAGGGAACTGTATTTACAAAAGATAATACTCTTCAGACAAATCCAGGATATTTATGGAATAGCAATCCTAAATTTGTAAGTGAACAAAGCATAGTATTTGTCACAAACAGACCCTATTTTGGAAGTGCTGCTGTAAAGCAATATTTATGGATGACTGATATTCAAACTGGCGATGATAAAATTTACTGGGATCTAGCAGCTGAAAATATTACAGTAGGTGACAGAGAAGAAAAAGGATTGAAGATAACTGTTAATAATAGAGATTATTTTATAGCACAAGATGGCAATTATCTTCAATAAAAATAAATATTTGATATAATTTAGAGGTTTATGGTATAATAACCTAGTTAAATTAGATGTACACTATTTTAGGAGGAAAGAATAAAATGAAAGCTAAAGTGGAAAAAATAGAAACAAATGTTGTTAAATTAGAAATAAGGGTTGAAGCAGATAAATTTGATGCTGCACTTGCTAAGGCATATAACAAAAATAAAAACAGATATAATATACCAGGATTCAGAAAAGGTAAAGTTCCAATGAATATGGTTAAGAAGTTCTATGGAGTAGAAGTATTCTATGATGATGCTGTTAATTTTGCAATAGACGCATCATATGGTGAAGCATTAACAGAAGAAAATATTAGACCAGTTGATTACCCACAAATTGATATTGTTGAAATAGGAGAAGGAAAAGACTTAGTTTATACTGCAACTGTTACAACATATCCAGAAGTTGAATTAGGAGAATATAAAGGTTTAGACATAAAGAAACCTTCATATGAAGTTGATGAAGCTGAAGTAGAAAAACAAATAAAAGATATGCAAGAAAAAAATGCAAGAATGGAAGTTAAAACTGAAGGAACAGTAGAAAAAGGAAATATTGCTGTTATAGATTTTAAAGGATACATAGATGGAACTGCTTTTGAAGGTGGAGAAGGTCATGATTATCCATTAGAAATTGGTTCAGGTACTTTTATAGATAATTTTGAAGATCAATTAGTAGGATTAGCAGTTGGGGATAAGAAAGATGTTAATGTAACATTCCCAGAATCTTATGGTAAAGAAGAATTAAATGGTAAAGCTGCTAAATTTGAAGTAGAAGTAAAAGAAATAAAAGTTAAAGAATTACCAGAATTAGATGATGAATTTGCTAAAGAAGTAGCAGCAGTTGATTCATTTGCTGAATTAAAAGAAAACTTAAAGAAGACTTTAGAAAAGAACAATGATGAAAAAGCTGAAAGAGAATTTGAAGAAGCTGTAATAACTGCTGTAATTGAAAATGCAAAGATGGATGTTCCGGAAGTTATGATTGATAAAGAAATCGATGCTATGATGAAAGATCTTGAAGGAAGATTAAAATATCAAGGATTAAGCTTAGATCAATATATGCAGTTTACTGGTAACACAACTGAAAAAATGAGAGAATTCATGAAAGAAAATGCTGAAAGAAAAGTTAAAGCTGATTTAGTTCTTGAAGCAGTAGCTAAAGCTGAAGATATCAAAGCTTCTGATGAAGAAATAAATGCAAGAGCTTTAGAATTAGGTAAGATTTATGGACCAAAAGATCCAGAAAAGATGGCTAAAATCTTAGCTAAAACTCAAAAAGTTATGATAGAAAAAGATATCGTAATTGAAAATACTCTTAAATTCATAAAAGAAAATTGCAAATAATTTTATTTGAGTTATAATATAAAATAAGTTATTGAATAGTAAATTGCCAGAAAAATAATTTTTTCTGGCAATTATTTCAAATAATAATTAACAAAAGTACAAAAAAAATATATAATATATAAATAGACTTATATTTTTTATAACGGTGAAAAGGGAGGATTCAGATGAGTTTAGTACCAATGGTCGTTGAACAAACAAGTAGAGGAGAACGTTCTTACGACATATTTTCAAGATTATTAAAAGAAAGAATAGTTATGCTAAGTGGAGAAGTTACTGATGAAAGTGCTCAATTAATAGTTGCTCAGCTGTTATTCTTAGACAGTGAAGATCCTGATAAAGATATTTCATTATATATAAATAGTCCAGGAGGTTCTGTTACTGCAGGTATGGCAATATATGATACAATGCAGTTAATAAATGCAGATGTATCAACAATATGTGTTGGAATGGCTGCTTCAATGGGAGCATTTTTACTTTCTTGTGGAGCAAAAGGAAAGAGATATGCACTTCCACATTCTGAAATTATGATACATCAGCCATTAGGTGGATTTAAAGGTCAGGTAACTGATATTGAAATACATGCTAACAGAATGTCTAAGATTAAAGAAATACTTAACAAGACTTTAAGCATGAATACAGGAAAACCTTTAGAAGTTATTCAAAGAGATACTGAAAGAGATAATTTCTTAGATGCTGAAGAAGCTAAAGCATATGGTTTGGTTGATGATGTAATAGTAAAAAAACCAAATAAAGAAAAATCTGAATAGAAAATAAAAAGTATTTAAAAACTTTTTAGCGAGGTGAATGTATGGCTAAATATGATGATAAGAAGCAGTTAAAGTGTTCATTTTGTGGAAAGACTCAGGAACAAGTTAAGAGACTTATTGCTGGACCAGGAGTATATATATGCGATGAGTGTATAGATTTATGCTCTGAAATAATAGCTGATGAATTTCAAGAAACTGTAGATTTTGATACAAAGAGTGTTCCAAAGCCAAATGAAATAAAAGAATATTTAGATTCTTATGTAGTAGGTCAGGAAAGAGCTAAAAAATCTTTAGCTGTTGCAGTGTATAATCACTACAAGAGAATAAATACTAATAAAGAAGATATTGATGTTGAATTAACTAAGAGTAATATATTATTGCTTGGACCAACAGGTTCTGGTAAAACATTATTAGCTCAAACATTAGCTAGATTCTTAAATGTACCATTTGCTATTGCTGATGCTACAACATTAACAGAAGCTGGTTATGTTGGTGAAGATGTTGAAAATATTTTATTAAAATTAATTCAAAACGCAGATTATGATGTTGAAAAAGCTGAAAGAGGTATAATTTATATTGATGAGATTGATAAGATTGCAAGAAAATCAGAAAATCCATCAATTACAAGAGATGTATCTGGAGAAGGTGTTCAACAGGCATTATTAAAAATATTAGAAGGTACTGTAGCATCTGTACCTCCTCAAGGTGGAAGAAAACATCCACATCAAGAATTTATTCAAATTAATACTTCAAACATATTATTTATCTGTGGTGGAGCATTTGATGGTGTAGATAAGATAATAGAAGGAAGAACAAGAAAGAGTTCTATGGGATTTGGTGCAGACATTCAATCCAAACAAGAAAAAGACGTTGGACAGCTATTAAAGGAAATCATGCCAGCAGATCTATTGAAGTTTGGATTAATTCCTGAATTTGTAGGAAGACTTCCAATACTTGTAACATTAGAATCTTTAAATAAGGAAGCTTTAATAGAAATATTAACAAAACCTAAAAATGCTCTTGTAAAACAATACAAGAAGTTGTTTGAATTAGATGATGTTAAACTAGAGTTTGAAGAAAGTGCATTAAATGCAATTGCTCAGGAAGCTATAAGCAGACAGACTGGAGCAAGAGGACTTAGAGCTATCATAGAAGATATAATGAATGAAGTAATGTATGAAATTCCTTCAGATGACAGAATAACTAAGGTTACAATTACTGAAAATACAATAAAAAATAAGGAATATCCTATAGTTGAACGTGTTGAAGAAGGTAAAAGCAGACCAGCTTTAATAAAAGGAAAAGTAAAAAAAGATATAGAATCAGCTTAGTCTTGAGTTTACTCCCTGTTTTGATAGAAATATCAGAACAGGGATTTTATTTTGCTTTTTTTGTAAAAAGTCTAATTTTATATGAAATCTAGGAATATATTTGTAAAGAGGAGTAAATAATAGTAATAGTATTTATGGAAGGAGGAAATATATTTTACTAGTGAATGAAAAATTTATTGGTAGAGTATATTTATTAATATGAATAGTATATTAATGATTTTACAAATAATTGTCTTAGTTATGATCGTTTATTTATTGTCAACCTCAGGAAATAAAAACCAGAAAAATAGAAATATAGTTATTGATAGAGAAAACACTAAAGAAATGATGAATTTAAAAAAGCTGAGAGAAATTTCATTGGCAGTCCCATTGACAGAAAAGAGCCGACCATCAACATTTGAAGAAGTTATAGGTCAAGAAAAGGGAATAAAAGCACTAAAAGCAGCTTTATGCGGTTCGAATCCACAGCATGTAATTATATATGGACCTCCAGGAGTGGGAAAAACTGCAGCAGCAAGACTTGTTTTGGAAGAAGCAAAGAAGGCAGCAGTTTCTCCATTTAAAGATAATGCTAAATTTGTAGAACTAGATGCAACAACTTTAAGATTTGATGAGAGAGGAATAGCAGATCCACTAATTGGATCAGTGCACGATCCAATTTATCAGGGTGCAGGAAATTTTGGGGTGGCAGGAATACCACAGCCGAAACCAGGAGCTGTGACTAAAGCTCATGGAGGAATATTATTTTTAGATGAAATTGGTGAACTGCATCCAATAGAGTTGAATAAACTTCTTAAAGTACTTGAAGATAGAAAAGTATTTTTTGATAGTTCCTATTATAATTCAGAAGATCCTAATATGCCTAAATATATTAAGGAGGTCTTTGATAATGGACTTCCAGCCGATTTTAGATTGATAGGAGCGACAACACGTTCACCAAGTGAGATAATTCCAGCAATAAGATCAAGATGTGTTGAGATATTTTTCAGAGCATTGTTACCTGAAGAAATAAAGATGATAGCAAAAAATTCTTCACAAAAAGTAGGATTGAAAATAGAGGAAAATGCAGTAGATGAAGTTAGTAAATATTGTACAAATGGAAGAGAAGTAATAAATCTTATACAACTTGCGTCTGGAATTGTAATAAATGAAGAAAGAAAAAATATAACTATTGATGATATAAAATGGGTATTGGAAAATGGGCAGTACACAAAAATAATAAGTAATACAATTCCTCATGAATCAAGAGTGGGTGTTGTTAATGGTTTGGCGGTTTATGGCGCGAATATAGGTATGCTTATGCCTCTTGAAGTAAGTTGTAAAAAAATATATGATAGGCGGGGAGAAATAAAAGTAACTGGAATTGTAGAAGAAGAAGAAATTACTAACAATAATAAAAAGATGAAGATGAAAAGTACTGCATATTCTTCTGTTCAAAATGTAATGACAGTTCTTGATAATCTATTTAACTTAAATACAGAAAAATATGATATTCATATCAATATACCAGGGGGGATGCCTGTAGATGGTCCGTCTGCAGGTATAACAATAGCTACTGCAATATATAGTGCAATAACAGAAAGAAAGGTCAATAGATTCGTTGCAATGACTGGAGAAATAAGCATACTTGGAATGGTTAAACCTATAGGAGGAGTAAGAGCTAAGATATCAGCAGCTGTTAAGGGGGGAGCGCAAAAAGTTATAATTCCAAAAGATAATTATGATAAATCTTTAGAGGACATTGAAGGAGTTGAAATTTTTCCGGTGTATAGTTTTAAAGAAGTGATAAAAATTGCATTGGAGGAATCTGTTGATGTATCTATAAATAGTACAGAGATATTATCTGCAAAGGGAAAATAATACAAACAAAACATAGAATAAACTTTAATTACAAAAAAATTAGTTTGTAAAAATGTAATAATTAGTTTAATATAATGTAAAGGTCGTGAATATTTAAGAAAATAGTTCTTAAAATTCACACCTTTTCTATTTAAGAGTTTTTATTAGAGTAATTGAAAAAATGTTGGATTATGTGTATACTAGATAGGTCATAATAAATAATATAATGTGATTGATGTGGGGGGGAAATAGTATCATGAAAAAGTTATATACAATTCCGCTAATTCCATTGAGAGGATTGACTGTTTTTCCTAAAGTGGTAGTACATTTTGATGTAGGCAGAAAGAAGTCTACTGCAGCTATTGAACAAGCTATGTTAGATAATCAAGAAATTTTTCTTGTTGGACAGAAGGATTTATTAATTGAAGAGCCAACCAGGGATGAAATATATTCTGTTGGTGTAATATGTAAAATAAAGCAAATTCTTAAAATGTCTGAAAATACTATAAGAGTTCTTGTTGAAGGTATAGAGAGAGCAAAGATAGTTGAATATATAGAAGATGATGAATATATAAAAGCTTCAGTTGAAAAAATTCGTTCAAAAAAGACAAAAAATGCTGAACTAGAAGCATATATCAAAATTATAGACAAAGAATTTATGAAACTTTTAAAATTTACTGATGATGGATATAGTGAAGTAGCAAAATCTATAGAACCATTAGAAAATCCTGTTGAATATCTAGATATGGTTGCTTCTTATGCAATTACAGAAGAATCTATAAAGCAAGAAGTTCTAGAATGTCTTGATATTGTTGGAAGAGCCGAAATAATTCTAGGAAGACTAAAAAGAGAAATTTCTATAGCTAAAATACAAAAGGATATTTCTGAAAAAGTTAAAGATAAGGTATCAAAAGAGCAAAAAGAATATTATTTAAGAGAGCAGCTTAAAGTAATTCAAGAAGAATTAGGAGAAGATGATGCTGAAAAGAATGAGATATCTAAATATGAAGAAAAAATTGAAAAAACAAAACTTTCAAAAGAAGTTAAAGAAAAGCTTTCTTATGAACTTGGTAGATTAAAAAACATGAGTTCAGCATCGGCAGAAGCTAATGTTATAAAAACATACTTAGACTGGGCATTAGATATTCCTTGGGGAAAATATTCCAAGGAAAGTATAGATATAATAAAAGCAAGAGAAATATTAAATAGGGAACATTATGGACTTGATGATGTTAAAGATAGAATAATTGAATATTTAGCTGTAAAACAATTAAGCAAATCTCAAAAAGGACCAATATTATGTTTAGTAGGGCCTCCAGGAGTAGGAAAAACATCTATAGCTAGATCTATTGCTCATGCTATGAATAGAAAATATTCAAGGATTTCATTAGGCGGAATGAAAGATGAATCTGAAATAAGAGGTCATAGAAGGACTTATGTAGGAGCAATTCCAGGAAGGATAACTTATGCATTGAAAGATGCAAAAACAATGAATCCTCTTATACTATTTGACGAAATAGATAAAATAAGTTCAAGTTATAAAGGTGATCCATCAGATGCTTTATTAGAAATATTAGATAGTGAACAGAACAAAGACTTTAGAGACAGTTATTTGGAATTACCATTAAATTTATCAAAAGTTATGTTTATTGCAACTGCTAATACTTTAGAAACTATTCCAAGACCATTACTTGACAGAATGGAAGTTATAGAAGTCTCAGGTTATACTTATGAAGAAAAATTTAATATTGCAAAAGAACATTTAATTCCAAAGATATTTAAAAATTTGGATATTCCTATGGATAACATAACTATAGAAGATGATTCAATAAGAAATGTTATTGAAGGTTATACCAGAGAATCAGGTGTGCGTGGACTTGAGAGAAAGCTTATGTCTCTTGTGAGAAAAGTATTGGCAGATATGATTAAAGAAAAGAAAAAGGAATATGTTGTTGATACAGATTCTGTTGAAAAACTTCTTGGAAAGAAAATATTCAGTATAGATGAGATTGATAAATTAGATAAAGTTGGAGTTGTTAATGGAATGGCATGGACTGCATATGGAGGAGACACACTTCCAATAGAAGCAACTGCAATGAGTGGAAGTGGAAAACTTCAATTGACAGGAAAGCTTGGAGAAGTTATGCAGGAATCTGCAAAGACTGCATATAGTTATGTAAGAGCTAATGCAAGCAAATTTGGAATTGATGAATCATTTTATAAAGAAAAAGATATTCATATACATGCTCCAGAAGGAGCTGTGCCTAAAGATGGACCTTCTGCCGGAGTAACAATGGTAACAGCACTTGTTTCAGCCTTATCAGGCAAAAAAGTAAGACACAATGTTGCTATGACTGGAGAAGTAACATTGACAGGAAGAGTGCTTCCAATAGGAGGATTGAAAGAAAAATCATTAGCAGCATTCAGAGCAGGGGTAGATACTATAATAATTCCAAAAGAAAATGAGAAAGATATAGATAAGATACCAGACTCAATAAGAAGCAGTCTGAACATTATTTCTGCAAAAGAAGTAAATGAAGTATTAAAGAATGCATTAATTGGAGAGGATACTAATGAGAATTAAACAATCAGAATTTATCATATCAGCAGTGAAAAGAAATCAATATCCTACAGATAACAGAGTAGAAATAGCGTTTGTAGGAAGATCTAATGTGGGTAAAAGCTCAATAATAAATTCTATAACAAATAGAAAAAAATTAGCTAAAGTAAGTTCCACTCCTGGAAAAACAAGATTAGTAAATTTTTTCTTAATAAATAATGATTTTTATCTTGTTGATTTACCAGGGTATGGATATGCAAAAGTTTCTAAGTCTGAAAAGGAAAGCTGGGGTAAGACTATTGAGATGTATCTCACTGGACGAGATGTTCTTAAAAGAATAGTACTTCTTGTTGATTCAAGACATAAGCCTACAGCAGATGATGTGATGATGTATGACTGGGCTAAGCATTTTGGATATGATGTAGTTGTTGTAGCAACTAAAAGTGATAAACTGAAAAATTCTGAATTTAAGAAAAATGAAAAGATTATAAAAGAAACTTTAAAATTAAAAGATGAAGATAAATTCTATTTCTTTTCATCTCTTAATAAAAAAGGAATTGATCAATTAATAGATAATTTATTCTTAGAATTTGCAACAAATATAGACTAGATATATTGTTGAAAACAGCAGAAAACTAAAAGGTTTTTCTGCTGTTTTTTATATGTATAAAATAAAAAAGTTTATTATATAAAATTTTAGAAATTATTGCTGTAAAAATGTATCAAAATTCTATGTGGGGAATAGTATGTAGTATGAAAAAGAAAAAAATATTTCCAAGGAGGAATAAATATGGAGATGAATGATATCCTTAACGGCTTAAGTTCATGTGAAGAAACTACTAGTAGTGATACTTCTTCTTGTGCATCAGATAACTGTTGTTGTGGAGGCCAAAATAATAATATGGCAGCAGGAATCGGAGCTAATCCATTAGGTGGTTATGGTGGATTAGGTTGTGGATTCGGAAGTTGGATCTGGATTTTGTTGATATTATTTTATTGTGGATGTGGTGGAAATGGATTCCTAGGTGGATGTGGAAATAATTCTAATAATGGATGTAATTGCGGATGTAATTGTGGATGCAATTCATGCTGTAACAATAATGGATGCAATAATAATGGTGGATTATTCGGCGGAATGTTAGGAGGAAGCTGCACTGCTTATCTATTCTTATTAGTTATCCTATTCCTCTGCAATAACAACTTTAATAATGGCTTCGGTGGATTAGGATGCGGAGGCTGTGGAGGATATGGAAATTATCTTGGCAGTTTAGCAGGGTTAGGTGGTAATTTAAATGTTAATAGCAACTGTGGTTGCTAGAGTTCTGATTTTTTAGGAAGGAGAGATAAATTATGTCTAAAAAGAAGAATAAATGTTGTTGCGAAAAGAAAAGCTGCTGTTGCTCATCACCATGCTGCTGTCAAGAGAACTCATGCTGCTGTGGATCAAACAACAATAATAATTATGGAATATTTGGAGGCACTGGATGTGCTGTAGCACCTATAATTTTCTTATTAATAGCATGTGGATCAGGATTATTGAACTGTAGTTCATCATACTTGATTATCTTACTATTTATATTATTTGGCGGTTGCTTCACAGGAGGCAATTATTCAACAGGAAATAGCTGTTGTTGCTAGAATAGTGGATGGAGGGTTTTATACCCTCCAAAAAAATAATCAAAAACATAAACAATTATTATAGATTGTACATATAGTGGTAATAAGTAATAATATTTGGAGGAAGACTTATGGCTAAGCATAGGCGGAGGGATCAGGAAAGTTCAGTTAATAATGAAAATAATAATACAAACCGCAATATGATGAATTCAAATAATAATCCATTTGGAATCGATCCGATGCAGCTTTTAGGATTATTAGGTGGAAATTTTGATATGAGAAATATGAACAATATGCTGGCTTCAATGAATACTAATGGTTTTAATTTGAATAATTTAGGACCGTTAGCACAGATGGCAGGATTGAATTTAGATAATAATTTTCCAAATTCCAATTCAAATAATAACTTGAATAAAAATAATAATTCAAATTCTGTTTCGCAGAATATGTCAACAAATAATATGATTAGAAAAAATGATCCCAATATACAAAAAAATGATATTACAGCAGATAAAAGAAATAATATAAATACATCTAATAATAAGAATATAAAAAATAATGATAAAAACAACACAGTAGATGAAAATCTAGAATTTCTTATAGCATTGAGAAGTTTTGTTCATCAAAGTAAGGTGCCATTTGTCGATAGAATAATAGACGGATATAAAAAAGGATTGATTAAATAAAAATATTTAAAATAATGTATATAAATTTTATTATTGTCAATACTATAAATGTAATGGAGAAAGCATTCTCCTACAAACTTAATAAAACTATTTTTATTAAGTAACCCCCCATCCCCCTTTTAGGCCGCATTTTTGCGGCCTTTGTTTTTGTAGAAAAAATTATAGAATTTTTAAAACTTATTTGGTGATATTAATAGATTAAGACGTATGAAGTTATTAAAATGTTATCTATTTATATAATTATTTAGATTTTTGTATATCTGAAATTTTGAATAAGGAATCTTTCTTAGTTACATTTAAAAATATGTTTAATTCTTCTTTGTCACTATCTTTTCCAGCAAGTTTACTTTTTTCAAAGGATAGCAGCCATTTTAAAGTGATAGGTTCATTATAATCATTCCACTCATAATCATAGAAAAAGCCGTTTTGAAAGGAATATGAGTAGTCATTTTTATTTAAAGTCCAGCATATTGAGAGTTCTTCTTTATTTATATCAGTGGTAAATATATCAGGAAGTTCATCAAGATCATAAGAAAGTTCGATTAAATTTATGAATTTTAATACAGTATCAAGTGATGGAATGGTGAAATTACTGCATTTAGTATTTAATTGTTCATGATTGATAATCATAAAACTGTCAAGTGATGTCCCAGCAGAAGATGAAGAAAGAGAAAAGCATTGTGGTGTTTTTGAATTTTTGCAGTTAAGAATTCCTAATATATTATTGTTTCCAGAAGCTACAAGATTAAAATTATTAGAATCCCAACTAAAAATATAGTATATACTTTTATTATTTTTACAACCTGTCATTATTATTTCAGGAATATTATCTCTTGATAAATCATGCATAAATATTCTAGGTGTCCAATGTATTGATTTTGTAAACAATATTTTATCATCTATTTCTTTAGAAAGATAAAATTCTTCCCCTGAAGACTTTATATTAAAATCCAATTTGTTTTCATTACTTAGTAATTGAAAGGAATCCTTGCTGCCATCACCTGTAAGGTCATAGTTTTGATTTTTTGAAGGGGTTACAGAATAAATCACATTTTGAGATACTGGATATTTTGATTTAAGAAAGAAGAATGTTATAACACAAATTAAAAAAATGCATCCTATAAATAAAACAGGTATTATAGTTTTTTTGTTTATTAGTAGAATTTTCATTATGTATCACCTCATTTAAGTATATGAAAAGGTAATTATAGAGATACATAATAAAATAAAAAAGACCAAAACTCTAAAGAAAATTAAAGTTTTGATCTAAAAACTTACTGGCAATCTTTGCAGTATCCATAAAAATAAACTTTATTAGATATTATTTTGTAATCTGTATTTTTTTGAGCTATAGAATTTAAATTTTCTAAATCAAGATACTTGAAATCATCAACTTTACCACATTTTATGCATTGAATGTGTGGGTGAGGATTTGAATTGGCATCATATCTGAAATTTCCCTCGCCAACATTAATTTCTTGAATAAGACCTACTTCTGCCAGTGTTTTTAAAGCTTTGTATACTGTTGCAAGACTCATAGTTGGGTATTGGACATGTATGTCATTGTAAATAACATCAGCAGAAGGATGAGAAGTTGTATTCATAAGGTAATTATATACTGCGAGTCTTTGAGGTGTTAGTTTTAATTTTTTTTCTTTAAAAATAGCAGTAATTTCATCCATAGTAATTATGCCTCGTTTCATTTTAATATATACAAATTATAACATAAGAAAATATATCTGGTCAATTTAATTTAGAATAATTATCAATAAATAATAATTATAGATTAAAGACAAGGGACTTGTATTTACTTAAATTCTATAATTTGTATCTGATAATAAAAATTACATAAAAGACAAAAAAATGTTGTATATTTAATTAAAGTCTGCTATTATATAAATAAGGGTATGTTAATTAATTAACAAAGACAAGAAGATGTTTTTTATAACTTTTTATAATTATAGCCTGTAACAAAATGCAGTATTTGATTTAACTAAGGAGGCGTATTTTATGGCTAAATACAAAGTTGGGGATGAATTAATAATTGTTAATGATCCAAGTAAGGATAATGAAAAGTTAAAGGAATTGACTCAATTGACAGTTGATGGGGATTTTGCGCAGATATCCTGGGGAATTAAGATTTTAGAAGTTGAATATGATAAACCAAATGTAACATTAACATATAAAAATTGTAATGGACATAAGAATAAAGTCTTTGCAGTATGCAATGATATAGATAATTTTGATAAGGAAAAAGTATTAGAAAAAGCATTACTTAAAGCATTCCAAAATGAAATTATAAATATCTCAACAGTAAAAAATAACGTATAAAATAATTTATATACGAAAGCAGTTCAAATTTAACTGCTTTTTTTGTTTGCAGCGAAATATATAAATTGTAATTAGTAATTTATAATGAAATAAGAAAACTTTGCAATATTTTTGTATGTGCAGATAAATTTTAATTATCATATTTATATGCTTGGTGTATTTTTATATAAAAAATGTAAAAACTTTACTTTAAATCTATTATGTAATATAATGTATCTATGAATTGTGACAGAATGATTCAAGAGAGTAGTAAAGGGTGAGAGATTATGGGTAAATGTCCGTTTTGGTCAAATAAAAAACAAAAGGTTCAATGTTATGAAGAATGTCCTATGCTAATCAATGCAAGTGGGGAAAAATCTGATGAATGTATTTTTTATGAGTGTTCATCATCAACAGATATGAGTTTCAAAGATATAATTAAGGAAGATTATGATTTTTTAAACTTATCTGTATATGACGATGATAAGCATGTAAATATAGGGTTTTAGATAATAAAAAGAGTGGATTTGAATTTTTTATCAAATCCACTCTTTTTTAAGATTCATAAGAATCTGTATATTTATGAAGTAAGGACTGCTTTAAGGACCATAGATTCTGAGATAAATCAACATAATAAGTGTGAGGATTTTCGAATCTTAAAACTTCTGTCCATAACTTATCTGTTTCATTCTTAGCAAAATCTCTTATTTCCAGTACAGAAGGTGATTCATATACACATTTACCTTTTTCAAATATAGGAACTTGAAGTTCTCTTATATAGTAGTTTGTGAATTTTTTTCTTTTCCATGTGTGTACAGGATTAAATAACACTAAAGGTTTAGATTCATCTATTTCTTCATTTCTTAAAGCAATAAGGTCAGCTAATGCTTTATGAGTTTTCTTATCAAAAAGTCTTATTATTTTTTTGAATCCAGGATTGGTTATTTTCTCATCATTTTCACTGATTTTTATTTTTGGAATTATATCATTTTCAGATTCCAATGCAACCAATTTATAAACTCCTCCAAATACTGGTTCGGATTTTGCTGTTATCAATCTTTCACCAACACCAAAAGAATTTATACATGCACCTTGATCAAGAACGTCTTTTATTATGTGTTCATCAAGTGAGTTTGAAATTACAATGCTGCAATCTTCATATCCTGCCTCATCAAGAAGCTGCCTGCATTTTTTTGTTAGATATGTAATGTCACCAGAATCAATTCTTATTCCTTTTGGTCTCTTCCCTAATGGTTTTAATACTTCATCAAATACTTTTATTGCATTAGGAATACCAGATTTAATAACATTATAGGTATCAATCAATAATACGCAATCATCAGGATATATTTCAGCCCATGCTTTAAATGCATCATATTCAGTATCATATAACTGTACCCAGCTGTGAGCCATAGTTCCTACAGCAGGAATGTTAAACATTCTATCCGATATAGTACAAGCGGTAGAACCACATCCGCCAATTATTGCAGCTCTTGCACCGTATATAGCTCCATCATATCCTTGAGCTCTTCTTGAACCAAATTCCATTACAGGACGTCCTTCAGCAGCTCTGCATATTCTGTTTGCTTTTGTAGCTATAAGAGTCTGATGGTTTACAGTTAGCAGTATCATAGTTTCAAGAAATTGAGCTTGAATTACAGGTCCTCTTACAGTTACAAGAGGTTCACCTGGAAATACTGGATTTCCTTCTGGAACTGCCCATACATCACAACAGAATTCAAAGTCTCTTAAATAATCAAGGAATTCTTCAGAGAACATATTCTTATTTTTTAAATAAGTAATATCATCGTCTGTAAATTTTAGATTTTCCATATATTCAATAAGCTGCTCAACACCAGCCATTATACAATAGCCGCCTTCATCAGGAACTCTTCTGAAAAACATGTCGAAGTAAGCAATTTTGTCTTTGAGACCTTTATTGAAATAACCATTTCCCATAGTCAATTCATAAAAGTCTACAAGCATTGTAAGGTTTCTGTCATCTCTTACATTGAATTTAGATTTATTATTCATAATAATCTCCTTTAATAATACATAAAAATAATATTTGCCAAGAAATAACTTGAAAATAAAATATATAATTTTATTGTACAACTATAAGCTTTACATTACAATATATCTGAAACTTAGTAAATAACTACTGATTAATGATATAATTGATGAGAATTTCCATTATAATATAATTTATAGATTGTGTGCAAAAAAATTTATAATTTAGTGTTTGACAAGTATTTAATTGGAGTTCTTAAATGTGAGTGTCATTATTTATTATCACATATATTTATGATTATAATACAATTTGAAAGATAAATGAATTTTGATTTTTATTATTTTGATAGTATTAATTTAGAAATCAATAAATATATGGATCTGAAAAGTTTTTAATAATAATTGAATTGGGAATATAAAAATATATTGTTTAACTTATATAAAACATAAAATGTGTCTATACTTTTAATCATACTTTATGTTTATGGACGAATATATGTGAAAAAATGAAAGGAATGTATATAGTGAAGTATAGTTTAGATAAATATCAAATGGAAGCTGTTGAAACATGTGATAAAAATGCACTGATTGTAGCAGCACCTGGATCAGGTAAAACAACTGTAATAATAAACAGGGTAAATTATCTTGTAGATGATTTAAAAGTTCAAAATAAAAACATAATTGTAATAACTTTTACTAAAGCTGCAGCTGTAAATATGAAGAAAAGATATGAAGAAACGTTTAATACAAATTTATCTCCTTTTTTTGGAACATTTCATGGGTTGTTTTATAAAATGCTTTTAAGAAGTGGAAAGCAAATAGATATAGTTGATAGTGGAGTGGTACATAAAATAGTCAGCAGCATATTGAACAAATATTTTGATGAAGTCAGTGATGATAAAGTGAAGGAAATGATAAATAATATTTCTTTATTTAAAACATCAAGACAGTCATTAGAAGAATTTAAGCCATCCATTTCAAAGGAGATATTTGAGGAGGCATATAATAGTTACGAAGAGTATAAAGAAAAAAATAACAAATGGGATTTTGACGATCTTGCAATAAAAACTCTTGAAATGCTTCAAAATGATAGAAGGCTTCTTGAAGGATATAAAAAGCTTTTTAAATATGTTCTTGTTGATGAATTTCAAGATTGTGATGAGATGCAGATAGATTTCTTAAAATTGATAAATACAGATAGTGATAATTCTTTGTTTGCTGTAGGAGATGAAGATCAATGCATTTATTCATTTAGAGGTTCAAAACCAGAATATATGGTGAGCTTTGATAAGATGTTTAAAAATGGGAAAAAACACTATTTATCAATAAATTACAGAAGCAGAAAAAATATAGTAGAGAAATCTAAAGAAGTTATACGATTTAATAAGGAGAGAAATAGTAAAGAAATTAAATGGAATAGAGGAGAAGATGGACTTATAAAGTGGTTTAATTCTTATAATGAAAAAAATCAAGGAGAAGCAGTTGCAGATATAATACAGGAAAATAAGAAATTAAATGTATCATATGAAGATAATGCTGTTCTATATCGAACTAATATGGAATCAATGAGTATAATTGATGTTTTTACAAAAAGAAAAATTCCATTTACACTTATAGATAGAGAGTATAACTTTTTTGAACATTTTATATGCAGAGACATAATTGCCTATTTGAAGCTTTCAGTAAATCAATATGACAGAGAAAGCTTTTTAAAAATAATAAATAAACCATTCAGATATGTAAGTAAAACTAATCTGGCTTATGTAAGAACTTATACAAAAGAGGAAAATCCATTTGATATATTGATAGAAAAACAGGATACACCTCCTTTTCAGAAAAGAAAACTGGATGAATTAAAAAAAGATATAAATTATTTAAATAAAATTTCATTATCTTCAGCTATATCTTATATTATTATGGATCTTGGTTATATTGAACATTTAAAGGATTATGCAAAGAGGATTAATCAGAGTTTTGAGGATTTGGAAGATATAATAGAAGAATTCAAATTGTCAGCAGAAGGGTATAAAACAATTTTTGAATTTTTAGCACATATAGAAGAAGTAAGGGAAAGCATTGAGGAAAGTAAAAAGAAAAAAGACAGAGAAGGTGTTATTTTAAGCACTGTCCATGGCGTTAAAGGTATGGAATTTAAAAATGTGTATATTATTAATGCATGTGAAGATACAATGCCTCATTCGTCCAGCAAGGAAAACAATCTTGAAGAAGAAAGGAGATTATTTTACGTTGGAATTACAAGAGCAATAGATAACTTATACTTATTTTCTCCAAGAAACAGAAAAGGTCAGTTTAAGGATGTATCGAGATTTATAAAGGAAGGTAGATTTGATAAACTTCCACCAGACACGTACGGATATAAGGTTGGAAGTGAACTTATTCATAAAACTTATGGAAAAGGTGAGATTCTTGAGTTTGATGGTGACAGGGCTAAGATAAGATTTAGTGATAATGCTGAAAGAAGCTTTTCCTTAAAAGTTCTTGTTGATAATAATCTTGTTAAAAAGAATGTGTGATTATATAGATTATGAAATTAATATAGATGCTTATATTAAAAATATTTAAATATAAGCAGTATACTTTATTATTGTATGAAGTTTGGGAATATTATATAATTTAAAGTAGATTTAATATGGAAAATAGCAATAGAAGGTTGTGTAAACATGGAATTAAAAGGATTTAATCAAAAAGATATAATTTTTTCATTAGATATAGGGACAAGGTCAATAATAGGAACAGTTGGAATAATCAAAGATAAAAAATTTCAGGTTGTATGTGAAAAATACATGGAACATGAAGAAAGAGCAATGGTTGATGGACAGATACATGACATAACATTAGTCGCATCTGTTGTACAGAAGGTTAAAACTGCTATTGAAGAAGAAACTGGAATTGTATTAAATGAAGTTTCAATCGCAGCAGCAGGAAGATTTTTAAGAACAGTAAATGCAAGCTCTGAATTGGAGATAGAATCAGAAGAAGAAATCGATAAGGATGTTGTGAGAAGTCTTGAATTAAGTGCTGTAAAAAATGCTGAAGAGGACATAAATTCTACAACTGAAGGTAGACTTTACTGTGTTGGATATTCAGTTAAAAGTTTTTATTTAAATGGATTCCTCATATCAAATCTTATAGGTCATAAGGGAGAAAAGGTAGGAGCAGAAGTTATTGCAACATTTCTTCCAAGATCAGTTGTAGATTCGTTGTATTCAGTGATGAATAAAGTCAATTTAAAAGTTGTAAACCTTACATTAGAACCTATTGCAGCAATGGAAGCAGCAATACCTAAAAACTTGAGACTTTTAAATATTGCATTAATAGATATTGGTGCTGGTACATCAGATATTGCTATAAGCTCAAATCAGAGTATTTCAGCTTATGGAATGGTACCTATGGCTGGAGATGAAGTGACAGAAGCATTAGTACAGGAATATCTTGTTGACTTTAATACAGCAGAAAAGATAAAGAGAGATTTGGAAAATAATTTAGAAATAACATATACGGATGTACTGGGACTTGAAAATACAATATCATCAGAAGAAGCATTAAAAGTTATAGAGAATATTGTAAATAAGACAGCAGAAGAAATATCTAAGAAAATACTTGAATTAAATGGAGATAAGTCTCCAAGTGCAGTATTTCTTGTAGGGGGAGGAGCACATACTCCAGGTATACTAGATGCTATAGCTGAAAAGCTTAATCTTCCATCTAAAAGAATTGCAATAAAAGACAGGAAAGCTGTGACTGAATGTGTATCAGATAATGAACTTGGATCAGCAGGTGTTACAGTTTTAGGAATAGCCTTAGTTGCATTAAGAAGTCTTGGAAATGACTTTATTGATGTTCAACTTAATGGAGAACCAATAAGTCTATTTAATTCTCATAACCACACTACAATGGATGTATTATTACAGGCGGGAATAAATCCAGCACTATTAATAAGCAGAAATGGAAAAAGTGTCAGATTTACATATAATGGATGCAAGAGAATTGTATTTGGAGAATATGGTACAAATGCAAAGATATTTATAAATTCGGAAGAAGCAACTCTTGAGACTGAGATACATAGAAACGATAAAATTGAACTTGTTTATGCACAAAATGGTAAGAATGCAGAACCTAAGTTGAGTGAAAATATAAGAAATATAAACTCAATATCATTGTTTATAGATGATGACATTGTAAATATCGAGCCAGTAATACTTGTGAATGGAGAAATTGAAGATCTTGAGTATATAATTCAGAATGGAGATGAAGTAAGGGTATTTCTGCCAGTAAAGGTAAGAGATTTAAAAAAATATGTATTAAAAGAAGATGTCAAACTTATGAGCAGAGATGTTATTCTAGATGATTCTTATGAAGTTACAGAAGGTGAAAAAATAGTAAGATATTTTGGAAATGAAATTCAGGAATTTTTAGATACAGCACAACCTGAAGATGAAAAAGAAGAGATTTCAGAATCAATACCTTCTGAAGAAGAAAGTAAAGTTTTAGAAGAACAAAATAAACTAGAAGAAAGTAATAAAATATATAAAGAAGATTTTAAAACAATAAATGTAATTGCTAATGATGATGAGATAACAATGACAGGTAAAAAAGAATATGTAGTAGTAGATGTATTTGATTATATCGATTTTGATCTTACAATACCTAAAGGTAATATTAATATTACTTTAAATGGAGAAGATGCTCAATATACAGCAAAGCTGAAAGAAGGAGATGTTATCAAGGTATTCTGGTCAAAACTCTAATACATCAAAATAGTATGGAGGTAATATATCAATGATAGATTTTAAAAAAGAAGCAGAAAATATAAAAGAACAGTTAATAAATATAAGAAGAGATTTACATGAGCATCCTGAACTTGGTTTTGAACTTCCAAGAACAACAGGAATTGTAAAGAACTTTTTAAAAGAAAATAATATACCATATATTGAAACATCAAAAATGGGTATATGTGGAATTATAAAAGGAACAAAGGAAGGCAATAATAAAACTATAGGGTTAAGAGCTGATATGGATGCTCTTCCAATTCAAGATATGAAAACATGTGAATATAAATCTAAAGAACCAGGGAAAATGCATGCCTGTGGTCATGATTCACATACAACAATATTAATGGGTGTTGGAAAACTGCTTAATGAACACAAAGATGAATTTTCAGGAACTGTAAAACTTTTATTTGAACCAGCAGAAGAAACAACAGGAGGAGCACCTCATATGATAAAAGAAGGGGTATTGGATAATCCTAATGTTGACTGTGTATTAGGGCTTCACGTAGACGAAAATACAGAATGTGGAACAATAAAAATAAAAAAAGGAGTAGTTAATGCTGCATCTAATCCTTATACAATTAAAATAACAGGTCAGGGTGGCCATGGAGCATCACCACATGCTACAGTTGATCCAGTGGTTATAGCAAGTCACATAGTTATAGCACTTCAAACAATTGTAAGCAGAGAAATAGCTCCTGTTAACCCAGCAGTAGTTACAGTTGGAACAATTCATGCTGGGACAGCACAAAATATAATACCTGGTGAAGCTGAAATAAGTGGAATGATAAGAACAATGACTAAAGAAGATAGAGCTTTTGCAATACAAAGACTTACTGAAATTGCAGAAGGAATAGCGTCTGTATCAAGAGCAAAGGCAGAAGTTGTAGTTGAAGAAAGTTATCCATGCCTTTATAATGAAGATAATTGTGTTGACTTAGTATTAGAAAGTGCAGAAAAAGTTTTAGGAAAGGAAAATGTGTTAGATCAGAAAGATCCTAAAATGGGTGTGGAAAGTTTTGCTTATTTTGCAATGGAAAGACCAGCAGCATTTTATTTCTTGGGGTCAGGAAATAAAGCTAAACATACAGATGAACCAGCTCACAGCAATTTGTTTAATATAGATGAAGACTGTATTCCAATAGGAGTTGCAATTCAGGCAACTGCTGCATATAATTATCTAGTTAAATAATTATAATTGACAATATCATAAAAAAACTAGATAATGCTAAGAGGAAAATGCACAATAAGTTATTGTGAAAGCTGCTTATTGTGCATTAAAAAATTTAGGAGTGATTATATTTGAAAATAGAAATAGGACCAAATGAAGCTGGGCAGAGACTTGATAAGTTTTTAAGAAAATTGTTAAAGGATGTTCCATTAAGTGCTATATTTAAAGCATTGAGAAAAAAGGATATAAGAGTAAATGGAAAGAAACAGAATGAAAAATATTTTTTAGAAGAAGGCGACATAGTAGAAATTAAGTACATACAAAGCAAAAAAGAAGATAAGACTCAGAAATTCATGAGAGTAGATCCAAAGCGTATGAAGATATGTTTTGAAGATGAAAACTTGGTTATAGTTGAAAAATGGCCTGGAATACTTGTACATTCAGATACAAATGAAGGTAGAGAGGCTACATTGACTGATTATGTTTTATGTTACTTAAATGATAAGGGAGATTATCTTCCAGAAAATGAAGTTACATTTACACCAGCTTCGTGTAACAGGCTTGATAGAAACACGTCTGGAATGATTATGTTTGGAAAAACTTTTGAAGGATTAAAATGTATAAATGAAGCTATAAGAGATGATGAAGTAAAAAAATATTATTATACTCTTGCAAAAGGAAAAGTAAAACCTGGCCTTTATGAAGGATACATTGTTAAAGACTCTGAAAATAATATTTCAAAAGTTTATGATAAAGATGTTAAGAACTCTAAAAAAATATCAATGGATGTAAAAGTAGTAGAGACTAATGGAGCATATTCTTTTCTTGAAATAAATCTGATAACAGGAAGAAGTCATCAGATAAGAGCGCATCTTGCTCATGTTGGAAATCCTATAATAGGAGATAATAAGTACGGAGATAAGAAACTTAATTCATTTTTTGAAAGTAAATATGGTTTGAATTATCAATATTTATATGCATATAAATTGAATTTCCGAAAGATAAAAGGTAAGCTTGAATATCTTGATAACAAGACTATAGCAGTAGCGTTGCCTCCATTATTCAAAAAAATAAAACAAGATGTATTTAAAGTTTCATTTAGATAGGAGGTAATTATGGAAGAGAAATCAGCCAATAGAGGCTTTTTAATTCTTTCAATAGCTGGAATAGCGAGTAAAATTATATCGGTATTTTATATTCCTCTTCTTCAAAGAATTCTTGGATTAAGTGGATATGGAATATATCAAAACTGTTATGAAGTGTTCTTATTTGCATATGCTATAACCAATCTTGGAACTCAGCCTGCAATTGCAAAAGTTGTAGCTGAACTTACAGCCTTGGATAAGCATGAAGATGCAATAAGAACTCTAAAGATATCAAGAACGTTGTTAGCACTTGTTGGAGGAATTATTTCTATATTATTAATGCTATTTGCATTTCCTATAGGAGATATGATAGGAAATCCAGAAGCTTCTTATGGAATACTTCTTCTTGCACCAAGTATATTCATTACATCAATTTTATCTTCATATAGAGGTTTTTTTCAAGGAAAGAGCAGTATGAATGCAATAGCAATTTCTCAGGTTGTTGAGCAGGTAATAAATATACTTGTAAGTTTAACATGTGCGTTTCTTCTTGTTAAGATAAGTATTGCTTATGGTAGTGCTGGAGGAACTATTGGTACTTCAATTGGTGCACTCGTAGCATGTCTTTATATGGTATATGTGTATGGTAAAAATAAGTTTGAAGAAGAAGCTTTTGAATTACAGGAAAAACTTCATAAAAAAAGGATACGAACTAAGTCAATTATAAGAAAACTTATAAGATATGGTCTTCCAATAACATTAACAGCTGGTCTTCAGAATTTTGGAAGTCTTGTAGATATGGTTAATGTTAATAGCAGGCTTGCTTATGCTGGATTTGATCTTCAGAAATCACAAGAGCTTTATGGTGTTTTGGGAAGATATAAAACATTATTATCTGTACCTCTTATAATTGTTACAGCTCTTGGAACTACTGTACTTCCTGCAATATCAGCTGCAATGGCATTAAAGAATAAAAAAGATGTAAGAAAGAAAACAGGATTTGCTTTCAGAGTTACCTTTATAATTACAATTCCAGCAGCTGTAGGGCTTTCATGTCTTGCAAGCGAAGTATTTGAACTGCTTTATGGAACAAGTCAGGGATTTGAACTTATGATGATAGGATCAATTGTATTAGTGGTGCAATCAGTTGTTCAGATACAGACTACAATACTTCAAAGTATGAATAAGCTTTATTTTGTTCTATTTACATTTATAATAGGTATAGTAGCAAAGGTCATAGCTAATTACATTTTAGTAGGAATTCCGAGCATAAATATTTTAGGGGTAGTAGGGGGTAATTTCTTGTGGTTCTTTATCCCTATGATTTTAAATACCTTTGCATTGAATAAAATGCTGAGAGTAAAAGTCAGATTTTTCAGGAATATGATTAAACCTATTATTTCATCTCTTGCAATGGCAGGTGTGATTTTTGCATTAAAATATCCAGCAGAAATAGTTATGTCAATATTAAATGGAGGCAAATTAGTCAGTGGAGTTATAACATTAATTCTCATATCTCTAGGCGGCTTTGTATATTTATATATAATGATTGTCCTTGGGGGATTAAATAAAGAAGATCTTGATAGTATATCAGGAAGGATATATAGGGTGCTTCCAAGATTTTTAAGAAAAAAAATGAAGTAGAATTAAATTCATATTTTTATAAAATTAATGGCGGATATATTCCTGCTTGCCAGGAATATATCCGCTTATTTTTAATCTGTTTCTCCAAACCCACCAAGATAAGCAAAAATGGAGAAAGTTATTCCGATTACAAGAAAATTATTTATAATAGGAAAATGACCAGAAAAATGTTTTGAGAGTATTGATACTATTATAAATACAAGCAGTGACAGAAGAATATATATTATGATATTGTATATATTTATATTAATATCAATATGTTTATTTACTTCATAGATATTTAGTAAAAAGCTTATACTGCAAGCAATACAGACAGTTATGCTGTATCCAAATATATTTATAGAATGTATTGACGTAAATATATATAAACATATCAGTTCAGTTAGTGCTTCAATAAGTGAATTTCTTAGTATTATTCCCTGTTTATTTAAACCGTTAAGTATTCCAAACATGGTTAAAGATGTAAATATTACAGGAGCAGATAAAGAAGAAAATCTTATGTAGTTTCCTAAGTCATCTCTTCCAAAAAACATTTGACCGAGATTTGTAGGAACTATGTTGCAGATTACTGCAGTTGCAAGTCCTAAGAGAAATGCAAGTTTTATAACTTTTTTTATTCTGAGGGAAGCCTCATATTCTTTGCCTTGATTCAGCGTCTGTGATAAATCAGGAATAAGAAGAGTATTTATGGTAGATACTACAATCATTGGAATTGTTATTATGCATATTGCCATACCATTATATTTACCTATCATACTTAATGCGTCAGAATAATCAAATCCTGCAGCTATAAGGCGTCGGGGAACAACAAGTGTAGCGAGAGTTCCTATAATATTTGTCAAAAAACCATTTACACATAGAGGTATAGAAATGCATATTACATCAAATAAAAGCTGCCAGCTGTTTTCTGCTTTTTCCTGAAAAATAGGCATTTTATTTATTGAATATCTATAATAAATATAGAGAAAAAAGAGACTTTGAAATTCACCAATGCATAGTGCTACTGTTGCCAATGTAACCATTCCCTCAAGGGTGCTTGCTTGAGTTGTGAAAATGAGAAGGCTTACGGTAAGTATTCTCATAGCTTTTTCAAATATATCTATAATAGCTGGTATTGTTATTCTTGAAGTTCCATAAAAATATCCCTTAAAAATATTTGATATTGCAATACAGACCATTGCAGGACATATTACCCGTATAGCATTTATCGTTCTTGTATCGCTTACACCATATTTACCTATGAATGGAGCTGAGAAGAATACAATTATTCCTATAAATAAAGCCCATGTTACATTGAATAAGGAGATGACACGGATTGTTTTAGTTATATTGTTATATTTACCTTCTTGTGTATAAATTGCTGAAATTTTTGAAATTGATGCAACTATGCCTGCTGACATGAGACATATAAATAAATTGTAGATAGGCATAACAAGATTATATAATCCCATGCCTTCTGGTCCTAAAATTTTAGAAAGATATATGGAAAAAATAAATCCTAATATACCTGTTGTTATATTAGAAACTGTAAGCAAAAATGAATTTTTAAAAAAATTGTCTTTATCCAAACAACTCACTCCTTTGATTAATATTATGATTTCTACTTGTGAAAAATTCTAAAATATTTATTAACATAAATCTGAATGTTTAAATGAGGTCTATTTTACATATTTAAAAATATAATTTTATTATGAGAATAGTATTTTTATTTAAGTTAATAGTGCCATATTAAGCGGGGTGAAGTTTTTGAAACACTTTTTGAAATTTATAATTGTTTCTGTAACAATTATAGTTATAGCATTTATTTTGGTTAATATAACAGGCAGGTATAAAGTGGATATACTAGGAAGTAATATTAAATGGAGCATAGACAGCAAGAATTGCAAGAAAGCAGTGGATTTTGATAAAGATGATGAGAGAAATACATATATTGCTTATAGTGATTCAATAAGTGTGATGAGAGAAGATGGAAAAGAAAATATTCTTCTGAATGATTCATCATTAAATGTGGATAGAATGTTGTTTTATGATGGCAGGATTTATTATCTTTCTGATGATAAATTATATGTATACGATATTTATAAGGGAGAGAGCAAAGTAATATTGGATGAAATACCATATAAGGGTGATAATGTTGATAGAAGAATGATAATAAAAGACTCTAAATTGCTTCTTTCTATAGGAAGTGCTACAAATTCGGGAATTGCGGATAATAATGAGGAATACAAAATAAATGAAATTCCTTATGATTTAACACCAATAAATATAACTTTGACAGGAAATAATTATGGGAAAAAGAAAACAGGACCTTTTATGCCTTATGGAAATTCAAGTTTAAAGGGGCAGAAGATTAAGTGCAGAAATATCGCTAATAGTTCTGTTGTAGAAATAGATTTGAATTCTAATAAAACATCGCTATATGCATGTGGAATAAGAAACATAACAGGATGGGATATTAACAGTAACAACGAACTTATATGTATAGTAGGGGGAATGGAAAATAAGGGAGACAGACCTGTAAAAAGAGATTTTGATTATATATATAAAATACAAAAAAACAATTGGTATGGATGGCCTGATTATAGCGGAGGAGATCCAATTGAATCACCACGTTTTAATGAAGAAAAACCTATAACGAGAATAATCGAAAATCACCCTAATAAAAATGTACCTGGTCCTTTATATCAATTTGACCATGTAAGTTCGATGAGGTGTCTTGCTATAGATAAAAATAATGGGGTTTTAGGAAAAGATACCATGGTATATTATGATACAGATAGAAATGTAATTTCGTCATTAGACAATAATTTAATAATGAACAGACTTTTAAAATTGAAAGAAGATAGTATTATTAAAGAAATAAAGATAAAAGATGATTCAATTTATATATTGGATAGTGGAGTGGGATGTATTTACAGACTAAATTCGATAGATGGAAGTTTCATGTTTAATATTCCAAGAGTAATATTAATATTTATTTTGATGTTTCTTGGAAGTCTTGTATTTGTACTTATATATAAATACAATAATGGGAAAGTTAATAAGTAATAGAAAATGTATAGGTAAAAGAGATATATTAGTATGTTGATAAGTTTAAGGTCAGACATATTTGTATATCTCCTTTTTATTTTACAGAAAGGTAAATTAGAGACAATTTAAATGCAATTTCAATTTTGTAATATATACATATTAAATTAATTTTTGAGAAATTATATTCTAATTATTTGAAAAAGTTAAATAATATGGTAAAATAATGATGAGGGTTAAAATGAGAATAAAGGTAAAATGGTATAATAAATAAGGGTGAGAAAAATGGGGAAAACAATTATAATAAATTTAGAAAAAGTAAATATTAATGGAGATGTGCTGGATGTAGGCGAAAAAAATTTTGGCATCATATATAATCTGACCAAAGATGTTCAAGAAGAACTCAGTCTTGATTATGTAGATGAAGAAACTGATGTTAAAATGAAAGAAAATGCTTATGATACTTGTACATTTTTTTTTGAACTTAATAAGATATGGACATCTGTAGAAAAAGAAAAAATAATAAAAAAAGTATATAAATATATAAAACAAAATGGGGAAATATTAATATGGGATATTAATAAGGAAAGAGCAAAGGTTTTTAATAATAAGATAAAAATAATACTTCCAAAAGGTAATATAAAAGAATTTACTTTTAAGAATTCAAATATATTGACGTCATCAAATGCAGAGGAGACAAAAAAAATCCTTGAAAAATATTTCAATATAGAAGAAACTAAAACATGGGAAGATATTTTTTTCATAAGAGGAAAAAAATTAGGGACAAATGCTAAAAAAGAGGAGAAAGACGAAAATGAAAGTTTTACTTACAGCCATTAACTCGAAATATATACACAGCAATCTTGCTGTAAGATATTTAAAGAGTTTTACAAATGATTTGGATTATGAAGGAAAGATAAGAGAATTTACTATCAATGACAGAGAAGAGAGAATTCTTGAAGAAATAATTAGAGAAAAGCCAGATATAGTTGCTTTCTCTACATATATATGGAATGTTGAAATGATTTCAAGAATTTCAAATCTTATAAAGAAAGTTGATTCAAGAATTGAAATATTATATGGAGGTCCTGAAGTTTCTTTTGATTCAAGGGCATTTCTCAAGAAAAACATAGGAGAATATGTGATTGAAGGTGAAGGGGAAAAAACATATAGGGATTTTATATTATACAAATTAGGAGAAAAACAAATTGAGCAGGTAAGGGGACTTCATTATAAGAAAGATGGTCAAGTATTTTCTAATGAAAGAAGACCACTAATGAATATGGATGAAATAGTATTTCCATATGAAAAAGATGAAGATTTAAGCAATAAAATTGTTTATTATGAGGCATCAAGAGGGTGTCCATTTAATTGCAAGTACTGTCTTTCATCAACAAGTCATGGAGTTCGTTTTTTAAATACAGATAGAGTGCGTAAAGAGCTTAAGTATTTTATAGACAAAAAGGTAAGGCTTGTAAAATTTGTGGATCGTACATTTAACTGTAATCATAGATTTGCTATGGATATATGGAAATACCTTATTGAAGCAGATACAGATACTCAGTTTCATTTTGAAATATCAGCTGATATTTTGAAAGATTCAGAAATAGAACTTCTTTCAAAAGCTCCAGAGGGAAGATTTCAATTTGAAGTGGGTGTTCAGACCACAAATGATGATGTTTTAAGAAATATAAATCGTTTTGTTAATTTTAGTGATATAAAAGAAAAAGTTGAAGAACTTATGTCTATAAAAAATATAAAGCAGCATCTTGATCTTATAGCTGGTCTTCCAGGAGAAGATTATGCATCATTTAGAAGATCTTTTAATGATGTTTATAGTATAAGACCTGAAGAGATACAGCTGGGATTTCTAAAGCTTCTTAAAGGGTCTTCTATGAGAGAAGAAGCTGAAGCATATGGAATGAAATATTCGCCATACCCTCCATATGAAATATTAAAAACAAATCTTGTGAGTTACGAAGAAATGATTAAACTGAAAAAAATAGAAGCTATGGTAGACAAATATTATAATTCAGGTAAATTTGATCATATAATAAAATATTTTGAACAAAAGTTTGATACACCATTTGACTTCTATTACGAACTGGGAATGTTTTTTGAGAATAAGGGATATTTTAATAAAAATATAGGAAATATAGAATATTATAAGGTGTTTTTAGATTTTGCAGAAGAAGTTTTAAAAGAAAATAGTAAAACAGTTAATGAAATAGTAAAATTTAATTATCTTCTATATTATAAAAATAGAGGGTTGCCAGACTTTTTAAGAAGTAATCTTACAAAAGAAGAAGAAAAGCAAATAAAAGTTGATCTTAGAGAAAGATATTCTTTTAAAGAATATCATATTGAAAAATTCAACATAGACTTAGATAAGTATGTGGAAAATGGCAGTATAGAAGAAAAAATATCATGTTATTTATTTGATAGTCATGGAACATACATAAATGTTGGTATATAAATAATATTCAAAAGAATTAAAAAAAAATCAATATTTATGGAAAAAATAGAAGGAGATTCACATATATTAAGCGAATTAATAAATATAAAAGAAGCACGTATATTCTTTTTTGGTTTAAATTGTTGAAAAATACACATGGAATGTGTATAATAAAAATGATAACAAAGTAATTAATACTATATAAAGTATTAATATATATTATTTTCTTTTTACATTGAGGCGTTAAAGGTGGTGAGATTTTGGCATTAGAAGCAATCGAAGAAATTAAACAAACTGAAGCAAAAGCTAAGGATATTGTTAAAAATGCAAATGCTGAAGCAAAAGAAATTGTTCAAAAAGCTATAGCTGAAGCAGGAAAGCAATATGATGAAGTTTTAGCCAAAGCAAAGGAAAAAGCTGATAAGCTTATAAACGAAGCTGTCGATATGGGAAATAAAGAAGCTGAACCTATATTGGCAAAAGGGAAAAAGGAAGCAGAAGATATATTAAATGTATCTCAAGACAAAAAACTTAATGCTATAAAATTAGTAGTTGAGAGGATAGTGAAGATTCATGGCAATAGTTAAAATGAATAAATTCACTTTGTTAGCCTTTGAATCAAAAAAGGAAGAGTTACTTGAAAGACTACAGAGTTTTTCAAATGCAGAATTTATCGATCTTCAAGATGAAACAATTTTAGAAGAAAGTGAAGTTCTTAAAGATTTAACTAAAGATGTAGTTGATTCTGATGTTGCAAAGTGGGAAGAGCAATTATCAAAGGTTAAATTTGCCCTACAGTTTTTACAAGACTATGTGCCTAAACAATCTGCACTTAAAGTTTTACGTACAGAAAAACTTTCATTGAGCTTAAGCGAACTTGAAAGCAAAGTAAAACTAAGCAAGTGGGAAGAAATATACAACAAGGTTAAATCAAAAGATGATGAGTTAACTAAGTTGGAAAATGAAAAAACGAAGTTACAAGGTATTGTACAAAGTTTACAGCCATATAAAGACTTCGATGCACCTTTAGGTTCATTAAAAGAACTTGAAGAAACTGTATATTTCTTAGGAAGTGTTGCAAATCAATATGAAGAAGCTTTAAATAGTGAGTTGACTGACTGCTATGTTGAAGTAGTATCTAAAGATAATCAAGATACATATTTCTTTGCATTATGCAACAAAGACTATGCTGAAAATTCATCTGAAATATTAAGAGGGTTTGGATTTACTCCTTTTAAAACAGAAGAAAAAGAAACTCCTTTGAAATTAATACATGATTATAATGAAAGAGTTTCTTTAATTGACTCAGATAAGTTCATCATAAAAGAAGAACTAGCTGGATATGATGAAGAATTGAAAAAATTACAATTAGCATATGAGTACTATAACAACCTTGTAGGAAGAAAAAATGTTACAACTAAGTTCTTAAAAACTGATAGTGTGTCTTTAATCCAAGGATGGGTACCTGCTAAGTATAATGAAAAATTTACTAAGATTGCTGACGAAGTTTTAGGTGAAGATTATTACTTAAACTTTGAAGATGTAAAAGAGGAAGAAATTGATGACGTTCCTGTAGCATTAGAAAATAACGCGTTAAATTCAGCGTTTGAGGATGTTACATCAATGTATGCATTACCAAAGTACAATGAGATTGACCCAACACCATTGGTTACACCATTCTATCTAATATTCTTTGGAATGATGGTTGCCGATATGGGATATGGACTTCTTATGTTTATATGTACATTACTTGCACTTAAATTCTTGCATTTTGATGATGGAATGAAGAAAATGATTAAATTCTTCCATTATTTAAGCTACCCAACATTTGCTTTTGGGGCAGTTTATGGAGCGTTCTTTGGAGATTTATTCAAAGATCAGTTGCCAAGACTTTTTGATACTAGTACTGATGTTATGAGCATTTTAGCATTATCAGTAGCATTTGGTGCAATACAGATATTATTTGCTTTATTTATAAAAGCTTATGTTTTAATAAAGTTAGGAAAACCTATGGATGCATTAATGGATTCAGGCTCATGGTTACTTATATTGGTTTCTCTTGGGTTACTTGCAGCAGGTATGATGTTAGATATACCAGTATGTGCTACAATTGGTAAATACGGCTCTATTTTAGGTGCTATAGCAATTGTACTTACACAAGGAAGAAGTGCTAAGAGTGCTGGTGGTAAAGTAGGTTCTGGATTATATGAATTATATGGAATAACAAGTTATGTTGGAGACTTAGTTTCTTATACAAGACTTATGGCTATAGGATTATCAGGAGGATCTATTGCTGGTGCCGTTAATATGATTGTAGAAATGATACCGGGTCCAATAGGTGTATTTTTAATAGGTCCATTAATATTCGTAATATTCCAGACAGTAAACTTATTATTATCGTTATTAAGTGGATATGTTCATACATTAAGATTAACTTATGTTGAATATTTCGGAAAGTTCTATGATGGTGGAGGAAAAGCCTTCAAACCATTTGAAACACAAAATGAATATATTAATTTAACAAGAGAGTAGGAGGATTTTAAAATGGAAATGAGTTGGATTAACTATTTCGTAGAAAATTTTGGAGGAATGGTATTTGGTGCACTAGGAGTTGCACTTGCAGTAGGTATGTCAGGTGTTGGTTCTGCTAAAGGTGTTGGTATTGTTGGTCAAAGCGCGGCAAGTTTATTAGCAGAACAACCAGAGAAATTTGGTAAAGCATTAGTTCTTGAATTATTACCAGGTACACAAGGTCTTTATGGATTCGTTATTGGATTATTAGCATTTTTCCAATTAAGTGGTGATACTACATTAGCTCAAGGTTTATACTTATTATTTGCTTGTTTACCAATTGCTATTGCTGGTTTATGGTCAGCTATTGCTCAAGGTAAAGCTGCTGCTGCTGGTATTCAAATCTTAGCTAAAAATCCAGAACATACAACAAAAGGTATGGTATTAGCTGCCATGGTTGAAACTTATGCATTATTAGGATTCGTTGTATCATTCTTATTAGTTAATGCTGCATCAACTGTTGCATAGTAAAAATAGTTTTGGTTAGTAGTATTAAGATGAGGATGTGAGTAAATGTCTAATTTAAGTAATTTAACTTCTAAAATCTTAAAGGATGCAGAAGATAAAAAGGCAGTCATCTTAAACGATGCAGAGAATGAAAAAAACAAAATTCTCAGCAAGAAACAAACAGAAGCCAGTGCAGTTGAAAAGACTATGCTGGAAAAAGCTGAAAGAGAAGCTGCATCTAGAAAAGATAGAATCATTTCAGGAGCACAATTACATGCTAGAAATGAAAAATTAGAAGCAAAACAAAAAGTTATAAGCGAAATATTTAAAACAAGTATTACTGAACTTTCTAATTGTTCTGCATCTGATTTAAAAGAATTTATTAAAGAATCAATTTTAAACAGTGCAATCGAAGGTGAACAAAACCTTATATTAAATGCAAAAGGAAAGAAAGTAGTTGATGAAACTTTTGTAGCAGAAATCAACAAAGAACTTGGTAAAAAGGCTGTTATAAAAATGAGTGAAAACACAGGCGATTTTGAAGGTGGATTCATTTTAGAAAAAGATGGCATAGAAATAAATAATACTTTTGAAGCTTTAGTAACTTCAATAAAGGATGATTTAAGTTTAGAAGTAGCAAGAGTGTTGTTTAGTTAAGGAGGTTAACTGATGGATGAAATGCAATTTAGTCAGGTTATACCTAGAATTAGAGTATACGAGACAAAACTCCTTGATAAAGCAAAAATAGACAGAATGATAGATTCACATTCTGCTGAAGAAGTATTAAAAGTTCTTCAGGAAACAGAGTATGCCAATGTTATGACAAATGTTAAGAGGGCAGAGGATTATGAAGTAATTTTAGGTGGAGAATTAAAAAGATTATTTACTGTAATGTACGACATAAGCCCTGTAAAATCTCTTGTTGATTTAATGAGTATAAAGTATGATTATCAAAATATAAAAGTAATTTTAAAAGGTATGTTTTTAAAGAAAGATTTTTCATATCTTTTGATTCCTGTTGGAACAATTGAAGGCAATTCATTAAAGAATATGATAGAAAATGGAAATCTTTCAGAACTTCCCCATTTAATGAGAGAAGGAGTAGAAGAAGTAAAGCTTTCTTTTGAAAATACTAATGACCCACAGGTTATTGATATTATATTAGATAAATATATGTTTAAATCATTAGTTGAAATCAAAAATGAGATTAATGACAGATTTGTTACTAAATATGTAGATGCTTTAATAGATTCTACAAATTTAAAGACTCTTTTGAGAGTTAAAAAGCAAAACAAAGGCAGAGAATTCTTTGCTTCTGTTATTATTGAAGGAGGATCTATAGATAAAGATAAGTTAATTAGTATGCTTAATGATGCTGCTGAAAACATATCAACAAAGCTTGCTTATACAGATTATGCTGAATTTATAAGAAGCGGTATAGAATACTATACTAAGACTGGTTCAGTAAGTTTATTAGAAAAACTTGCAGATAACTATGTTATGGATATGATGAAAGAAGCTAAAATAATACCATTTGGTGTTGAGCCATTATTAGCTTATATTTATGCTAAAGAAACAGAAATCAAGATTATTAGAATCATAATGGTTGGTAAACTCAATAATATTTCTGCGGAAGTAGTAAGAGAAAGGCTGCGTGATATTTATGTTTAAGAAAATAGGTGTAGTTGGAGATAAGGATTCTGTTTTAGCTTTCAAAGCACTTGGAATTGATGTGTTTCCAGTAGTTGAAAATAGCGAAGCAAGAAAAACTATCGATACATTAGCTAAAAATGACTACGCAGTTATCTTCGTGACTGAGCAGGTTGCACAAAATATCGAAGAAACTATTGAAAGATATAATAAAGCAGTACTTCCAGCTATTATATTAATACCAGGAAATCAAGGATCACTTAATATAGGTATGCAGAGAATCAGCGATAATGTTGAAAAAGCTGTCGGCATGAATATTTTATAGAAAGGTAGGTTAGTGCGTTGAAGACCGGAAAGATAATTAAAGTTTCAGGACCTTTAGTAGTTGCTGAAGGTATGGATGAAGCTAATATACAAGACGTATGTAAGGTTGGAGAAAAAGGACTTATCGGTGAAATTATTGAAATGAGAGGCGATAAGGCTTCAATTCAGGTTTACGAAGAAACATCAGGAATAGGACCTGGAGATCCAGTTGTAACTACAGGAGAACCACTTAGTGTTGAACTTGGACCAGGACTTATGGAAGCCATGTTTGATGGAATACAAAGACCACTAGATAAATTTATGGAGGTTGCTAATTCAGCATTCCTTACTAGAGGGGTTTCAGTTCCAGCTTTAGATAGAGATAAAAAATGGGAGTTCAATCCAACTGCTAAGGTAGGAGATGTGGTAGAACCAGGAGATATTATTGGTACAGTTCAAGAAACTCCTGTAGTTTTACAAAAAATAATGATTCCAGTAGGAATTGAAGGAAAAATCAAAGAAATTAAAGGTGGAAGTTTTACTGTTGTAGAAACAGTTGCAGTAGTTGAAACTAAAGACGGAGATAAAGAAGTTCAATTAATGCAAAAGTGGCCAGTAAGAAAAGGTAGACCATATAAGAAAAAAATCAATCCTAAAGAACCAATGTTAACTGGCCAAAGAGTTATTGATACTTTCTTCCCTGTTGCAAAGGGTGGAGCAGCTGCTATTCCAGGACCATTCGGAGCTGGAAAAACAGTTACTCAGCACCAGATTGCTAAATGGGGAGATGCTGAAATAGTTGTTTACGTTGGATGCGGTGAACGTGGTAACGAAATGACAGATGTTGTTAATGAGTTCCCAGAACTTATTGACCCTAAGACTGGTCAATCATTAATGAAGAGAACAGTTCTTATAGCTAATACTTCAAACATGCCAGTTGCTGCCAGAGAAGCTTCAATATACACAGGTATCACAATAGCTGAATATTTCAGAGATATGGGATACTCAGTATCAATAATGGCTGACTCTACTTCAAGATGGGCAGAAGCATTAAGAGAAATGTCTGGTAGACTTGAAGAAATGCCTGGTGATGAAGGTTATCCAGCTTATCTTGGATCAAGACTTGCTGATTACTATGAAAGAGCTGGTAAAGTTGAATGTTTAGGTAATGACGGAAGAGAAGGTTCAATCACTGCTATCGGTGCCGTATCACCTCCAGGAGGAGATATTTCTGAACCAGTATCACAAGGTACTTTAAGAATAGTTAAAGTATTCTGGGGACTTGATGCACAACTTGCTTATCAAAGACACTTCCCAACAATCAACTGGTTAACTTCATATTCATTATATCAAGATACAATTGATCAATGGATGGATGAAAATGTTGCAGATAACTGGGGAGCTTTAAGATTAGAAGCTATGACTATTCTTCAAGAAGAAGCTCAATTACAAGAAATAGTAAGACTTGTAGGTATAGATGCATTATCTGAAAAAGATAGATTAAAATTAGATGTTGCTAAGTCAATAAGAGAAGACTATTTACAACAAAATGGTTTCCATGAAGTTGATACTTATACATCTTTAAAGAAACAATATAAAATGTTAAGTCTTATCTTAGGATATAGACATGAAGCTGAAAGAGCATTAGAAGCTGGTGTTTACTTAAGCGATATAATGGCTATGGAAGATTTAAAAGACAGAATTGCAAGAAGTAAGTACATACACGAAGATGATCTAGATAAGATAGATCAGATTGCTGTAGATTTACATGCTGCAATTGATGACTTAATAAGCAAAGGAGGGGTAGCAAATGCTTAAAGAGTATAGAACAGTTACAGAAGTTGTTGGCCCTTTGATGGTTGTTGAGGGTGTTGAAGGCGTTAAATATGACGAATTAGTTGATATAGAACTTCATACTGGTGAAAAAAGAAGAGGTAAGGTTCTTGAAGTTAATGGATCAAAAGCTATGGTTCAGATTTTCGAAGGATCTTCTGGTATAAAATTAAAAGGTACTAAAGCTAAATTCTTAGGAAGACCACTTGAACTAGGTGTATCTGAAGATATGGTTGGTAGAGTATTTGATGGTATGGGTAGACCAAATGATAATGGTCCAGAAATCATACCAGAAAAAAGAGTTGATATAAATGGTGAAGCTATAAATCCAATGGCTAGAGATTTCCCATCAGAATTTATTCAAACAGGAGTTTCTGCTATTGATGGACTTAACACTCTAGTTAGAGGACAAAAACTTCCAGTTTTCTCAGCATCAGGACTTCCACACCAAGAACTTGCTGCACAAATTGCAAGACAAGCGAAAGTTTTAAATTCTGATTCTAAGTTCGCAATTGTATTTGCAGCTATAGGTATTACATTCGAAGAAGCTGAATTCTTCGTTGATGAATTTAAAAAGACAGGTGCGATTGACAGATCAGTTCTATTCATGAACTTAGCATCTGACCCAGCTATCGAAAGAATAGCTACTCCAAGAATGGCATTAACTTGTGCTGAATACTTAGCATATGAAAAGGGAATGCAGGTTCTTGTAATAATGACAGATATCACAAACTATGCTGAAGCATTAAGAGAAATTTCAGCAGCTAGAAAAGAAGTTCCAGGAAGAAGAGGATATCCAGGATATTTATATACTGACCTTTCTACTTTATATGAAAGAGCAGGAAGAATCAGAGGTAAAGAAGGTTCAATAACTCAGATTCCAATACTTACAATGCCTGAAGATGATAAGACACATCCAATTCCAGACTTAACTGGATATATTACAGAAGGTCAGATTATCCTTTCAAGAGAATTATATAAGAAAGGTTTAATGCCACCAATTGATGTTTTACCATCACTTTCAAGACTTAAAGATAAAGGTATTGGTAAAGGAAAGACTAGAGAAGACCATGCAGATACTATGAACCAATTATTTGCAGCATATTCACAAGGTAAACAAGCAAAAGAATTATCAGCAATCTTAGGAGAATCTGCTTTATCTGATACAGATAAGAAATTAGCTAAATTTGCTGAAGCTTTTGAAAATGAGTATGTATCACAAGGATTTAATACTAATAGAAGTATTGAAGAAACTCTTGATTTAGGATGGAAATTATTAAAGATGATTCCTAGAACTGAACTTAAGAGAATCAGAGATGAATACCTTGAAAAATATCTGCCAAGAGAGGAAGAATAGTCTATGGCTAAGTTAAACGTCAATCCTACTAGAATGGAACTCACTAAGCTTAAGAAAAGACTAGCAACATCAACAAGAAGTCATAAACTTTTAAAGGATAAACAAGATGAATTAATGAGACAATTCATTAATCTTGTTAAATATAATAACAAACTAAGAAAAGAAGTTGAAGACAATCTTCAAAGTTCTCTTAAGGATTTTGTTATGGCAAGTGCTGTAATGAGTTCTGAATTCTTAGAAGAAGCTATTGTATATCCTAAAGAGCATATAAGTGTTGAAGTTGGAGAAAAGAATGTTATGAGTGTATCTGTTCCAGTAATGAACTTCAAGAGACAGCTTGAAGGAGACGAAGGAAGCATATATCCTTATGGATTTGCAAATACATCTTCAGAGCTTGACGATACACTTTCAAAACTTTATGGAATTCTTCCACAATTACTAGAGCTTGCAGAAGTAGAAAAGTCATGTCAGTTAATGGCTGATGAAATTGAAAGCACTAGAAGAAGAGTTAATGCTCTTGAATACATGACAATACCTCAGCTTCAAGAGACTATAAAGTATATAAGAATGAGACTAGATGAAAATGAAAGATCTGCTACAACTAGATTAATGAAAGTTAAGAGCATGATTGAACAAAGAGGCTAGATTTATAGTATAAAAAGAGTACTGTTTTTCAGTACTCTTTTTATATGATTTCTTTATGGGAGAGATTTCATATAAAAAACTTTAAGTTATTTTTTAAAAATTCTTATTATTAAATTTTATATTTTAACTTATATTTCAATATTGTAAAGTTTATTAAAGAATTAGTTATTTCATAGTAAGAGAGTACTTTTATTATGAGTTTTAAACAATGAAAATAAGCAAATAGAATTTAATAAAAGAGGCTGATGATAAATAAAATTAATAATTTTGTAATTGATATACCATATTATTAATAGTATAATCAAATGGATAGAAAATTCAAAATTATTATAAGGCTATGATGATTTTAACTAAGGAGTAGATAAGATGAATTATATATTAGCAATGATGATTGCATTAACAGCAGCATTGATTATCATGCCATTTCTTATGAAACTATCTCATAAACTGGAATTTACAGATAAACCTAATAAAAGAAAGCAACATAAAACTCCAACACCGTTATGTGGAGGAATTGCAATATACATAGGATTTTTTATTTCATATTTTTTATTTGTTGAAGAAGAGAATGCAGTACAACAAAAGGCTATATTCATAGGAGCAACAATGATCTTGTTAATTGGTCTTGTTGATGATTATTATAAAACAAAGGGAAAGGAATTCCCAATCATGCCAAGATTGATAGTACAATTGATGTCAGCCATAATTGTATTTCAGTCAGGTATATTTTTTAAAGGATTCACAAATCCATTTACATCAGAATTTATAACACTTAGCACAACTATTCAGTTTATTCTTACTATAACATGGATATTTGGTGTTACTACAGTTATAAACTGGTCAGATGGTAAAGATGGACTCGCTGGAGGATTATCTTTGATTTCAGCAATGACATTTTTTATTGCAGCATTAATTCTGGGACAGCAGGATTCATCAGCAATGGTTTCGGTGATTTTATCTGGAAGCATAATAGGTTTTCTGTATTATAATAAATATCCAGCTAAAGTTTTTATGGGGGATTCAGGAGCAAATTTTTTAGGATTTATTTTAAGTGTTACTGCATTAGATGGTATGTTTAAGCAGACAACAGTAATGAGCCTGTTTATACCAATACTTGCACTTGCAGTGCCTATATTTGATAATTTATTTGTTATATTTAAGAGATTTTCAGAAGGAAAACCAGTATATCAAGCAGATAGGAGTCAGATACATTTCAGACTTGAAGAAAAAGGTTTTTCACCTAAACAGATAGTTAATTACATAATGATGATTAGTCTGTCTTTTAGTATATTTTCCATAATTTTATTATTGATAAGAAAGATAAAATTTTAACATTTTTCTTTACAAATTTAAAATAAAGATATATAATAAATGCAATAATGATACTTATCAAGAGTGGTGGAGGGACTGGCCCTATGAAGCCCGGCAACCAATATTTATATATGTGGTGCCAAATCCTGCAGTTTTTTACTGATAGATAAGGTGTTTTTAGAAAGCTTTACACCTAAGGAGTACCTTAGGTGTTTTTTGTTTCATAATATGAATATGCAATATATTTTATAAAACATTTCAACAAATTTTAAATGAAACTTTTAATCATATTTTGATAATATATATGTTCCAATTAACAAATGTACAATTTACAATGAATGATGGATATTTGCAATATTTATTTGATTATTGGAAATATATATTAAGAAGGGATAGTGATAGTGGAGAGATTATGAATGCATTAGAATTAAAAATTGACAGAGAAGAAGTACTGAGATATTTGGGACACAAGGGTCAAAAGATAGATGAAAATATGAGTGAAATGATTGATCAGTGCAGAGAAGAGATAAGAAAAATAATAATTCCACGAGCTGTCTATGAATATAGAAATATTCAGAATACAAAGGAAGGAATAGAAGTTCTTGATACAAATCTCATGCTGACAGGAAATGATATAATGAAGCATTTAAGAGCATCTAAGGAATGTGTTCTTATGGCTGTTACTCTTGGAAATGAGATTGAAAAGAAAACTCGTCTTTATGAAAAGACAAATCTTACAAAGGCACTTATTATTGATGCATGTGCAACTACTGCAGTTGAAGAAATTTGTGACAAGATAGAAGATGAAATAAGAAAGAAAGCAGAGAAAAAAGGAATGAAGATTACATTTAGATATAGTCCTGGGTATGGAGATTTGCCTCTTGAAATACAAAATAGTTTTCTGCGTGTATTGGATGCAAATAAAAAGATAGGGCTTACTGTATCGGAAAATAATCTGCTATTTCCCAGGAAATCTGTTACAGCAATAATAGGTATTGTAAATTCAAATGTTAAAATAAATACGAGAAACTGTGAAAATTGTAACAATTACAATAATTGCAGTTTCAGAAGAGAAGGAGAAACTTGTGGGGCTTAAAGAGTTAATAAAGGAAAAAATATTAATATTTGATGGAGCAATGGGGACAATGCTTCAGAAAAAAGGGTTAAAGGTTGGAGAAAATCCAGAGTTACTTAATATAAAATCACCAGAAATAATTGAGGAAATACATAAAGAATATATAGAAAGCGGTGCAAATGTAATAACAACAAATACATTTGGAGCAAATGAAAGAAAGTTAAAGCTTTGTAATCTTCAGGTCGAAGAAGCTGTAGATGCAGCTATTAAAATTGCTAAAAAAGCAAGAGGAAACAAGGAAGTATATATTGCTCTTGACATAGGGCCAATAGGTGAACTTCTTGAACCAATGGGAACATTGAGTTTTGATGAAGCTTATGAAATATTTAAACGTCAAATTATTCAAGGTGTGAAATCAGGAGCAGATGTTATTCTTTTTGAAACAATGACTGATTTATATGAACTTAAGGCAGCAGTTCTTGCTGCGAAGGAACACAGTGATCTTCCAATATTATGCACAATGACCTTTGAGGAAAATGGAAGAACATTTACTGGATGTCTTCCAGAAGCAATGGTTTTAGTTCTTGAAGGACTTGGAGTTGATGCATTAGGAGTAAACTGTTCATTAGGACCAAAACAGCTTAAACCTGTTGTGGAAGAAATATGTAGACTATCTAATATTCCTGTAATGGTTCAACCTAATGCGGGTCTTCCTACATTATCAATAAATAATGAAACAAAATATGATGTTACAAAGGAAGAATTTGCGGAAACATTATGCAGTTTCATTGAAAGCGGTGTAAGTATAATTGGAGGATGTTGTGGTACTACTCCGGATTATATAAGAGAGCTTGCAGAAAGGACTAAAGACAAAAAAGTTACAAAGAGAGAAAAAAATTATTATGAAGCTGTATGTACTCCATCAAAAGTTGTAAGAATTGATGGAGTAAGAATTGTCGGAGAAAGAATAAATCCAACAGGAAAAAAATTATTTAAACAGGCACTTATAAATGAGGATATGGATTATATTCTTAGTACAGCAGTTGCTCAGGCTGAGGCAGGTGCACATATTCTTGATGTAAATGTAGGTCTTCCTAAAATTGATGAGCCTAATATGATGCGTAGAGTAGTAAGAGAAATTCAGGGAATACTTGATATACCTCTTCAGATAGATTCGTCAGATAAAATTGCTATTGAAAAAGGGTTGAGATATTATAACGGAAAACCTAATCTTAATTCTGTAAATGGTGAAGATAAAGTACTGGATACTGTACTTCCTCTTGTAAAAAAATATGGTGCAAATGTTATAGGGCTTACTTTAGATGAAAAGGGAATACCTAAAAAAGCAGAAGATAGATTTAAAATTGCCCAGAAAGTAGTAAATAAGGCTGCTGAATATGGAATAAGAAAAGAAAATGTATTTATAGATTGTCTTGTACTTACTGTTTCAGCTCAGCAGGAAGAGGTTCAGGAAACATTAAAAGCTGTAAGGATGGTCAAAGAGAAATTAGGAGTAAAAACTCTTTTAGGAGTTTCAAATATATCTTTTGGACTTCCAAACAGAAAACTTATCAATGAAACATTTTTAGCACTGGCACTTGCAAATGGGCTTGATCTTCCAATAATGAACCCAAATGAAAATGGCATGATAAGAGTTATAGATTCATATAATGTACTTTATAACTATGATAAAGGTTCTGAACACTATATTAAAAATTATGCTAATGTTACAATTGAAAGTAGTGTAAAAGGCAATGGATCATCAGAAGGAAATGGAGGACAGGCAGCAGATAATAAGGAACATGATTTAAAGTATGTTGTAATAAAGGGGCTTAAAGAAGAAGCAAAAACTGCAACAATTGAATTATTAAAAGAACATGAACCATTAGAAATAGTAAATGAATATCTAATACCTGCATTGGATGAAGTTGGAGAGCAGTATGAAAAAGGAATTTTATTTCTGCCACAATTAATACAAGCAGCGGAAACTGTAAAGAATTCATTTACAGTATTAAAATCTGAAATATCTAAAAATAATACTGAAACAATATCAAAAGGAAAGATAATAATTGCAACAGTTAAAGGAGATATCCATGATATAGGAAAAAATATCGTTAAAGTCATACTTGAAAATTATGGATATGAAATGATAGATTTAGGAAAGGATGTTCCTATTGAAACTGTTGTAAGTGAAGCTAAAAAGCATGATGTTAAACTTATTGGGCTAAGTGCTTTAATGACAACGACAATAAGAAGTATGGAAGATACTATAACTGCATTAAAAGAAAGCGGATATAAAGGAAAAGTTTTTGTTGGAGGAGCTGTTCTCACTCCAGAGTATGCTGATCAGATAGGAGCAGATTTTTATGCAAAGGATGCAAAAGAATCAGTAGAGATTGCTAAAAAGATATTTGCTTAATTAGGAATAGAGAAACTGTTTTAGGACTGTATTTATCAGTCTTAGGACAGTTTCTTTATTTTAGAAAAAGATAAATTGAGAAAAATTATTTTGCTGTACTTTTAGAAAATGATTATAAAATTATCTTTTCTTGATAATTATTGAATTATTTACATAATTATTATATTTTATACAAAATAGTATATATTTGAGATAATAGTGATATAATTGACTTATGAATAATATAATAAATTTAATAATGAAAAGAGGGATTTTATAATGTATATGCCAGATATGCCAGGTAAGAAAATAGAAAATGAAAGCTTAAATGCAGCGTATAAATTTATACCTTATTTAAATGATAAAAATTAAATAGAAATATTTGTTCATGGTTGGAGGGAAACATATGGGATTAAAAATATTAGGCATAACTACAGGCAGAAAAAATTCTAATTCAGAGATTCTATTAAAAGAAGCACTTTTAGCATGTCAAGAAAAAGGTGCAGAAGTTACTATGATAAATCTAAAGGATTATAATATTATGGATTGTACAGGGTGTACAGCATGTACTCAAGGAATGGTAGAAGGAAAAAAAGTACCTTGTATACTAGAAAAGAAAGATGATAAGAAGGCTATTATGGATGTTATGCTAGAAACGGATGGATTAATAGTTTCTGTTCCGACATATTATCTTATGCCTAATTCAGAATTTTTGAGGTTCATGCATAGAAATTTGTGTTATGAAACACCATTTTTAGAGGCGTTAGGTGAAATTGTACATAAAGATAAAGTCGCAGCAATAATGTCTGTAGGAGGTTCCACACGTGCATGGCAGTCAATGTCATTAGAAGCCCTTCAAATAACATGTAGTTTAAATGATTATCAGGTAATTGATATGTATATGGCTTCAAGAGTCCCTGCACCGAGACAGTGTTTATTACATGATGAAATGATACAAAGAGCTCATAGGATGGGAGAAAATGTAATGAAGTCATTAAATACTCCAGTAGAAAACAGAAAATGGCTTGGTGATGAAGATATGGGATGGTGTCCAAATTGTCATGGAAATGCTTTGATTTTAGGAGCTCCTCAGTGGGACGGTGTAAGCTTTGAAGTAGAATGCCAGGTATGTGGAGCTGGAGGAAAATTGCAAAAAACAGAAGATGGAAAGTGGAAATTTGTTATTGAAAAAAATGGACTAGTTCATGACCGTACAACAAGAGAAGGAAGAAATAACCATGTTAAAGAGATCATAGCTACTCAAGGTGGCTTTTATACTGAGGAAAATTTGAAAATTGTAAATGAAAAATTCAAGAAATATAAAAATATTAAATTTCCTACAATTGAAGTGAAGAAGAATTAATAAAAAGTCATCTAACTATCAATAGTTTTGTTGAATAAAAATCATTACATGATGATTAGTATTTATAAAATTTAGAACTGGGCATTATGTAATGATTATTTATATAACAATTTTATTTTATATGAATTTTCTAGAAAAGATAAGAAAGTTCATATTTTTATGAGTAATTTTAAACCAAAGGAATAATATCCAAATCATCTGGAACAAATATTTTACCATTAAATACTTGTTTTCCTTCTTTTGTATAAGAATCTTTTCTTTTATCAAGATTTTTATCTTCAGTATGATATAAAATTATATTTTTTACATTGAGTTTTGCTGCATTCATACAGGCATCCTTTGCTGTTGCATGATGCTTTTCATATGGCTTGAAAATATCTTTTTGAGAATATAGACAGAAAGCTTCATGCATAAGATAATCAGAATTTTCACAATATTCTTTTACAGTCTCTCTATAAGGTTCATCACCTAAAAAAGTAAGTTTTTTACCATTTTCAAGAATTGTGGTAAATCCATGCTGAAGTTCTTTAGTACTATTGATATCAAAAAAGATAGTTCTTCTTCCTAAAATATCAATTGAAGAATTGTTGCTTATTTCATGAAATAAGATTTTGATATCAAAGAGATTTAGAAATTTTTTCTGAAGAACAAATGAACTTATGGTTTTTATAGCATCTATTGATTTTTGATGACAGTATATATTAAAAACTCCATTATATTTAGAATTGAGCATAGAATTTGCTACAGCTCTGATGACCCATATGGCACCTAATATATGATCATTATGGTTATGTGAAATAAACATATTATGTATCTGGTTTATTGATATGTTTGCTTTTTCAAGGTTGGATAGTATTGTATTTCCACCACCAGCATCAACTAAAAAATGTTCATTATCTGCGTTTGAAATAGTAAAACATGTATTATAACATTTTGTTACCATAGCAGATCCTGTGCCAAGCATAGTTATGTTTTCCATTATTTGAAATCCTCCTTGTTTATAAATGAAAGTTACATTAATGATAACATATATATTATAGAAATAGTAGAAAAGTAAGACAACTATAGAATTTAAAAGATTTGATTGTTGCAAAATTATAAGCTTAAATTTGAATAAATTTAAAAAAATATCAAATGTAAATGTTTCAAATTATTTTAGGATTAAAAATATCAAGAAAGCTTTACACAAGAAGAATCAGAATATATACTAATGTATATACAGGTGTTAATAGCAATTGTACATTGTTAATTTGAACGTATGATTATAATTATTGCAACTATAATTATTGTTGTGAAATTTTATTAAATAGTATGATTGTTATTGTAAGTCAAGGGGGATTTATATAAATGAATAATAAGATTAAACAAATGGTATATGCAGGATTGTTGACTGCATTGGCAATAATTATTCCAATTCAATTTTCATTTTTGAAAATATTTGTGCCACCAGCATTTACAGCTACTTTAGCAGCTCATGTTCCAATGATGCTTTCAATGCTTATTTCACCTTTTGTAGCAGTTATTGTTGGAGTAGGTTCTACAATAGGATTTGCAATGACTGGGCTTCCTGCTGTAGTAGTAGCAAGAGCAGCAACTCATATAGTTGTAGGATTTATTGGAGCAAAAATTATATTAAGAAATAGAAGTTATGCACAAGCTGTTATTATAACTGCACCAATTCATGGATTTTTAGAAATGATTGTTGCTATACCTTTTATAGGCTTGACTGTTAACTGGGCTCTTATTGTTACTTTAGTAGGAAGTATGGTCCATCATATGGTTGATGGTATTATAGCATATGCTGTTGTAAAAGCAGTAGCAAAATCAAGAAATAGAGATATATATGAAGCATTTGGAGAATTTACTCCTCAACAGATGTATTAAAATTTGATAAATCATAAATAAGAAGTAAGAAACATTAATCCTAAAGAAAAATTGGATTAATGTTTTTTATTTTGGAATTTCTAAAATAATAGATGGAAATAATAAAAAAGATATAGACAAAACAAATAAATATCATATAATAAATTTAGAATATAAAAAATAAAAAAGTAAAAATACTAATAATATATTGTTATTGTTTTTCTATTTTGCATATGAATTAAAAATGGAAAGATATATATTTTTATATAAAACATTATAGCAACAATTAACAATGTTCTATATATTAAGAGGTGATCATGATGGAAGAAAAAGAAATAATGTCATTTAAAGATGAAGATGGAAACAAGGTGGATTTTGAAGCAGTAGCAAAAATTTATTTAGATAAACAAGGATATCTTTTATTGTCTCCATTAGATGAAAATAATGATGATATGTTTGCATTTAGAATTGATAAAAATGAGGAAGGTAAAGAAGAACTTAATCTTGTGGAAGATGACAAAGAATTTGAAGAAATAAAAAAAGAATATAAGAAGTTACTATACTAAAAGATGAGGTGATTTAAATTGGATATTTCAGAAATAAGAAATTTTTTAGAAGATAATGATTTATCTGATGTTGAAGAAATAAAACAGGAAGAGGAATATGTTTTAATAAAATTCTATTATGATTTTGATAAGGAAGAGTTAAGTGCAGCTAAAAGCTATTCTAATGAAGAGAGTGATTTTGAATCAGAAAGTGATGAATGGTATAATGAATATTATATTCCTTATCTAAAAGAAATAGCAGAAGATAATGTTGAGAGCATAATAGAAGATGCATCTGAGGAATTTGAAGTAGAAGGAAAGTATAAGGCACTTGGATCGGATAGTGGAGATGTAGGATATCTTAAATTCATAGCAGTATTTTCAACTGAAATGGATGAAACTGAAATGGAAGATATTTTAAACGATTACGAATAGTAAAAATTAGCATTGAGTAAAGTTTTAAAATACTATTGAAAATATGAAAACTTATGCTATAATAAAATCATAGATTTCCTGAGATGTGCGCAAAGCTTATGATATTCAACCTACATTACATTTTCGGGATTTGCAAAATACTTAAATATGCCGGGCTTCATTTTTTACGATATGTAGCAGAAGAAGGCAGACGTAAGTTGCGCTTAACCCACCTGCGAGGAGCAGGTTTTGAATATTTAAGTGAACGGCATGTTGGGAGCTATGTTTTTGAAATTAACACCTCAGAAATGGGGTGTTTTTTATTGTACAATAATAAATTATAAAATTTTTTAAAATTCAAATTTAATAATGTCAATAAAATTAATAGATGTAAACTTAATAGAATGTTATTTACAAAGAGACATAGTGAAGCCATTTTTCTACATATAAATAAAAAAGTAAGAAAACAAATCTGCTTAAACATAATATAATTTAATATGCTTAAGCAGGGTATTAATCTATTTTACATATATATATAAATACATTTTAATATTGCAATAAATTAATAATGCGATATTAATTTGTGAATTATTTGAAAATATTGAGTTTGTAATAAATTTCAAGTATTTATGCTGCAAACTTTTTTAGTTTATTACTGTTGCTGTTATTATGTATGTATATTGAAAATAACTTTTTCTGATATAATACAATATACTTGTCCAAATCTTGTGATAGAGCAACCATTATGTCAGTAGTAGGATATAGAAAGATAAGTAATATATTTATAAGTTGTTTTCGTATAAAAATACTAAATTTAAGTTTGTTTAATATTAAAAAATTCATATTTTTCACCACCTTTTACTTAATTTGGATAATTCCTGTAAATATATTATAAATATTAAGGAATAAATTGTAAAATATTTTCGTAGTACAATTAGTGACATTATATACCAAAAAATGGTTTGAAATGAGTTAAAAGGGGAAAAAATATAAAAACTTAATACAAATTAATGCATAAATGGATAAAAATGTAAAATAATTCGTTCGACAATTATTTTTATAAGTTTTATAATATGTCGAATCATTTAATATTGATTATATACTTTAAAATAGGTAAAATTATTGTTATAGGATAGAAAGGATGATTGTCTATGGATATTCAAAAGATGAAAATTGAAGAAGTTGTAAAAAAAATAAATTTACTATATAAAACTAGTCAGGAAAGAGAACTTAGTGAAGAAGAAAAAACTTTACAGCAGGCTCTTAGAAGAAGATATTTGGATAATGTTAAAAGAAATTTTAGGGCCCAGCTTGAAAGTATTGAAATTAAAAAATAAAAAAGGATGATATAATTGGGAGTTAATGTAAAAAAATTAATTGATGATTTTAATTTAGAAGTTCTTGTAGAAGGAAGAGAGGATATTGAAATATCAGTAAACGATATAAATAGGCCAGGGCTACAGTTAGCAGGATTCTACAATTACTTTGCACCAGAGAGAATTCAGGTTATTGGGAAAGCTGAATGGAGTTTCCTTGATGATATGCAGATTGAATTGAGGAAAAAAAGAGTAAAAAAATATTTTACTTTTGATATAAATTGTTTAGTTATTACAAGAGGTCTTGAACCTCATGCAGAATTTATAAAGGAAGCAAAAAAGCATAATGTATGGGTTTTAAGAACTAATCTTGTTACGACTCAGTTTATAAGTAAAACGACAATTTATCTTGCAGATAAACTTGCACCAGAAACAAGACTTCATGGAGTTTTAGTTGATGTATCAGGAATTGGTATATTAATTACTGGGGAAAGTGGAATTGGTAAAAGTGAAACTGCATTAGAACTTATAAAAAGAGGACATAGACTTGTTACAGATGATGCGGTGGACATAAAGGAAATTGATGGCCAGCTTATAGGAACATCTCCAAAGATAACAGTTGGTATGCTTGAAGTAAGAGGAATAGGAATAATTGATGTTACAACTTTATATGGTCTAAGTTCAGTTGTTCAACAGAAAGAAATAAAGCTTGTGATGCATTTTGAACATTGGAAAGATGATAATGATTATGATAGGCTTGGAATAGATGATGAATATATGAACATATTAGGCATAGACGTTAAGAAATTGACTGTTCCAGTTAGACCAGGAAGGAATATTGCAGTAATTATTGAAGCTGCAGCAGTAAATTACAGATATGCATTAATGTCTGATGTTACACCGGTTGAAATAATCGAAAGCAGAATGAATAATTTGGCGGATATGTAGTAAAATTATATATAGGTTCTGAAATAAAGATAGAATGTTATATTTTTTATAAATTCAAACATTTAATGCTTAAAAAATATGTTCGAAGACTCAATATTATAGCATATATATTGCAGAAATACGAGTAAGAGTTTAGATTTAAAATTATTTTGGACATTTAATTATTGTAATATATTCTAAAAAGGAGTTTTTATATGAGTAAACAGAATTTAAATAAAAATGCATGGACTAAATACACATCAAAACAGGTAGAAGAAATATTTGATTTTTGTGATGGATATAAGAATTTTATGTCTAAGTGTAAAACTGAAAGAGAATGTGTAAAAGAGATAATAAATTTATCAGAAAAACATGGGTATAGAAACCTAGAAGATATAATAAAAAATAGCCAATCATTAAAAGCAGGAGACAAAGTTTATTTTAATAATAAAGGTAAAAGTATAGCTCTTTTTGTAATTGGAAATGAATCAATGGATGCAGGATTAAAAATATTAGGTGCACATATTGATTCTCCTAGACTTGATCTTAAACAAAATCCACTTTATGAGGATACAGAACTATCTTTGCTTGATACTCATTATTATGGTGGAATAAAAAAATATCAATGGGTTACACTTCCTTTAGCATTACATGGTGTTGTTGTAAAAAAAGATGGGACTGTAATTGATATATGTATAGGTGAAGATGAAAATGATCCAGTTGTAGGAGTTTCTGATTTACTTGTTCATTTATCTGGAGATCAGCTTGCTAAAAAAGGTGCAAAAGTAGTTGAAGGTGAAGATTTAAATGTACTTGTTGGAAGCATGCCTTTAAAAGGAGCTGAAAAGGAAGCTGTTAAAGCTAACATATTAGAAATACTAAAAGATAAATATGACATAGAAGAAGAAGATTTTCTATCAGCCGAAATAGAAGTAGTACCAGCTGGAAAAGCAAGAGATTATGGATTAGATAAGAGTATGATAATGGCTTATGGGCAAGATGATAAAGTTTGTTCATATACTTCTCTTATGGCTATGTTTGATATAAAAGAAACAGATAAAACTTGCTGCTGTCTTTTAGTTGATAAAGAAGAAATTGGAAGTGTAGGAGCAACAGGAATGCATTCAAGATTTTTTGAAAATTCTGTTGCAGAAATAATAGATAGATGTGAAGGATATTCTGATTTGAAATTAAGAAGATGCCTATCAAATTCAAAAATGCTTTCTTCAGATGTAAGTGCTGCATTTGATCCTAATTATCCAAGTGTAATGGAAAAGAAAAACTCTGCTTTCTTTGGAAGAGGAATGGTATTTAACAAATATACTGGAGCAAGAGGAAAATCTGGATGTAATGATGCTAATGCAGAATATATGGCTGAACTCAGAAATATAATGGAAAAACATGAAGTTTCATTCCAAACAGCTGAACTTGGAAAAGTTGATGTTGGAGGCGGTGGAACAATAGCTTATATTTTAGCACAATATAATATGGAGGTTATTGACTGTGGAGTTGCGCTTCATAATATGCATGCTCCATGGGAAGTCGCAAGTAAAGTGGATATCTATGAAACAATGAAAGGATATAGAGCATTTTTAATAGAAGCTTAGGATTAAAAAATAAAAGATATTGAGATTTAACATTTCTCAATATCTTTTATTTATATGTTATATGAAATATCTAGAGCTGTAAGTAGATTTTTTAAGTATTTATCAGAAAAACTCATACATCCTACATCTCCATGTCTTTTATCATTTATTATATCTCCGTGAAAATCTGAACCACATGAAATGAGCATGTTATTTTCTTCTGCTACATTAACATAATATTTTGTTTCACTATCTGTATTTTGAAAATAGAAAGCTTCAATACCATCGAAATTCATATTTAAAAAGTCATTTACCGATGAATTTTTTATTAATTTTGGGTGAGCAAGAAATGCCAGTGCGTTATGTTTTTTTAAAAGTTTTACACCTTCTTCAGTAGAAAGTTTTAATGTTGGAACATAAGCCTTACAGCCTTTGCCTATAAAATTATTAAAGATATAATCATGAGAATAATTATATCCAGCATCCATTATAGCTCTGGCGATATGAGGTCTTGCAACAGTATCTCTCGATTTTTTTAAAATATCTTCAAAGTTCAGTGATATATTAAATTCATCTTTTAGTTTTTTTACCATTTTTTCTGCGCGTATTATTCTATGATTCTTTATTTTGTTCAATTCACCTGTAAGTTCAGGATTTCTAAAAGAATCACCTTTGAAAAATCCAAGAACATGTACACTTTCATCATTATATTGAGTCGATAATTCAATTCCTGGTATTATGCATATATTTTCCTTTAATCCTTCAGAAATTGCTTCATCTATACCAGTTAACGTGTCATGATCTGTTATGGCAAGAAATTTAACTTCATTTATTTTTCCGCGTTTTACAACATCTGTAGGTGATAATATTCCGTCAGAAGCAGATGTATGAACATGAAAATCTACTTTTATCATGGAATGTAGCCTCCTATATATTTTGTTTTTATTAATTATTTGCTAAATTTATTCGAATAATATTAATTTTAATAATATGATAACATAATTTTAATAATAAAAGTATAGAAAGTTATAAGGAATATAAAAATAATGCAGATTAAATTTGTTGAAATCTGCATTATAATATGTTATTTTCTTGAAGCTGGTTTATTCTGTATGTGTGTGCAGAAGTCTAGAAGATTATATCTTAATGGAATATCATTCATAGAAACGATATCTTCTTCATAAATTCCATCCCATGGAGAGACTGCAATTACAGAAGAATCATAAATACGAATTAAATATTTGCTGCTGTCTTCAAAAGAAATTGTTATTCTAAAGATTTCTTTATTTTCAGGTTTGGAATCATAAGATAGATAATTTGAATCATTGAGTGTGTTAAAAAAATCATCAATAATTAGATTTTCATCTTTATCAACAGTTATATCTTTATATAAATTTGTGTCAAAAACACAAAGAGAAAAATCTTTACTGCTTATTATTTTATTTTTTAATTCATCAGTATAATAATGATTACTAGGCTTTGAAGAGAAATTTATATATTTAGAGTTTTGTGAAATACATCCATTTAAATTAAAAGATATAATTATGAAAAATAACAGTAGAAGTTTTTTTAACATAAATCCTCCTGAAATTAATAGAACTTAACAATATTAATCTATTCATAATATATATTTTTAGAACTATATGTAAATAAGATTTTTAAGAAAATGACTTATATAAACTAATAGTGATAATTATATTGATAAATTAATATTAATAGACAGTAATGATATTTTGGAGGATAACATGTATATTATAGGTACGGTTGGACCAACAGTTAAGGACCGAACGGCATTAAAGGGCATAGTAGATAATGGGGTCAATGCATTACGATTTAATTTTGCACATGGCAGTGATAATGAGTTTTTTGGTTTTCTTCAAATGGCAAGAGAGATAAAAGACGATGTCAATATAATATTAGATATTTCAGGAACAAAGATACGGATATCTAACAAATTTCAATATATATATAAAGTATATAATAATGAAGAAGTTATTTTTTGTGGAGAAGACCAATATGAGAAAATAAGAGCAGATTTAAAAGATATAAGGATAAAGATATTTCCTCTTAATATAAAAAGCAATATTTTATGCAGAAATGATTTTGATAAGATAAGTATAAAGGACAATACCATGATTTTTCAGATTACGAGTAAAGAAAAAAATTTGATAAGAGCAAGAGCAGTCAAGGGAGGGATAATAAGAAAGGGTAAAGGCTGCAATATAAAAGATTTTGATAGGAGCATGCTTTCCATAAGCAAGAAAGATAGGAAAGCAATTATATGGGGAATTAAAAATAATGTAGATATAATATGTCAGTCATTTGTTGAAAGCAGAGAAGATGTTATGGCTATAAAACAGTTCATATCTGCTCATAAAAATGAGAACACACATATTAAAATATGGGCAAAGATAGAAACGCTGAAAGGAGTAGATAATGTTGATGAGATTATTGATGAGGCTGATGGAGTAGTAATAGGGAGAGGGGATCTTATTCCAGAAACTTCAATTGAAGATACACCTGTGTATGAAGAAAGAATAATAGAAAAGGTTTCAAAGATTGAAAATAAAGATATTATAATTGCAACACATCTATTTAACAGTATGAAATTAGGAAAAATGCCTTATCTGTCAGAAGTTGAAAGCGTATATAATTTTATTAGAAAGGGTGTTACAGGTTTCTTGCTGGCAGGAGAAACATCAGTAGGAAAAGCACCTATAAAAACTGTTCAATTTCTGAGAAAACTTGTATCTAAATATGAAATGAATATTGAGTAAGAGACTTAAAAGAGAAAAACTGTTGCATTAAAAATTATACAACAGTTTTTCTTTCTATACTTAATCAAAATATGTATTTGATTATTTTATATGGCTATTAATTCTATTTAAAAAATATGATATTACTATAGTCAGTGCATAATCATAAATGAGAAAGGCAAATTGACATATTAATATAATTATCCATATAGGAAGTTTTATATTAAAGTCTGTAATAAATAATTTAAACAAAAAATATGCTGCAAATAAGATACAGTTAAAAGTGATGAGCTTTAATAGTATCTCATAAGAAAGATTGTTGATTTTTTCTATAAAAAACTTTATTATTCCATAAACTCCGAAAAACATAGAATACATTAGTGCTATATTTAAAGGAATAAATAAAAAACTTAGTATGCTGCTGCATAAATAAACTAATACACCATATTTTATTGATGTTCTGATTATTGCAATTGGGACGAGACAAGATGCAATAGCCAGAATGGATAAAGTGTTTATGGGAATCAGTGAAGCAGCAAATAAAATGGCAAGAGTAAGTGCTATCAATATTCCACTTTGAGCAATATCTTTAGATTTCATAATATACCCCCTGTTAACAGCAAGATATTAAATCGCCACCCATACATTCACATAATGAATCTAAACACCATAAGTTTATACAACAGTCGCAGGCATCATTATTATTAAATCCAGTAGTTCTATAATAATGGTTTGAAAAATTATTCCCTCGTTGTCTCAATGAGTTTAAGGTTTGTCTGTATTCAAAATTATTAGGATCCATGCTTACAGCTGTGTTGATGTGGTTAAGAGCTGAATCATACCAGCCTTTATTAAACATTACAACACCATATAAATAATTCCATTCAGCATTTCTGTTATTTATACTGTTAAGTCTCTGTTCAGCATATGAAAAATTACGTGATTGAATCATTCTTCTTATTTCCTGAAATTCATTAAAGTTGCTGTTTGAATAATTGCTGTTTGTGTTTGAATAAGAATTTGAATTATAATTTGCAGATGAGCTGCTGTAAGAACTTGATCCACCATTTTTAGTGAGCATATCATAAGCTTTATTTACTTCTATAAGTTTTTCTTGGGCAAGTTCTTTTAATGGATTATCACCATATTGATCAGGATGGTATTTCTTTATTAGCTTTCTGTAGGCACTTTTTATTTCGTCTTGGCTTGCGCCAGGTTTTATGCCTAATACTTCATATGGATTCATTTTATAAGTCACTCCTTTTTGTTTCATTAGTATTATTAGGATGATTGATAACCTTTATGTATTTATCCATCAATCCAAGTTCAACAATATTAAATAAGATATCTTTATTTCTTTTTAGATTCAGCTTCATTAGATTTTCTTTTATGATAGAACCACAGCTTAAAATTGTAAATTCAATGCGTGGTTTTATTGAATCTGTCAATTGATCATAAGTCATATTGGATTTATTATATAAAAAATCAATAGGATTAAATTTTTTATGCTCCATATCTTTTTTTAAGTCGTCAAGTGCATCTATAATATATATCCACTTGCCAATAGAATAACCTAATGTATAAAGAATATCTCTAAGTTCAATAGAATCATCTAATAATTCGTAAGGATAATTTTTAAATACAGTTCCCACAAGCCTGCTGAAAGGATCACATATTTCATCTAAGGAATTAAAAGATTTACTATTTTCTAAATCAGAAAGCTGATTTAGGCAATTTTTTATTTCATTATCAGTATTAAGAACAGACTCAGGAAATTTTTTTCTATAAGGACTTAATACAGCTGCATATATTCTGCTTTTTAATGATTTGTCATCTTGTACATCATCAATTAGTTTGTAATAAAAAAGAGAAATATTTATATATGCAGCGTAAGATATAGCTTTGTTATTGTTTATAACTATCTTTTTTTCTCCAGGATGAAGAAAACACACATGATGTGAAACTTCAACTTTATCAGGATTGATTCCATCAAGAAGAAGGCCTAGGAAAGTCATATCATAATTTAATGATAATCTTGGTATATTTCCAAACTGTTTTTTTATATGGCAGCATAGACCACAGTAATAACATTTAAATCTATTGAAATCTTTTACTTTTAGTTCTCCTTTTAGGGGAGTAACATATCCAAACAATAAAAACACTCCTCATGCAATTAAATAAATATATTAATAATTGGAATATATATATTAATTATAAACTATATCTTAAATAATGTTTATAGAAGTAATTAAAATTTCAGATAATATTAACATTTTTATTTAAGAAAAAATATATTCAGCTTATAAAAATTTATAAAGTTATAGAAAAAATTACACGATAAATAGATAAAGATGTCAATATTAAAAAATATATGAAATTCGATGTAAAAATTAAAATAAAAATAAAAAAACTATTTACAACGGATAATAATTATTATATAATAAAAATTGTCAGAGAGATGGACAAATGATAAATAAAATATAGTAAAAAATTTAAATATAAGTGTGTGTAGGAGGAAAAAGAATTATGAAAAAATTCGTTTGTACAGTATGTGGATATGTTTATGAAGGAGAAACTGCACCAGAAAAATGTCCTGTATGTGGAGTAGGACCTGAAAAGTTTATAGAACAAAGTGGAGAAATGACATGGGCAGCAGAACATGTAGTAGGAGTAGCACAAGGTGTGTCAGAAGATATATTAGCAGATTTAAGAGCTAATTTTGAAGGAGAATGTACAGAAGTAGGAATGTACTTAGCAATGGCTAGAGTGGCACATAGAGAAGGATATCCTGAAATAGGAATGTACTATGAAAAAGCTGCTTATGAAGAAGCAGAACATGCTGCTAAATTTGCTGAATTATTAGGAGAAGTTGTTACTAATTCAACTAAGAAAAACTTAGAATTAAGAGTAGAAGCAGAAAATGGAGCAACTGCTGGTAAAACAGATTTAGCTAAGAGAGCTAAGGCTGCTAATTTAGATGCTATTCATGACACTGTTCATGAAATGGCTAAAGATGAAGCAAGACATGGAAAAGCATTTAAAGGATTATTAGACAGATACTTTGGATAATTAAAACTAATAAAATCAATAATTGGGATCAGGAATAAGGGTGTATGAGAGAAATCTTATATACCCTTATTTTGATTAGAGTATGGAATGTATTTATTTTAAGCAAAATGTCTTTCAAACTGATTGTTAAAAGTATCAAAGGTTTTCTGATCATAGCATACCATGGCAATTTTGTCGAATATATCAGGATTTGCATTTATAAAGGATGTGATTTCATCTATGGCAATTTTGCTGGCCTGATCAAGAGGATAGCCATAAGCACCTGTGCTGATTGAGGGAAAGGCTATTGTCTTTATAGGATGTTCATCAATGTATTTCTGCAAATCAGAGATTATGTTTTCTTTTTTCTTATTATTAAAAAAAGATAAACCTTCAAGGCGGTATATGTTTTCATTAATTATTTTCAGACTTTGTTGATTATATATATTTGCATAATCAGCAGCAACTTTTAAAGCTGAATTATAGGAACGCCTTAGATATTTTTCTTCAGAACCGTTGTTTCTGAAAATAGGACCAACAGTGTGTATTATCCAGTATATTCCTAGTTTTGCAAGATCGTAGGATTGAGTGATCTTTGCATTTCCAGTCAAACAGCCTTTCAATTGTTTACATTCATTCAAAAGTCTATTTCCGCTTGATTTATGAATGCTTCCGTCAACACCTCCACCTCCAAGAAGAGAAGTGTTGGCTGCATTTACTATGGCATCAAATTTTAACTTTGTTATATCTCCTAATAGTATTTCAAATTTTGTCAAATTAATCACCTCAAATTTTATCTTATAAATTCTCTCACTTTATAGTTTACACTTATTTGGGTAAAATAAAAATATTTTTTACAAAAAATGTAAAAATAATTCGCTATGGCATTAAGATTCATATTCTTTACAAATGATAAATATGAATCTAGAATATTATTGTTTTGAAGATATATTTCATAAGTACAATTTTATAATTTAAATCAATATTATAGTATATATACTTAGTTTTAAAGCACTATATGTTGGCTTGCTTTTGGTATTTATACTAATAAGAAAATCCTCAAAGTATATATTGAGGAAATCTTATGAAAATTTAATCATTCATTGACAATTGAATATTGTTAATTGGCTGAAGAGTAGGAGAAAGTATGTTTATAAAGAGAAGGCTTACAATTTCAAATATATTGATGCTTATAATACCAGTAATAATTATAGCGTCTATAGCAGGAATTATACGAGAACCATTTTTTAAAATTTTTGAAGAGAAAATGAATTATATTGAAGAAAATCAGCCGGGAGCATATGTCATTCAAGATTCTATGCGTATAGACATGAAAAAACTTGAAAATGAAGATTTTCTTGAAAAACTTCCAAATGAAATGGAAAAAGTTTTAAGTCAGAAAGGCTATAGCCTTATTATACAATATGGAAAGGATATTATTTTTTCAAATCTTACAGATCAGGATAATTCAGCTATTTCTCAGATAGGTGAGGATATATTATTTGAATCAAATTCTCTGGTGCTTGAAAAAAGAAATATATCTCTTGTGAAAAATAGTCTTATATATAAAGAAAAGCCTTTAAATATTATAGCTATAAATTCAAATTACAAACCTATGCATATTAATTTTAAAGAACAGATGTTGAAATTTATGGTTGGATATATAGGAGTTGTAGTTGTAGTAGCTGTTATTGTTATTACAATAACAAATGGAATATTATCTTCAAGAATATATAAAAATTTAATGATACCCCTTAAACTTTTAAGTTATGGTGCTGACCAGATAAAGAATGGAAATTTGGATTTTGATATGAAATATGAAGGTGATGATGAATTTAAACAAGTATGTGATGATTTTGATGAAATGAGAATGAGGCTGAAGGAAAGTGTGCAGGCTAAGCTTAAATATGAAGAAAATAGAAGAGAACTTGTTGCTGGAATTTCTCATGATTTAAGAACACCTCTGACAGGAATAAAAGGGTATGTTGAAGGGCTTATTGATGGAGTAGCAAATACTCCAGAAAAAATAAATAAGTATTTGAATACCATACATCAGAAGGCTTGTGATATGGATGAACTTGTTGATAGATTATTCCTGTTTTCGAAATTAGATACAGGAAAATATCCTTTTGATTTTGATATAGTAAGTGCAAAAAATTATTTTTCAGAATTATATGAGGAACTTGAAGACGATATGGCTAAAAGAGGATTGAAAATCATATATACCAATAAATGTTCATATGATGTGAAACTAAAAATAGACTGCAGGGAAATAAGAAGAGTTATTTTTAATATACTTGATAATACTGTAAAATATAATGAGAGACAAGATAAAGAAAGTGTAACAACTGTATACGAGGATGATGAATGGATAAATGTTAAAATAAGCGATAATGGAAATGGTGTTGATGAACAGATAATTTCCAAACTTTTTGAAAGTTTTTATAGGGCTGATCCTTCAAGAACAAATCCAAGTCAGGGAAGTGGTTTGGGACTAGCTATAGCTAAAAATATAATTGAAGCACATGATGGAAGAATTGAAGCATTAAATAATAATGGATTAACCATAGTCATAAAACTTCCTATATCAAAATAGTGTGGATAGGATATGTTTATTAGGAGGTTGTTTTGTGAAAAAAATATTAATAATAGAAGATGACAAAAGTATTGCAGAATTAGAACAGGATTATTTAGAGATAAATGGATTTAAGACGGAAATAGCCTTAACAGGAATATCTGGATTGGACAAGGCGTTAAATGATGATTTTGATTTGATTCTTTTAGATGTAATGCTTCCTGGAAAGGATGGATTTGAAATATGTCAAGAAATAAGAAAGGAAAAAGAGATACCTATACTTCTTGTAACAGCAAAAAAGGATGATATTTATATAATAAGAGGACTGGGAATAGGTGCAGATGATTATATTGTAAAGCCATTCAGCCCAAGTGAACTTGTAGCAAGGGTTAATGCACATTTAAGCAGATATGAGAGGCTTACATCTAAAGATAAGGATAATAAAAAGAAACAGAATATAATTTCAATAGGAAGGCTGCATATTAACTGTGATTCAATAAGGGTTTATGTAGGAAATGAAGAGGTTAAGATGGCCAATAAAGAATTTGAACTTCTTGTTTTTTTAGCTTCTAATCCCAATATAGTGTTTTCAAAAGACACACTTCTTGACAGGATATGGGGAGAAGAATCCTTTGGAGATACATCAACAGTTACTGTACATATTAACAGAATAAGAGAAAAAATTGAACTCGATACAAGCAATCCTAAATATATTGAAACTGTATGGGGAGCAGGATATAGATTTAATTTCTGATTATAAAACCAAGAAATTCATCAGCAGTTTGCTGATGAGTTTTTTTGTTTTTAATATATTCTAAACATTTGTATTGTGATTTATATTGTGGATTATAAAAACCAAACATTTTTAGAGGACTTATATATATTAAAAATTAAAAGATAAAAAAATGGTTTGTTTATAAATTATTTATATTTTAGTTATAAGAAGGTTAGATGTTGAAGATAAAATAAAATAGTATTTAAAAGATAAATTTAATGCAATATAGGAGGTTGTAATTTTGAAAAGAAAACTAGTAGCATTTTTAGCGACATTTTTAACTGTCTTTAGTGCTTTTAACATAAAAGCATATTCATCTGAAAAAATCAGCAATACTAATGTTATAGCTTTTAGTGATATTAAAGACATAATGCTTGAAAATAGTATTGATATGAAAATAGCAGATAATAATTTGAAAGATAGCAAACAGGAAGTAGACAAAATAAATGATGAAATTGAAGATTTGGGTTACAAGCCTTCAAATTTAAGTTCCACTATATCAAAATTAAAAAAAGAACTAAAATCAAAAGGAATAGAAGATAGTGATGACGTTAAAGAAGCTAATGAAAAGATATCAAGATTAGAATCAAAATTGAATGGAGAAGATACAGAAAATTCCTCAGAAATTAATTCTCAGCTCAGCAGTCTTAAAAGTGCATTGGAAGATTACAATACATTGACATTGCTTCAATCATATCAGCAGAAAAGAAAAACTGCTCAACGAAATTACAAAAAAACTGAATTAAATTATAGACAAACTGTTGAAAAGGCAGTTTATGAAGCGGAAAAATCATATGTTCAATGTCTTGGAACTGTTTCAAAAATTGATAACAGCAAGAAAAAAACAGAATATGATGAGAAAAAAATTAATATATATAAGCTTCAATATGAAAGCGAATTTATTTCTAAAAAAGAATATGAAGATGCTGTAAGAAATAATGTAGATAGTAAAAATGATTTGATTGAAACTGAGACTAATCAGGAGACAGCTCTTAATAATTTAAAGAGTGCTTTGGGAATTGATATAAAAGAAGATATATCATTAAGTAATGATATTACAAAAGATCTTCAAGAAGTGACAAAAATTAATTATGAAGAAGATTTAGATGAAATGCTTGAAAATAGTATAAATATTACAATAGCTGATTTAGAACTTCAATGGGCTAAAGATGATGATGACGATAATGATGATGATTATGAAAATTATTCTCTCGAAAATAAGGCCTTATCATTGGATAAACAGTATATAACATCAGAAATTGATTTTAAATAAAAGTACTATAATTTAATGAATGCATATAATTTCATAAAAAGCAGTTATGACAAACTTCAACAGAGTCAAGAAGATTATGTAACTGCAAGTAGAAAATATTCTTATGGATTCATTACTAAGAATGAACTGGAAAAAACAGAAATTGAATTGGAAGAAAAAATGTCTGATTTTAATAATGAAAGAAATGAATTTTATCTAAAATATTTAGATTATAATCAAATGAAGGAGGGCTATTAAGGTGAACTTAAAGCTTAAAAAAGATACTGTTTCAGATGTATCATCATCCAAAAAAGCTGAAGTATTAAAAAAAATATTAAATAAAAAAGTTATAGCTGTAATATGTGCAATAGCAGTTGCAGGAAGTGGTTTCGCAGCATATAAAATAAAAAGCGGAGGAAAAAATGAAAAACAGCAAAATAAAGTGAGATATACTGTTTTAGGAAAAGGAAATGTATATAAAATGGTAAGCTCATCTGGTGCTATAAAAAGTGGAACATCTACAAGTGCTTATTCTAATCTGAATGACTATAATGTTCAAGAAATAAATGTGGAAGTTGGAGATGAGGTGAAAAAAGGAGATGTTCTAGCAGTAATTGATACATCAACTTTAGAAGATGAAATTGAAAAGCAGGAATTAAGTGTTACAGCAAATGAAAAGAAGAATCAGATTGCTCTTCAGCAAGCAAAAGATACATATGATAATTCTGTTTATTTATATGAAAACAATCTTAATACAAACCTTGTAAATGCACAGGCAGCATTGGATCAGGCAAAACTGTCTCTTGAAAATAAAAAGAACATATATGAATATAAACAGATGCTTTTAGATAATGGAGAAGAATCAAGTCAGAATGTAAATTTAGCTAAAATAGATTATGAAAACGCTCAGACTGATTATGACAAATCACAGGTTGCATTGGATGCAGCAAAGATAAATGTTGAGCAGGAGATTGAAAAAAACAAAAAAAATTATGAAAGCGCATTAGCAGCTGCAAATGATACAAGTTCTAGGCTTGAACTTGAAAAAAAGAAGGAAAAACTTAAAGATAAAGAAGTTTTAGCTCCTGTTGATGGAATAATTACTGCTGTAAATGCTTCAGTAGGTTCAAAATGTGAAGATTCGTTATTTGTGATTCAAGATTTAAATGATCTTATTGTGAAAGTTGATGTTGATGAAACTGAAATAGCAGATGTAGCTGTAGGAGAAAAAGTACAGGTTACTACTGATGCATCTGATCAAGTTCTTGAAGGAGAAGTAGTAAGTGTTGATCCTATATCAAGCGCTGCTGCATCAGAAACTTCAACAAGCAGCAATGGTAATAATAGTGGTGGAGGTTCTTCAAGCAGTAGTAATTCAACAAGCAGTGATGTTACTTTTACAGTTAAAGTACAAATAACAAGTGATGATGTAGATGATTCAATAAAGGTTGGTATGAATGCAGTTGTAAATATTATTACTGATGAAGCAGATGATGTATTTTCAGTTCCATATGAATCTATAATTGATAATCATGGACAAAAATCAATATATGTTGCAGAAGAGGAAAATGGACAATATGTAGTTAAAGAAATATCAATAACTGCAGGATTGGAATCAGATATGAATACAGAAATAGAAGGAGCAGATTTGAAAGAAGGAATGATTGTATTGAATGATCCTTCAAATTATCAAGTTGGAAGCGTTGTTGATATAAACAATGGGAGGTAATTGAATGAGTGAAAATATAATTGAAATGAAAGATATAAGAAAAAGCTTCTATATAGGAACTCCAAATCAGCTGAATATTTTAAAAGGTATAGATATTACTGTAAAAAAAGGAGAATTTGTATCTATAGTTGGACAATCTGGTTCTGGAAAAAGTACTCTTATGAACATAATAGGAGCTCTAGACAGAGCAACTTCAGGATCATATATACTTGGAGGAACTAATATTGAAGATATTAGTGATGATGGGTTATCTGATGTGAGAAATAAAAAAATAGGATTTGTATTTCAGACTTATAATTTAATTCCTAGAAATACAGTACTAAAAAATGTGGAGCTGCCTATGCTGTATGCAGGTATTCCTGCAAAGGAAAGAACGGAGCGTGCAATGTATTTCTTAGAAATGGTAGGAATGAAAGACAGGATAAAGCATCAGCCAAATGAATTATCAGGCGGGCAGAAACAGAGAGTAGCTATTGCAAGGGCTTTGGCTACAAATCCAAGTATACTTCTTGCTGATGAGCCAACTGGAGCCCTTGATTCAGGAACAGGAAGAATGGTAATGGATTTATTTCATCAGGTTCATGAAGAACAGGGAAAGACAATAGTATTTATAACTCATAATAATGAGCTTGCAGAAGAAACTGAAAGGATAGTTACTTTAAGAGATGGAAATATAGTTTCTGATGAATATAATGACAAGTTTTATAAAAGATATGGTGATGGTGAACGATTATGTTTATAAAAGAAAATATAATGCTTGCTATAGCAGGACTAAAATCCAATAAAATGCGTGCAGTTCTTACAATGCTGGGGATAATAATAGGTATTGGTTCAGTAATAGGTATTGTTTCTGTTGGTAACGCAATGACAGCAAATGTGACAAGTTCAATGGCAGATATGGGATCAACTAATGTTACTATAAATGTTACAGAAAGAGACAGTACATCTAATAATAATAATAAAATTATGAATGGAAAATCTGGAAACGAAGAAGGAATGCCTGGAGGTGGAGGTCCTCCCGGAGGTGGAGGCGGTCCTGGAGGAGGAATGAGAGGCGGCCCTCCTGGAAGTTCCACAAGTTCTGCCCCAGATGACAGTGATCTTTTAACAATGGAAAAGATAAAAGAGATAGAGGATGAATTTAGTGATAAAATAGCAGCGGTAAGTGTTTCAGTAACAAAGGATTCTGGAAAAGCTAAAAGTGGTACTGCATATGCAAATGTAAATATTACTGGTACGAATCCAGGATATGAGAAAGTCAAGAATATTGAAATGGCAGATGGAAGATATATTACAGATAGAGATGTTGAAGGATCAAAAATGGTTGCAGTTGTATCGGATAAACTTGTAACAAAAATATTTGGTGAAGGTGCAGATCCAATTGGACAAGAAGTAAAAATATATACTTCAAGTGCAATTTACTGTTATACAATAGTAGGTGTTTACACTTATAAGTCTTCAGGAGGAAGTACAGAATCTGAAGAAAAACTCACAACAGATTTGTATATTCCAGTGACAGCAGCTCAAAGTTCATCATCAAATAAAAATTATCAGACAGTAACTATAAGAGCTAATGATGATGTAGATATTACAGCATTTACTGAGGAACTTCAGACTTATTTAGATAAACTATATATAAGAAACCAAGATTATCAGGCAACAGCAAGCAATATGGAAAGTATGCTTGAATCAATGACATCAATGACATCGACAATGGCACTTGCAATATCAGCAATAGCAGGAATATCACTTCTTGTTGGTGGTATTGGAGTAATGAACATAATGCTTGTATCTGTAACAGAAAGAACTAGAGAAATAGGTACAAGAAAAGCATTAGGAGCAAAAAGTTCTCATATAAAGATGCAGTTTATAGTTGAATCTATGATAATATGTGCTATTGGAGGTATAATAGGTATATTCTTAGGAATAATTATAGGAATAATAGGAACTAAGATGATGGGTAATTCGCCAGTTATATCACCGATTGTCATTTTAGGAAGCTTCACTTTCTCTATGGTTATTGGAATATTCTTTGGATATTATCCAGCAAAGAAAGCAGCAAGTCTTGATCCTATAGAAGCATTGAGATATGAATAAAGATTGATATAAACAATAATTTAAAGATTAATAGGCAGCTATTATACATTATATATGGATAATAGCTGTCTTAATTTATTGTAGAATATAAGTTTTAATAATAAATTTACATTAAATCAGAAGAAATTTTATAAACGTTTTAATATTAATTGATTACAAGGAGCAGCTCAGGGATATGTATCAAAAAATAAATTAAACATATTAAAAATATTTTAAATATAGAGGTTTCTATATTCAATTGGAGTTATGCCTTCAATTTCTTTAAATACCTTTGAAAAATTGCACTGATCACAAAAGCTTAGATTTGTAGAAATCTCTAAAATGCTTTTATCTGTACTCTTTAATAATGTTTTTGCTCTATTTATTTTTATGATTTTAAAGTACTTCATTATGGAAATACCCATATTATTTTTAAAACATTTACACATGTAACCAATTGATATGTTTAATTCTTTAGAGATTGCTTCTAAATTGAAAGTTTCTTCTAAATGAATATATAAAAAAGCTAATATTTTATTAGTTATAAAATTGTTTGTAACTTCTACCGAATTTATTAGTATGTCTAGATAAGTATTAGCCATATCTAGCTCTATTTTTTGCATATCAGATAAAGTATTTAGTGTTTGGATAATTTTATAATATTTATTATAAAGAGTATGAAGAAATTGTTTTGTTGAACCGTTCTTAATGATTTCACGTATATATATTACATTCCAAATAAGTAAATCTATTCTTTTTGTAGACAGCGGAAGGAATTTCTCTTTCAATTCATCTTTATGTTTTTTTAATATAATTGATATTATTGCATCTTTGTTTTTCTGCTGAAATAAAGATGAAAATTCATTATTAAAAAAATAGCTGTCAGAGTCGTATGAATCGTACATAATTATCCTGTTGTATAATACACAATATTAAAAATATATGAGTAATTATACATTTTCCTTTCTTTAGAATATTTTAATTATAAATTATATATTTTCTTAAAAGTTTATGTTAATCATAATAAAATGCCACTAGCTGAAGATAAATTTCTATATATATATTAATATTATACAACATATAGAAAAAAAGGTTAATTTTAAATAAAAAATGTTAATAAGAAACAAAGTTCATAAATGTATGTTGATATAATAATCTTGTAAGGGTTGCAATCGTTTACTAGAAATTAAAGTTTTAAATGGAAGGTGAGATAAGTGAGTAAGAAGTTTAAACTCCTATCATTAATTGTTACAGGATTTATTGGTATGATGCTTTTAAATGGATGTGGTGGGAGCAAAAATAATAGTGCTAATGGAAATAGTGATGATGAAATAATTGTATGGTCATATTTAATGGATAATGAAGTAGAAGAAGTTGATAAAATAGCTCAGGAATGGGCTGAGGAAAATAATAAAAAGGTTATAGTAGTTAAGGATAATTCAGATTTTCAAAATTTTTTGCAGGCTGCAAATTCATCAAAAGGACCTGATATTGTTTTTGGAATTGCACATAATAATTTAGGAACATTCCATGAAGCTGGGCTTCTTGAAGAGATTTCAGATAGTTTTGTAAATAAAGAAGACTATGTAAATTCCACAGTATGGGATGCAGTTTCTTATGATAACAAATATTATGCAGTACCAATATCCATGGAAACATATGCATTATTTTATAATAAAGATAATATAAAACAAGTACCAGAAAATATTGAAAAATTAGTTGAAGAAGCAAAAGCATATGGACCTTCAGGATTTCAGTTTTCTATGAATGAGTTTTATTATACAGCAGCATTTGTTCAGAGTTATGGAGGTTATGTTTTTGGGAATAAAAATGGGACAACTGATACAAGTGATATAGGACTTGATAATGAAGGTGCAATTAAAGCATATAAATTTTTACAGGATTTAGTTCAAAAAGATAAACTAATGCCAGCAGATATAACAACAGATATTGCAAATAGTAATTTTAAATCTGGTAATGCTATTTATTATATTGGAGGTCCATGGGATGTAAGCGGATTTAAAGATGCGGGAGTAAATTTTGGCGTAGTTCCAATACCTAAAATTAATAATTCTGATGTTAAAACATTTATGGGAGTTCAATCTGCATTTGTAAGCAGTAATTCTAGTAAAAAAGATGATTCGTGGAACCTTCTTAAATATCTAATTGAAAATTCACCTAAGAAATTATATGAAGTAGGGAATAGGCTTCCTGTTATTAAATCTGAACTTGAAGTTGATGAAATTAAAAATAATGAATATAGTCAGGCATTTATAAAACAAGCTCAGAGTTCAGTTCCTATGCCTAATGTTCCAGAAATAGAATGTATTTGGGAACCATTAAAAAATATAACAAGGATATTTAATGGTGAAGATGCAGCAACTGTAGCTAAAGATATAGAGCAGGGGGTAAAAGACGGAATTGAAATGTCTAAATAGTTAATATTTAAATTCACAATAAGTAAGGTGAGGAGTATGAAGAATAGAAAAAGTAATCTTGAAAGCTATAAGTACCTTTCACCAGCATTAATAAGCATATTAATACTGAGTGTACTGCCTACATTATATACTGTTTTTATGGCATTTACTGATTACACACTTAAAAATCAGAATTTTGGTTATGGAACAGAAAAAGGATGGCATTTTGTTGGATTATATCAATTTCAACAGATTTTAACTGGCCCACTTAAGAATCAATTCTTTCCTCTTCTTGGATGGACATTGGTTTTTACAGTAATTTCAACATTAGGTGCATATATTATTGGATTAGTATTTGCAATGGCTTTAGATGACAAGAATATGAAAGAGTCTTTTATTTATAAAGCTTTACTAGTAATACCCTGGGCGCTTCCAGGAGCAATTACAATAATATCATTCAAGGGTTTATTCAATAGTGAGTATGGTGCAATTAATACATTGCTTCTTCAAATAAACTTAATTAAGGAACCTATATTATGGCTTACAACTCCCATGGCAGCAAGGATTGCAGTAATAATAGTAAATTTGTGGCTAGGCTATCCTTACATGATGAATGTATGTATTGGTGCTTTATCGTCTATACCTGACACATACTATGAAGCAGCAGACCTTGATGGAGCATCAAGATGGCAGAAGTTTAAGAATATAACACTTCCTTCAATAAGCAATGTATCATATCCATTATTAATTTCAAACTTTGCATTTAATTTTAATAATTTTAATGCTGCATATCTTTTAACAGAAGGAGGCCCATCTAAGGCAGGTTCTTCATTTGCAGGGTGGACTGATATTATAGGATCTGCAACATATAAAATGTCAACTAGTAAAGGAAATTTTGCACTTGGTGCAGCAATGTCCATACTTATTTTTGTAATAATTGGAATAATATCTTTTGCTAACATGAAAGCTTCAGGTCAGTTTAAGGAGGCAGAAAATGGTTAATGAGAATTTATGTAGTGTGACTAATATAAAAAAGAGAAAAATTGAAACAGTATATAAAGGGAAATTGAGTAAAAGAGCAAAATTGGAATTGAATATAAAAAGAGTATTTTTAATATGTTCTATAGTAGTTTTGATGTTTCCAGTATTTGCAATTATAACGGCTTCACTATCAACTGGTACAAGTTTTATGCAGAAAAATATAATTCCAGATAGTATAACGTTTGATAATTATATTAAAGCATTTTCAGTAGAAGTAGGTTTCAGCAAGTGGATGATTAATACTACATTTGTAGCTGTAATAGTGGGATTTCTACAGCTTATATTAACAATACCAGCAGCATATGCATTTTCAAAACTTAAATTTAGAGGAAAGAGTAAATGGCTTATGTTTCTAATAATTCTTCAAATGTTCCCATCATCAATGACAGTACCAGCCATACTTTCAATTGCGTATAAGATACCTTTTGGAATGGATAATCTATTATTTTTAGCACTTATTTTATGTGCAGGAAGTGCATATAATATATGGCTTATGAAAGGGTTTATTGATGGGATTCCAAATGAACTTGAAGAAGCGGCTAGGATTGATGGAGCAACAACCTGGCAGGTGTTTACAAAAGTAATATTACCTCTTGCAAAATCAATGGCAGTTGTAATTTTCTTCTTTGCTTTTATTGCAGTGTATAGTGAATTTGTTTTCTCGGCTGCACTTATCAAGAATAAGGATTTGCTTACTGTTGTTGTTGGAATGAAGTCTTTTACTTCAGGGAAATTAACTGACTGGCCAATGTATTCAGCCTGTTCAATATTAATTTCTGTACCTATTGCAATTGTATTTGTATCAATTCAAAAGTTTATATCAAAAGGACTTGTTGCAGGTGCAGTTAAAGAATAGAAATATATTTTATTAATAGTTGTTATAGAAAATGGAGGATTACAAGTGAATAAATATGCAGTATATCATGTAACAGATGCACCGTATTCTTATCCTAAAAATTTGAATACTTTATCTGTAATAATAAGAACAGCAAAAGATGATATAAAATCCTGTAAGATACATTATAAAACAAGATATGATTGGCAAAACCCATTTTATATTAAAGAAATGAAAATAAGTGATACAAATAAATTATTTGATTATTACAAAGCTGACATATCAGTTGAGCGTAATAGATATAGGTATTATTTTGAGCTTACAGATAGAAATGGAGAAGTGGAATTTTTTGATGAACGTGGTTTTAAAAAGGAGATGGAAATCAGACCAGAAGCCGCAAGTTTTCAATATCCATATATTGCAGAGAGTGATGCATATAAAAAAGTAAACTGGCTTCAGGAATCAGTAGTATATCAGATTTTTGTTGAAAGATTCTGCGATGGAGATAAAAGCATTGATCCAGAAGATGCATTAGAATGGGGAAGTGAAGTAACTGCAACCTCTAAATTTGGAGGGGATATCCAAGGGATTATAGATAAGCTTGATTATTTAGAGAATCTTGGTGTAAATCTTATTTACTTAACACCTATTTTCAAATCTTCATCAAATCATAAGTATAATACATGCGATTATTATACAATTGAACCTCAATTTGGAACGTTAGAGAAGGCTAAGGAACTTGTGAACAAGTGCCATGAAAGAAAAATAAAGATAGTTTTTGATGCTGTATTCAATCATTCTGGATCTGATTTCTTTGCATTTAAAGATGTTTTGAAAAATCAGCAGAAATCCCAGTATAAAAACTGGTACTTTATAGATAGTTATCCTGTAGATACTAACAAATGCAATTACTATACATTTGCAGATGATATAAGTACCATGCCTAAATTCAATACTTCTAATGAGGAAGTAAAAGAATATTTATTAAATGTTGGATCTTATTGGATTGATGAAATTGGAATTGACGGATGGCGTTTGGATGTATGCGATGAAGTTGACCATTGTTTTTGGAGAGACTTTAAGAAGAAAATTAAACAAAAAAAAGACGATGCTATTTTAATAGGCGAAATAATGCATGAAGCAAGTTCTTTTCTAAAGGGAGATCAGCTTGACGGTATAATGAATTATCCATTCAAAGGGGCCATGATAGATTTCTTTGGTAAAAGAAGTATAAATGCAGAGCAGTTTGACGATATTCTGGCAAAAAACAGAGTGATTTATATGGATGATATAAATAAACAGCTTTGGAATTTGATTGGCAGTCATGATACATCAAGATTTTTAACAGAATGTAATCAAAAAATAGAGAGAATGAAACTTGCTATAGTATTTCAGTTTACTTACATCGGAGTTCCATACATATATTATGGTGATGAAGTTGGACTTTCTGGAGGAGAGGAACCTCAATCACGAAAATGTATGATTTGGAATTATGAAAAACAGAATTCTGAGCTTTTAGAGCTTTATAAAAAAATGATAAGAATAAGAAAAGAAAATAAAACATTGATTTATGGTGATTATAAAACTATTTATTGCAAAGACAATGTAATTGCTTTTGTTAGAAAAGACAAAAAAAGTACAATGTTGATTGTAATAAACAATACTTATAAAAAAATAAAAATAGATCTAAAAATTAATCATGAGTATTTAAATATAATTACAGGGAAAAATGAAATTATTAACGAAATGATTGAAGTTAATCCTATGGATTATAAAATTTTCAAGAGATAGCTTGACAATTCTTTAGATGAATAAAATAAAAAATAATACCTTATATATTCAGAATAAAAAATCTAGTATATAAGGTATTTTTATATGAAAGTATATTTATTTTGAAGCAGAACAATATATATTTGTAGATTTCATGAATACTCTTGAAAGGAAGAAGTGCAATATGTTAAAAGATAAAAAGTTATTTCTATTAGATATTGATGGAACAATTGCTCTGGGAACAAAAGTCATCATATAAGAAAATTGAAAATATATGTGAACTTCTTATTACAAATCCTGATATTGAATATATTGCAACAAATCCTGATTTGGTATGTCCAGTTAGTTTTGGATATGTTCCTGATTGTGGATCATTGTGCACTATGATAGAAAATGCAACAAAGAAAAAGCCTTTGTATATGGGGAAGCCTAATAGTTTTATAATAGATATATGTTTGAAAAAATATAAATTCACTGCTGAAGAAACCATTATAATTGGTGATAGAATATATACTGATATTTTATGTGGAATAAATATGAATATAGATACATGTCTCGTTTTAACTGGTGAAGCAGAAAAAAATGATTTGATAAATTCCAAGTTTAAACCTACATATGTCTTTGATAGTGTTAAGAGTATTTATGAGTCACTATAGAAACTAAATTGACTAAAAATATTAAATAGCATATTAATTCAAATATATAAGCACATACGATTTTAGACGCTGATATATTAATAAAAATAATTTATATGGGCGTTTTTATATGATATGTTTTTTGCATTATAAAAAAATAACTTTATATATAAATTGAAATTGAAAAATAATGCTTTATGTGGTATATTTAGCATATAACGATATGTAATTTAAAAATTATGTAATACTTAATAATAACTTTCTGTGGTAAGAGGGTTTAATAAATTATGAAAAGAGGTACAAATATGATATTAGTAAACTGTGCATTAAGACAAGACGACATAATAAACATTGTAGAAGGAATTGAAGTTGATGGTCAAAAGCCATTTAAATTCAAGAGCAAACAGGGTCTTCAAATATTATTTGATTCAACTTATGGTGATGATACAAAAGCAGCTTCATTTGTAAAATCACAAATTAAGGCCACTGAAGTTGGTAAAGCTCTATTTTTCAGTGTAGCAGCAAAATAATAATTGTAAATTTGAAATTTACAGAAAAATAAATTGCAAGTGATTTATGAAAATTTCTGATTAAATCAATAAATAGACTTGTTACATAGATGGTAGTTTATGTACAAGTCTATTTTCACATATGAAGAAGAAAGAAGTTTACTTTATAAAAATAAATTATTTGTAATACCTGTTTATGACTTAAAATTACGATTTTTTTAAATTAAAATACTTGACTTGTGCATTAATTTAAGAAAATTTACCATTGGTTTTTAATTCGTGTTTTACCATTATAATTTTTTATAA
>NZ_CAKVKB010000007.1 GCF_934754915.1 uncultured Clostridium sp.
TTAGTCTAGAGTCTACTATTTCCAAATTAGGACTAGTAGCTTAAATTTTTCCTATTTACTGCACAAGTCTAGTTATTTTATTTAAAACTTACCCCCTTAATTCCTGGAATTTTCATTCTTCCCTTTCTCTTCTGAATAACCTCTTCAAACCCTGGTATAGCTTTTATCCTATCAGTTATATCTTTATGCAATGAATCTGTATTTTTAAGCTCTGGACATAGTTTAAACATTTCTAATTCTTCTATTAATGTATCTAACGCTATAAATTCACCTTCTTTATATTCTAATCTACTAACTACGTTAAATGTAAACTTATCTAATTCCCCTTTACGGTTAGCACTATCTTTCTTTATTACTTCTGGTGTTACTAATTCTTTATCCTTCAAATCAATAGCTCTATAAATAAAATATGACCATATCTTATCAATATTAGGTATAAGCACATCCCTATTAAAATTATCTACTCTGTATTCTACAGGTATAGAGTTTTTCCAGTTAATAAATAATAATCTATTTTCAATGGCATCATCATACCCACTAACTGATGGCATTTCATTACTATCAAGAAATAAATCTAATAGAGTTAGATTAACCTCTTTCTGCATCTTTCCACCAGTAGCTCTAGCATCCGTAGTCGAATTAGATAAAATGTTTTTAAATCTTCCGGCTGCTATCGGTGCATTATCTCTGTCTGCTTCTGATGCCAAACCAAACTTTTTGTTATGTAAGTTAACTAAAACATCATCTCTTTCTGCTCCCATATTTCCTTTGTGAGCTGTTGTTAAATATGCATACGGTATATGTGCTACTTCTCCTTCAAATATATTGGCTATAATATTTTTCATCATGGATTTACCACATTTACTTGGTCCAATATTAATTAATGCTAATTGATAGTTCTTTCCGCTCATTTTCTTAGCTATAAAATCAAGTAAAAATTCAAGTCTTTCTTCTCCTAATACATGCTCTCTATAAGGCTTTAATACCTTACTTTCCATAAACTCTCTTGCCTCTTCCTTATCAACTAGGTTATATTTACTTACATGTAGAATTATATTTTGTTTTTCAGCCTCACATATAGTCCCATCTTTTAAATCTATTATAATTCCATTAGCAGATACATATACATGATGTTTCTTAATATGCTTCTTGGTATCTATAATTAAATTTTCTTCATAGCTTATTAGACTCAAACATTCCTTCGCCCTTGATGTATTTCTCCACTTCTTAATATTCCTAAGTATTTTATAATACTCTTCTGTTGAATATCTTCCTTTCGTCCTATTATCCTCAACTTGTAATTCACATGCTTTAATAAAGTTTCCATATAATGAACGTAATTCTTCCTCAGTCTTCCTTATCCATGATTTTTCATTCCAGTATAAGAATCTGCTTTCATCATCGCAATTAACTATATATCTTAAATTATCTTTTATCCAACTAAAAAATGCATCAATTCCATTCCCAGATAAATTTATTTCTTCAACACAATTTAATCTTTGAGTAACTAATTTAAATTCTTTTTCAAATTCTGCTTTATCAGACAATAGCCATTCATTTAAATCATTATACTTTTTAGGCATAAATACTTTATATTCAAGATTTAATTGTTTCATTATTTTAACTACTCTATTAGTTGCAATTTTCCCTGGTGCTTTTCCATCATCTCCTGGCTTGTCATTATTAAAAGCTATTATAAATTTAACCTCATCCAATCTGCCTCTATTAATAGTTAATAGCTCTCCAAGCCTCTTTACATTAGCTGTAGAGTGCAATGCCACAACTTTTACATTACTATCAATACTTTCTACTGACAATGCATCTCCCCAACTTTCAGTAATCACAACTATATCTCCTTTGCTAACATCTATCCCCTCAATATAAAACTGATTTAAAAAGTAATTTGGTATCCCTTTTATATTCCAAGTCTTCTTACTTCCCTCTTGAAGAGGTTCTTGAATATTTCTTGCTACTATAAATCTCAAATTATTATTTTCATCATAACAAGGTATCATATATTTATGATTTCTCATATTCGGATGCGATTTCATTCCTAGCTTTGAATAAATACCTACTATTCCACTATCACATGTACCTAGTTTATATTTATCAATTACATCTTTAGATAATCCTCTTCTTTCAAAATAATCTACTTCGCTAGTATCAATAAAACTAGCTAAATTATTTATATCTTCTTGTTTATGTCCTTGCTCTTTATCTAATACTGGCATTCCTAATAACTTATCATCCTGTAGTAATTCATTTAATCTATCCATCAATTCTTCTCCATGTAACCCCTCTTTATTTTGTATGAAATCTATTATAGTTCCTCCTTCTTCACTGTTAAATGAATTATATAGCCATATTCCTTTCTTATAAGATACTTTAAAATTATCATTGCTTTGCATATCAAATGGATTAGGATCTATATTCCACGCTCCATTACCTCCAGTTACTTTAACTGCACAAGTTGAACTTATGTATTCTACTAAATTAATATCTGCTTTTGCTTTATCATATGTTTTATTATTCATAATTTTATATCACTTCCTTACCTAAGTTATCTCTTAAAAATCTTTCTACTTCAAAATAGGGTACTTTAATTCTTCCAAGTTTCAATCCTTTCAAATCTCCCCTATTGATTAACTCATATACTGTATTTGAGTTTGTCTTTAATGTTTTTGCTACTTCATTTACTGTTAATAACACAGTTTCAAGATTTAAATAATTCATCATTAATTTTCTCCTTTGTATATTAAAATTTCACTTTGTTGACTTTTTCAACAATAAGTACCACATAATATTATAATTATTTTTATTGCCTGTCAACAACTTTTTGTACCACTTTGTATGTTTTTATGTTATAATTTATTACGGAGGTGTTACAATGAGTGACAGTTTATCAAATACTAATAAAGAAAACATTAAAGAACTAGGTATGAGAATCAGACGAATAAGACGTGAAAAAAACCTTACTCAAAAAGCCCTAGGGCAAATGATAAATAAATCTTATGAAGCAATTAGAAAATATGAAAATGGTGATAGACAACCGCCTTTAGATGTATTAAAAGAACTAAGCAGAGTTTTAGAAGTTCCTATTAATACTTTTATAGATGATAATTCTTCAAAACCAGCATGGAATCTATCTGAATCTGAAAAATTATCAACTAAGAGAAATATAATGATGACTAATGCAATTGAATCATTATTTAAAGTTTATGGTTATGAAATAGAAAATAAAATTCCATCTTTTAGTTCTGAAGAACAGGCTGAGGATTTCAATAATGATAAATCTAATATAATATTAAATGCTATTACTCCAAATAATAAAACAATTGAACTATCTATTGAAGATTGGGAAAAGATTTATTCTAGCTTTGATAATTATCTTAAATTTGAATTATTTAAATTAGAAAACATGAGTGACAAGTAGAGTGACAGTATAGAATGTCACCATCAATCCTTTATACAATGGGGCTTTAGGATTAAGTGACAAGGTGACAACTACCTTTATATAGTTTTTATAAAAAATTTAATTTTTCTGACCAATTAGCAACAAAAGGGGGACATAACATGAAAGGTTCAGTTAGAAAACGAGGTAGCTTTTGGAGCTACTATTTCAATATAGGAAAAGTAGATGGTAAATATAAAAAGAAAGAAAAAGGTGGATTTAAAACTAAGAAAGAAGCAGAAAATGCTCTTAGAGATGCAATTAAAGAATATGAATTATGTGGTGAAGTATTTGAGCCAAGTGATATAAGTATTGAAGATTATCTTAATTACTGGTTTGATAATTATGTATTAGTTAATTGTAAACTTAATACTCAAACATACTATAGAAGAATATTAGATAATCATATAATTCCTTACTTTAAAGATTACAAGTTAAAGCACTTAAAGGCTGATGTTTTGCAGAAATTCTTAAACTATAAGAAACGTAATGGATTATCTAAGAACTCAATTACAAACTATTACGGAGTATTAAGCGGAGCCTTAAAATATGCCGTATATCCTTGTAACTATATAAAAGAAAACCCTATGTATTATGTAACAATACCTAAATATGATGAAGCTCAAAAAGAAGCTAAGGATTTAAAGATAATAACCACTCAAGAATTTTCAAAAATCATAGAACGCTTTCCTATTGGTTCAAGCTTCTACATTCCTCTTCAGATTGGATTTAATACTGGTATGAGAGGTGGAGAAATAGTTGCTCTAACATGGGATAATGTAGATTTAGATAATGGTATTATTCATGTTAAACATACTTTAATTGAAACTGGTACTAAAGGTATGAAAGAATTTAAACTTGGTACTCCTAAAACTAAATCATCATATAGAAGTATACATATTGGAAGTGCTTTAATAGATATATTAAGAGAACATAAAGAATGGCAATTGAAGAACAAAGAAAAATATGGTCAATGGTACCATAATTCTAATTTTGTCTGCACTAAAGAGAATGGTGAGCCTATAACTACAAATACATACAAGTATTTAAGCAGAGTTGTAAATAATGAACTTAGAATTAATTTTTCAATGCATAGCTTAAGACATACCCATGCTACTTTATTATTAGAGAATGGAGCTAATATTAAAGAGATACAGAAGAGGTTAGGACATAGTAAGCTTGCCACTACAATGGATACATACTCACATGTAACTGATAAAATGAAAAACAATACTGTTTTTATTTTTGATAATATAGCAAAAAATTTGCCACCAATCTAAATCTTATGGTGGCAAATTAGTGGCAAAAGCCTATATTTTATATTTTCAAATCCTTATAAATAGCTCTATTACTTAACTAGCTTCACTACAGTTTCAGCGTGAGGCGTGTTAGGGAACATATCCTTAACCTTTGTTTGAACCACCTTATATCCTTTTTTAGTCAATACCTGTAAATCAGCAACTAAAGTCTTAGGATTACATGAAACATAAATTATTTCAGGTGCATTAAATTTAATAACATAATCAAGTGCTTTTGGATGCACTCCTGTTCTTGGTGGATCTAATATTATTATATCTGGCTTATCTTTTACTGTTTTTATTATTTCTGCAACGTCTCCAGCAAGGAATTCGCAATTATCAAGACCATTTAATTTAGCATTCTCTTTTGCTGCTTCAACAGCTTCTTCTATAAGTTCAATTCCAATTACCTTTTTAGCTTTTGGAGCTACAATCTGTCCTATTGTACCTGTTCCACAGTAAAGATCAAACACTACCTTATTTTCACTGTCTCCCATAAAATCTCTTACCATTGAATAAAGCTGTTCTGCTCCCTTGGTATTAGTTTGAAAGAATGAAAATGGTGATATATTGAATTCTAATCCTAAAAGTTCTTCCCTTATATAATCCTTGCCATAAAGCACATTAACCTTTTCTGGTATTACTGCATCAGATTTTGAATCATTTTCTGTATGTATTATTGAAACAATTCTTCCTTCATAGCTCTGATTTCTTAATAATTTCACATAATCACTTAAATCAAAATCTATTTGTGTTGTTGTAACAAGATTGACAAGCAGCTCTCCTGTATTCTTTGCCTTTCTTATTACAAGATGTCTTAAGTATCCTTCTGCTTTCATTATTCTATAATAAGGCAGATTCTGTTCCCTGAAATATTCTACAGTAAGCTTTATTATTTTTCTATAATCTTCATCTACAAGCTTGCAGTTATCAACTGTAACTATTCCAAAAGATTTTCCTCTCATATGCATTCCAACGCCAAGAGGTGCACCTTTTTCTTCATCTCCAAAAGTAAATTCCATCTTATTTCTATATTCAAATTGAGTAGGACTTCCTTGAATTCCTAAGAATTCTCCTGTTGAAACTCCTGCTTCAGCAAACAATTCCTTGACTTCTTCACTTAAAAATTCAAGCTGTTTTTCATATGGAATACTTTGAGATGAACAACCTCCACACACACCAAAATGAGGACATATTGCATCAATCTCATATGGTGCCTTTTCATCTACTGATATAAGTTTAAGCTCAGCATACTCTTCTCTTTTCTTTTTAACTCTTCCTGTAATAGTTTGACCTGGAAATGCATTTTTTACATATATTACTTTGTCTTCTGCACTCCCTATTCCTGTTGACGGAAATTTAAGTCTTTCTATTTTAACTTGTACATCGCTTCCTCTTTTCATTATTTACTCCTACACTCACTTTTCTTCTATATTAATATTCTTAATGTTTAAATTATCTATACTCAGAACAACAGATTGGTATTTACATAAAATCAAACTTATGTAAAACCAATCTGTTATGCTGTCATCAATATCACTATATATAAGTTCTAATAATAAAACTATATAATAATCAAATAAATCTTGCAAAGATTTCATCATTTATTATAAATTTTCAATTGTACATTATTAGTTCGAATATACATATTTTATACATTTAATAGTTTCTTTGCAATAGTATTCTTTAATTTAGTCTTTTCAAAAAGTTGTGTATAAAAACAATTTATTACAAAATATACACACATTATTACACTAATCAATACTCCATTTTCTCTTACAAACTGATAACCAAACACTTTCATAACTAAATCTACTATTAATAATATAATTGATGAAGCTGAAAGAATTATAAGCTGATCTAAAAGATTCGCAAATATTTCTTTTCCGAAAGATGCTTTTTTTTCTTTTAGCTCATCATTTTTTTCAGTTAAATGTTGAATTTCATTTGTCTTATCATTATATTCTTCTGTTTCATTTTCCTTAATACTGTCTTTTTCCAAGAAAATTTCCCCCTTATGGTCTATTCCATACTCATTTCTGCATCTGAAAATTTATATTTCTTTGTAGATAATTTATAAAAAATACAATCATTAGAAGCTAGAATTTCTTCATTGAGTCCATCAATTGTATTATTTATTCTTATTTCAGTCTCACCATTACTTAATCTATCCACTATTTCCTTATTTATAGATGAATAATCTCTGTTAGATTCTCCTGTAAATGCTTCTATATATTTATTAAACGAAGTTTTTCCTAAATCAAAATCTTTATTTTTTACTGCATTTTCACCATCAAAATTTAATGTGAGTTTTAAACTGATTACGCCTTCTTCAAGATTCTCACCATATATTTTTAATCCATAATACATACTTTCAATCTTATTTTTTTCTGGATTTTCATTATCAAAATATATTGATTTATCAGTTATTGTTGTATCATCTTCTTTTTTTATAACTTCATCATCACTATATTTTACACCTAATCCATCAGTTATTTCTTTCATTTTTGTTAACTTTTCTTCATACATTTTTTTTACTTCATCTAAAGTATAATTTTTTGCCCAAGTTCCTTCAGTTACTCCATCTGATGAAGCAGTTTCAGTATCATTTTCTGAATTTTCTGTAGAACTTACTGATTTGGCACTATTGTTTTCATTATTGCTACTTCCACATCCAACAAATGATGCTGCTACAAATATGCTCATAAATATACTTATTATCTTTTTAGACATTAACTTTCCCTCCCAGTTATAGGCTATATATCATCTATTTCAAATCAAATATCATTTATATAAAACACTACCTATAAATACTCATAAACAGCTTATATATAATTAATCTATAAATACAGCTTATAACAATATTATAATATCAAATTAATATTACAGATATGTGTCAGAAAAAATCATATATAAACTATCCATTTTTTAATAAAAACATTAATATTATATATTTTTTTATTTAACCTTGCAATTACTACATTTTTTATAAAAAAATATATTCCATACTTATTATATCATTAACATCATCTATGTTCACATTAAATAAAATTTTTAAAGTTATATTGTTATACTTTCCTTTATTTTTTCAAACATTTTTTCTCCAATTCCTGTAACATTTTTTATTTCATCAATGCTTTTAAAACCACCATTCTTTTCTCTATATTCAATTATATTTTGTGCTTTCGACTCTCCAATTCCATTCAATGTTTTTAATTGTTCCAAAGTTGCACTGTTAATATTCACAGTAGACTTAGAAGCATCTTCTGAAATACATTCTACTGAATTATTGTTCAAGTTTAGCAAATCTTCTTCATTTTTATCTGCAATATATATCATTTCATGATCTTGAAGTTTTTGGGCCCTATTTATATTATCTAAATATGCATTTTCTGTAATCCCACCAGCTAATATTATCAAATCATTTATTATAGAATCTTCATCAAGAATATATACATCTGGATTTTTTACCTGTCCTTTTATCTCTACTGTTATTTTCTTATTTTTTAAACTGATATTGTTACTATTTTGAGTCTCATTTTCTTTTAAAGAATCATCTGTAAAAGTATCCTTATCAGATATTGGTATATTTTTATCATTATCTTCATCTATAAAAATACTTTCTGTATCATTTTTATTTAATTCCTTAAATCCTGAAACATTATATAGAGCAACTGCTGAAATAACTATAATAACTAAAAAACTTATCAAGCCTATTTTTTTATACTTAAGGAAATTATCCTTCATAACTTTACCCTTTCTATTTTGTATATAATATTTTAATTGTTGACACTCTCTTAAATAAATACACATATTAAAAAATAATTTTTTATAAACTTTCGAAAAATATTATTGTATTTATTCCCATAAAATCCATAATTATTCTTGCATAAAATTATCTTTATGTGGAATAATATTTATTTTTTTGGTAAAATATACTTTATAATGATAATAAATAGTAATAACATGGAGATATATATGAAAAGATTTTTAAAAATTTTAAGTTTATTGCTGTTCTCTTTATGTATTCCTTTAACAGCATTTGCAGATACAACTGAACCAAATATTAACGCTCAGGGATGTGCATTAATTGATGCATCAAGTGGGAAAGTTCTCTATGGCAAAAATGAGAATTGTACATTTGAGCCAGCCTCAACAACAAAAGTTATGACTGCACTTGTAGTTCTTGAAAATTGCAAATTAACTGATGAGGTTACTGTACATGAAGATTTTACAGCAATTGATGGTACTGCTATTGGATTATTAAATGGTGATGTTTTAACTGTTCACGATTTGCTTCTAGGCCTTCTTCTTGAATCAGGAAATGACTGTGCTAATGCATTAGCAAATCATGTATCAGGAAATATTGATAGTTTTGCACAGCTTATGAATAAAAAAGCTTCTGAACTTGGTGCAACAGCTACAAGTTTTAGAAATCCAAGTGGACTTCCTGATCCTGAACATCTTACAACACCTCATGATTTAGCTTTATTTTTAAAAGAAGCTATCAATAATCCTGACTTTATTGATATCGCAACTACTCCATTTGCAACAATAACAATGATTAATAATCCTGAAAGAACTATAATTGTCAATAATAAAAATTATATGATAAATAAGAATTCTAAATATTATTACAAATATGCTCTTTGCGGAAAAAACGGCTATACAACAAAAGCTAACCACACATATGTATGTTCTGCACAAAAAGATGAACATGTCCTCGTTGCATCATTTTTAAATGCTATGGATAAGAATCAAAACTTCTTTGATATGCAGTCAGTGTTTGATTATGGTTTCAATAATTTCTCTTTTGTAAAACTTTATGATGAAGGACAGGAAGTTGCACAATATGATGTTACTAAAAACCTCACAATTCCTTTAATAGTTAATAAAGCCTTAGAGTATCCTGTAAAAAAAGGTGAAGAATCCTCAGTATCATGTGATTTAAAAGTACAAGATGAAGATTTAAGCAAGAAATCATTTGATAAAGGAGAAAATATATTAAAAGGAACAATTTATGTAAACAATGAAGAATTAGAAACTATAGATTTAGCATCTGGCATTTCTAGAACATATGAACCAGCTATTGTTTCAAATGTTCTTTCAAATAGCAATAATCTTCCAGTTTATATTGCAGGAATTATAGGAAGTGCAGCTGCTTTATTAGGATTAGGAATAGTTATAAAAAAGAAGTTAACAATAAACGGAAAACATTAGTAGTATATTAAATTATAAAAATAAATAAAAAGATGACCAAATTCTCAATATGAATTTCAGCCATCTTTTTATTTATTTTTTTATTTTTTCTATTAGATTTTTTATATCCTGTGGAAGTTCAGACTTCAGTGAAAGAATATCTCCTGTTCTTGGTGATTTAAAATCTAATGAATAAGCATGAAGTGCCTGCCTGTTTATCAAATCAGTTTCTTCATCACCATTTCCATATAATGAATCACCATATATAGGGTGACCTATACTACTCAAATGAACTCTTATCTGATGTGTTCTGCCAGTTTCAAGTGTACATTCAACAAGACTTGAATCTTCATATTTTTCAACAACTTTATAGTGAGTTATGCTTCTCTGACCTCTTTCATCAACAACTCTCATTATTCCAAAATCAGTTCCTTCTGGTCTGTAAATTGGTAAATCTATAGTCCCTTGTTCCTCTTCAAAAATTCCATGAACTACTGCAAGATATTTTTTTGTAACCTTATTTTCACTCATTTCCTTAGAAATCATTCCATGAGAAAATTGATTTTTTGCTATTATAATAAGTCCAGATGTATTCATATCCAGTCTAGAAACAAGTCTTACTATACAATTCTGACCAGTTTCCATAAAATAATTTATAACACCATTAGCAAGAGTGCCACTTTGATAACTTTTTGTAGGATGAACAACCATAAAAGGTTTTTTATTTACTACAAGAATATCTTCATCTTCATATATTATTTCAATATCCATTTTTTCAGGTGTAATATCCTGACTTTCATCCTTTGCAAGATCTATTTTTATGATTTCCCCTTCATTTAAAACTCGATTCATTTTTACTACAACATCATTTACAAATATTCTTTTTCCAATTGATGCACTTCTTATAAGTCTTGTAGACAAACCTAATTCTCTCTTAAGATATTCCCTTATTTTTGTTCCTTCTTGTATTCCTGTTACCTTTTTTTCTAAGATGCTCATCCGTTTATCTCCTTATTAAATAATGTTATTCTCCAAACCTTTTGAAATCTTTGCCAAGGATTATAATAACATCATAATCCTTATATTCTTCTTTATTTCCTTTTTTACTGCTATTTTTTATATCTAAATCACTCTGTATTGTTTTAAGCATTTTTTGGTTATCTGTTATTATTACTGTTTTATCAGAAATCTCTGTATTTCCTGTATCAACTTTTGAATATCCAAGATTATTCATAGTATTTTTCAGTTCTCCTGCCAAACCATTAATCTTAGTTGCATTTAATATTTTTATCTTTATATCACTTTTTGATATATTGCTTTCTGAATTTGATGAACCTGAAGAACTAAGTTGTGATAGTATATCCTTATTTGAATTTTTATCAAATATCAAAAATGACTGTCCATTTATAGTTTTAGGGGTTCCAGCTGCTGTAACCATGGATATATTATCTTTGCTTACAGTCATAAATTTAACACCATACTTCATTATGGCAAATGGAGACATATTTGTCTCAACATTATCCCCTATTGCTGACATTATCTTAGGAATTCTAAAAATAATTAGTGGACTTTTACATTTATCTATTACCTTGGAAATAAATTTATGCTGATTCTGAATCCTATCTAAATCTCCATTTGCAAATCCAGTTCCATCATTATTCTTTCTCCATCTGAAAAATTCCTGTGCCTTTTGTCCATCAAGCTTTACAGTTTCTCCAGCTTTAAAATTTATATGAAGATTCTGGCCTTCATCATCATAAATCATATCTCTGTCAATTTCCATTTTAACTCCGCCTATAGCATCCACTACGTCAATAAATGCATTGTAATCTACCTTAACCATATAATTTATATTTATTCCCAGCAGTTCTTCAACTTCACTTTTAATCCTTGAATACCCTCCAACTGCAAATGCAGCATTAATTTTTATACTGTTTCCTTTGTTGTTTATAAGAGTATCTCTTGGTACTGATACAGTAACTATCTTATCTGTATTTGGATTATAATTAATCAGCATTATAGTATCTGTACGCTTTATATCTTTATTATCAACTTGATTTGGATCTCCAATATCCATTCCTAAAAGTAATATATTTACAGGTTTATTGTATGCTGGAGTTGAAGCTTTAGGCATAGACTGACTTCCTACTTCCATTAATGCAATAAATCCTGATATTATTGAAAATATCACAAATGCAAGAAAAAGCGATACTGCTCCAAGTGCAATATGTTCAATTTTATTTATATCTTTATCAAACTTAATTTTCCTATTCTTTTTATTTATTCTCCCCATTTTTTCACCCCTTAACGGAAAATATGTTCAATAAATATATTCTATCACAAATATATTCTTGTTATTATTTTCTTAGGGATTCTTTAATATATATTTAAACATTTTTCATTTTTATTTAAGAATTTATCTATAGCTTTTTACTATTCTTGATTTTTCACTAAAACTATATTAATTTACCATTTATTATACTGTGCATTTTCACAAAACATAAATTATATATGCTCCAATTAACAATGTATAATAAACAATTGACAATAAATGGTGAAATCTCTTTAAGATTTCTTTTATTATTATGTAGTATAATTATTGGAACATATATAGTTCTAAATTGTTATAGCGTATTAATCTAATTTTAAAATTACTTGAACAATAGATAATTTCTAGCTTTTATAGTATTCTCATCAATCAATAAGTCCTTGCTCAATAAAAATTGAATACTGTGTGTAAGCCCACAATAAACGCCTTTATCAAGATTTTCAAAAGTTTCATTTCTTATTTCTTCAAGACCAGGAAAACTTCTTCCTGGTTCAATCATATCTGCAATATAGATTATCTTAGCAAGCATAGACATATTTTCTTTACCTGTTGTATGCCATCTTATAGCATCAAGTATTTCTTCATCAGTTATTCCAAGTTTTTCTTCTGCAATTACTGGAGCTATTATACTATGCCATAAATTCATATTCTCTCTTTCAACTTGTGATAAAGCAATATTGTTCTCTTCTATTACCTTTAACATATCTTCACTACTCATATTTTTAGCAACATCATGAGACAAAGCTGCAATTTCTGCTTTTTCTTTTGATACTCCATTTAATTCTGCAAGTTTAACTGCTGTTTCACATACACCTAATGTATGGTTATATCTGCTCTCTTTCAAGTTAGTTTTTAAATATTCCTTTATTTCTTCAACTGATAACATTAAACTCCTCCTCTACTTTCCAATTGACAATGTACAATGAACAATTGTTATGAACCATTTTTATTCTAAATATAAATTATGTTCTTTTATAAATTTATCAATTTTTTCTGGAACAAAAAAATCAATCCTTTTTCCATTTTTTATCCGCTCTCTTATATCTGTTGATGATATCTCAAGCTGCTTTAATTCTAGGACAATGATTCTGCAGTTAAATTTATCTTCAACTTGCTTTTTCTTATTTCTTATTTCTTCTGATTGAAAACCGCCTCTAGAAAATACAACAAAAGTACACAAAGAAAATATCCTTTCAGCTTCTTTCCACCTATCAATACTCATAAGACAATCTGCCCCAGTAATAAAGAAAATTTCACAATCCTTATCTAATATATTTTTTAAATGTTCCAACGTTTCATAAGTAAAACTTATACCTTTTTTTTCAATTTCATATGCAGAAACTGAAAATTTTTCATATGATTCTATTGCAATTTCAACCATATTATACCTAAGATGCGAATCAGTAACCTTATTTCCTATTTTAAATGGCTGCATTCCTGCTGGCATAAATATTATCTTATCCAATCCAAGCTGCTTCTGAGCTTCATAAGCTATATATAAATGTGCATTATGAATAGGATCAAACGTTCCTCCTATTACACCATATCGCTTCATATATTTTCCTCCCATGTTCTGCTATTTACAGATACATTTTGTATTTTAAAACATATATATTATATCATTACTTAACACAATATATATATATATATGTGTTCCAATAATAAAACTACAATTGTACATTGTTAATTAGAATATTTATATTAAAACTAAAAAGAACCTGATTTTAAAATTTTTTAATCCTAAAATCAGGTTGCTTAGTTATATTTTAATTAAATCTTATTTTACTGGCAATTCAATTTTTCTCTTTTTAATATTACTTGATTGCTTATATAAAACTATCTTATTTCCAATTGCCTGAACACCTTCGCATTTAATAGCTTTACATATCATATCTGAAGCTTCTCTTGCTCCTAATCCACTGTTTTCCAAAACCTTTATCTTTATTATTTCTCTTGCTTCTAATGCTTGAGAAACCTGAATTAGAAAGTTTTCTTCAATTCCAGCCTTACCAATCTGGAATATTGGAGTAAGTGTTGCTCCTAAATTTCTTAAATACGCTCTTTGTTTTGTTGTTATCATTTTTAATTCCTCCTAAAACTGCTTTAATATCATGCATTATTTATCCCTGGGGGATTTTCATTTATAATTTTATTAAAGTATATATTCAAATTCAAAATCATTTAATCTCATGAAGTCACCATCTTTGATTCCCATTTCTCTGACTTCATCAAAAATTCCTTTATTTCTAAGAACCTTATGGAAATATCTTAATGAATCTGCATCATTTACATTTACAGCATGTAATATTCTATCAACAAATGATCCTTCAAGAACATATGTCTTTGTTCCTTCTTCATTATCTTCAACAGTGATCTTATAAGTAAATCTTTTTTCTTCTGGTATATATCTTTCATCTTCAGCTATTTCAAGTTCAGTTACTGGAATTTCTTTAAGCATTCTTGCTGCTTCCTTCATTACAGCATCTACACCTTCATTTGTAGCAGCTGACATTTTAAATACTTTAGTATATCCTAATTCTTCAACCTTTTTCTTGAAATCTTCATATACACTTTCATCATAAAGCATATCAGTTTTATTAGCCACAACTATTTGAGGTCTATCCCATAACTTAACTGAATATTTCTTTAATTCTTCATTTATCTTCAAGAAATCATCAAATGGATCTCTTCCTTCAACACCTGAAATATCAACGATATGTATTAATAATCTTGTTCTTTCAATATGTCTTAAAAATTGAATTCCAAGACCTACACCTTCAGCTGCTCCTTCAATTATTCCAGGAATATCTGCCATTACAAACGGTTCTATTCCTTCAACAGCAACAACACCTAAGTTTGGTTTTAAAGTTGTGAAATGATAATTTGCTATCTTTGGCTTTGCCTTTGTAGTCATAGAAAGAAGTGTTGATTTACCTACATTAGGAAAACCTAATAATCCTACATCTGCAAGTAATTTAAGTTCAAGTGTTACAGTAAGTTCAGCACCTGGCATACCTGGCTCTGCATAATGAGGAGCCTGCTTTGTTGCTGTAGCAAATTTAGTATTACCTTTACCACCTTTACCGCCTTTTAATAAAACAAGTTCTTCATCTTTATGAGACATATCAGCAATTATTTTATTACTTTCAGCTTCTCTTATAATTGTTCCCATAGGAACCTTTATTATAAGGTCTTCTCCATCCTTACCATAGCATTTTGATCCGCTTCCATTTCCACCACATTCAGCTACAAATTTCTTTTTATATTTAAAATCTAATAATGTAGTTATATTTGTATCGACTTTGAAGATAATGCTTCCGCCTCTTCCACCGTCTCCACCATCTGGTCCACCTAATGGTACATATTTTTCTCTTCTGAAAGTAATTGCACCATCTCCACCGTTTCCAGATTTAATAAAAATCTTGGCTTTATCTATAAACATACCTACTCATCTCCTAACTAATACTCTAAAATTTTAATCTTAATGTTTAATAAAAATCCTTCTAATATTCTTATACTTAACATATTACAAATTTGTATTCACATTATACCACATTAATTTTAATGCTTTATTGTCAATCTTAAACTATATTTTTTTCTTAGTAAATATAATATATTTATCAATAGCTTAAACTCAATAGTTTATTTCAATCAAGAATTTAAGTTCCAATAATATATTACAATATAAAAATTACATCTAAAATTTATCTAACATATATTTGTTCCAATAATAAGATTTCATCCTTAATTGTCAATCGACCATTTTACATTATCAATTGCAATATATAAAGCACAATGCACAACTCACAACAAACGCAAAACTATAAATCAAATTCGACTTATGAACTGTGCATTGTGCATTACAACATTTAAAAAAGCACTCTTAGTTAAGAGTGCTTTATTTTTAATAATTATTCAGCTATTGCTTCAACGTCTACTGGGTAAACACTTGCTTTTTTCTTATCTTTACCTAATCTTTCGAATCTTACAACTCCATCGATTTTAGCAAATAAAGTATCGTCTTTACCTTTTCCAACATTTTCGCCTGGATGAATCTTAGTACCTCTTTGTCTTACAAGGATGTTTCCAGCAAGAACAAATTGTCCGTCAGCAGATTTAACTCCTAATCTCTTTGATTCAGAATCTCTACCATTTTTAGTACTACCAGCTCCCTTTTTGTGAGCGAATAATTGAAGGTTCATAATTAGCATGTGACTACACCTCCTCTTTTATTAAAGTTATATATTCCATACATTTACTTTTTCCAACTAATGTTTCAAAGCCTAAAATGACACTTTTCAGACTCTTCTCAAAAGTTTGTAATAAAACCTGAGTTTTTTCTAGTTCTTCATCATTAAAATCCTGAAGATCTAACTTTAAATACCCATCGTTTTTTATTTCGTATGTACAATTAAGCTTTAAAACTTCATCAATACCAATGATTACACTTTGAGATAATACTGCAACACTGTTACATATTAAATCAAATGCTTCCCCTACTAATGCAGAATTTGTTGAAAAATCTCTGCCATCAGGTAATGCGTGACCATTTATTACGAAACCAACTATTTTATTACCTTTTTCTTTAATTCTTACATTAACCATAATATTAAGCTTCTATCTTTTCGATAACTAACTTAGTGTAAGGTTGTCTGTGTCCATTCTTTCTTCTATAGTCTTTCTTAGCTTTATACTTGAAAACTATAACCTTCTTAGCCTTACCTTGAGCTGCAACCTTAGCTACAACTTTAGCACCTTCAACAACTGGAGCACCAACTTTGATGCCTGCATCAGTTCCTACTGCTAATACTTCATTTAATTCAACTGTAGAATCAACTTCAGCGTTTAATTTTTCAACGAATATTACGTCTCCTTCTTGAACTCTGTATTGTTTTCCACCTGTTTTTAATACTGCGTACATTAAAAAACACCTCCTCATAACGGTCTCGCCACTTTTGGTACAAAGATTTGACTTTGTTTTACTAAAAACCTTACGTGTGCGGTTTACAAAATTCAGAATAACACATTTATCAACTTTTGTAAAGATATTTTTTAATACCTCTTACTAAATACTAAGCTTTTTCTATCTGTGTTATTTTTAATTCCTTCAAATTATCTTTCTGCGCCTGAAATAATAATGGTTCTATCTTATATCCTTCAATTCCATCAATATAATCTATATATATTTCTTTATCAAGTCCATCAATTTCCTTCAGAAAATCAAATATATCTTCCTTGATTCTTTCTTTATATACAGTATCAATTTCAATTTTAAATGATTCAATAGAATTTTCTTCTTTCATTCTTATTATTTCATTTTTTATAAGACCTTCAATATAAGATAATTTAAGTATTATTCCTCTTCCCTTACATCTAACACAGTCTTCTTCCATATATTCATATATACTCTTTCCTTGTCTGCGTCTTGCAATCTGAACAAGGTCAAGTTCTGTAAATGGAAAAATCTTAATGTTTCCCTTATCTTCTTTTAAACTTTCATGAAGTTCATTCATTATAGTTTCTGTCTGACTTCTATCTCTCATGTCTATGAAATCAATAACTATAATTCCACTTAAATTCCTAAGTCTTATCTGTTTCCCTATTTCTTTTGCTGCTTCAAGATTAGTTTCTAAAATTGTTTTATTAAAGTTTCTTTCTTTTATGTTCTTTCCAGTATTCACATCAATTACATACATAGCTTCTGTTTTATCTATAACAATATATCCACCACATTGAAGATTAACCTTATTATGTCTCAATTTTATTAATTTTTTTTCTATGCCATAGCAGTCAAAAAGATTTCTAGTACCATTATATTTTTCAATAATGATGCTGCTATCACTTCCAACAATTTTTGAAACTTCATTAAAATCTTTCTCATTATCAACATATATTTTAGTATTCTGAACATTATGAGAATTTCTCAGAATTCTACTTAAAGTAGGATTATCTCCATAAAGTTTCTTAAGTTCAGTTGAATGTTTCATCTGTCTTTTCATTTGTTCAAACTCAGCGTATAGAGAATCTATTTCCTTTTGAAGTACATCAATACCAGCATTAATTCCTTCAGTTCTGATAGTTATACCTGCATCATCTAAAGGTTTTATATTATCTAAGATTTCCTTTTTAGCCTTATCATCAGTTATTCTCTTAGAAAAATTAATTCCTTCTTTATAGCAGTTTAAGACAACATATCTTCCTGGAACAGAAACTTTGTGACTTACTTTAGCACCTTTATCATTTATAGGCTCTTTCACAACTTCAACTAAAATATCATCACCTTTTTTAATCTTCATAGACTTAAGATCATCACTATAGTACATATATCCTTCTTTAGATAATCCCATATCTACAAATATAGAATTAATTGCAGGTATTATATTTTTTATTTTTGCTTTGTAAATTTCTCCTATTACAGGCTGATCATTTTGTTCTTCAACTATACTTTCAATAAGTTCATTATTTACTTTTACAGCAATTCTTAAGATTTTTTCTCTTCTCTCTATAAAAATTTCTTTCACAATACACACATCCTGTCAATTGCTAAATACACTTATATAATGGCACTAATTTATCATTCTTATAAAAATACATTTCTTCTCTTTTTATATCAACAAATGAATCTACAAGTGCATTACTTGTATTTTCCTGTATATATTTAACCAACAAATCTGCACTTAAATGTTCTCTGCTTCCTGTACTTATCAATGCATTTATAACAAGAACATTATCCTTTATCCAGAATTTAAATTCTTTTACCATAGTCTTTATATTAGTTTCTCTTTCACCTTTTTTAGTTCTTTTCACAATATTCCATTCTTCTCTTTCAAGAAGTTCATTTACTTCTTTTTCAAGGTTTGAAACGTCAGAATATTTAATTTTTATGGTATATCTTGCTCCATCTATCATTGCCATTGCCTGAGGAACTTTTTTTTCTCCTTCTTTATATGGTATAGCAAGGGCGCTTAAATATTTTATTCCCCCTGGAGCAGTAGAATTTAATCTTGAAATTATTTCATCTTCATTCATCTCTTCTGTTAAAACCATATCCATATATTCTCCACTTGAATATACTCCAACTGATAATGGTTGAGCAATAGATGTTGTCATATGAGGATTAAATCCTTGTGAATATTCTATTGGAAGCTCTGCTCTCCTTATATTTTTTTGAATTGTCTTAAGTACATCCAAATGGGATATAAATTTAATATTTTCTTCTTTTGTAAATTTAACTAAGTATCGCACCTTCAAAGCACTCTCCTTCCTTAAAGTTCACATTAACTCCACATCCTGTGCATCCTTTTCTACAGTTTTGAGTTAATTCTGCTTTTTTGGCTTTTTCATTTTCTCTCTCAAGATATTTTCTATTAACACCAATATCAATGAAATCCCAAGGAAGTATTTCATCATAAGTTCTTTCTCTATATGCATAAAAATCTTCATCTAATCCACATTCTTTTAATGCTTCCTGCCATATATTATATTTAAAATATTGATTCCATCCATCAAATTTAGCACCTTTTTCAAATGCTTTTATAAGGACTTCACACAACCTTCTATCTCCTCTTGCAAACACTGATTCCATAACTGATGTTTTCTGCTCATGATAATTATATGTTATACATCTGCTCTTAATTGAATCCTTAACAGCATCGATTTTCTTATTAACTTCATCTATTCTTGCCATAGGTGCCCATTGAAAAGGCGTAAATGGCTTTGGAACTAATATTGAAGTACTTACTGTAAGTTTTAATCCTCTATTATTTCCCTTTCCTTTAGGAACACTCTTATATCTTTCAACTATCTTTTCTGCTAGTTCTCCAATTCCTCTACAATCTTCTAATTCTTCGTAAGGAAGACCTACCATAAAATAAAGTTTAAGTGTATTCCATCCTGACCCAAAAGCACTTTCAGCTGCTTCTAATATTCTTTCTTCTGTAAGTCCTTTGTTTATTATGTCTCTCATTCTTTGAGAACCTGCTTCAGGTGCAAAAGTCAATCCGGTTTTTCTTACTTCCTGAATGCTCTTAAGAAGGTCTACTGAAAATGCATCTACTCTTATTGAAGGAAGTGCAACTCCAACCTTTTTGTCTTTATGTTCAGCCATAAGATCTTCAACTAATCCCTTTATATCTGAATAATCACATGTACTTAAAGATGAAAGTGATACTTCTTCATATCCAGTATTCTTAATAAGTTTCCTTGTTAACTCTAACAGATCTTCTCTTGTTTTTTCCCTTACTGGTCTATAAATCATACCAGCCTGACAGAATCTGCATCCATTTGTACATCCTCTAAAAAGTTCCAGAACAACTCTATCATGAACTATTTCTGTATATGGAACTATTATATCTGTTGGGAATTCTACCTTTGTGTAATTAGTTATTATTCTTTTCTTTACCCTTTTAGGAACATCATCATATTTAGGTTCAAAACTCTTTATTGTTCCATCTTCATTATAAACAACATCATATAATGAAGGAACATAAATACCTTCTATCTTTGAAATTTCTCTTAAAAATTCTGACTTTTTACCCTTGCCTTTGTATTTTTTATAAATATCAAGAACATCATTCATCATTTCTTCGCCTTCACCAATTTCAAAGAAATCAATAATGTCACATAAAGGCTCTGGATTATATGCACAAGGACCTCCAGCCATAACTATTGGATCATCTTCGCTTCTTTCTGATGCTCTTATTGGTATATTACACATATCAAGCATATTTAGTACATTTGTATAACTCATTTCATATTGAAGAGTAAATCCTAATATATCAAAATCATTTAAAGAATCTTTAGTTTCAAGTGTAAACAAAGGAATATTATTTTCTCTCATAAGCTCTTCCATATCAGGCCATGGTGTAAATGCTCTCTCACAGTATGTATCTTCTCTTAAATTTATTGTATGATATAAAATTCTGCTTCCTAAATGAGACATACCTACTTCATAAACATCTGGGAAACAAAAAGCGAATCTTATATCAACTTCTTTGGGATCCTTAATAATCTCATTTAATTCTCCACCTATATATCTCGCTGGTTTTTCAACTTTAAATAAAATATCATCTGAAACTCTGTTCACTAATACATTTCCTCCTTAAAACACGATTGTGTCTTTGTAACTAATAAGTTAAAATAGACATTTTATGCTTATTAACTTTAAATAATGTCTAACAAAAATAAATATATATTTTATTGATTATCTGCCAATTCTTAATTGAATATGTTTAAGCAAAATAAGAAGAAGTATAATTTTATACTTCTTCCATTTTTGCTATACCTATTCTAACACAATTAATCTTTATTGGGAATATTCTTATTGCTGCCATATTATTCAGTTAAATACTAATAAAATCTGTTTTTATCATATTTCAATATATGTTCTAAATATAAATAATCAAACAAATATTACAAAGATTTCTTAATTGATTGTATATTATTAATCAAAATTATTTATTAATTTTATCTTATATACCCCTGAGAAACAATATTGTAAATATACACCGCTGCTGTTGCATTGCTTATATTATAATTCTGATTAAAGTTTCCTTCTGAATCACCTTTAATTATATTTAATCCATAACATATACTTGCATATCCAAGATTCTCCTCATCAATGGAATCATTAAATGTATTTTTAAATATACTAGACTTTTCGGCTAATTTTCCATATCCAAGATATCTTACAATAAATTTTGCTGCATCTTTATTAGTAACAGCTCCTTTAGGATTTTTTTCTTCATCCTTTACTATTTCTCTCTCTTTCAAAATATCATATAACTCATCATCAGTACAATTTCCTATTTCTTTTGATAACATATATCTGAAAAAGTTAACCTGACTTATATTATAGTTTGGATTGAATTTATCACCTTTAATGTAATATCCACTATTTAAAAGTTCTTTTACAATTTTCTCACACCAATGTCCAGTGATATCAGTATATTCAGGGATATCTTCCTCATCATACTTTTTGCCCCATCTGTCAATTTTATTTCCTGTAACAGCATCAACGTAATATGATATATCTCCCTCCAAAAAATCATATACTAATCTTATATTGTTCTTTTTATCTAATGTATAATGTAATCCAAAACTATTTTTTTCATTAAATATATTGAACGCATCTTTTTTAGAAATTACATTGTTTACATCAGGAAAATCCATCTGCTTGTACCAAACATTATCATATGATACTATCTTCCCTGTATTCTTATTTATAAAAACACTTAACATATTATTCATATAATTTTTTCCATTAATCTGTCTTATGTAATTAAATCCATATGTTAAACTATTATCTTCTTCATAGCTTCTTTCAAGAAGTTTTGTTTGACCAAATTTATCCGAAACAATTTTCTTCAAAAAATATTCAGCTTTATCCTTAGCCTGTGCATAAGTCATATTACTATTTGAATCTGATTCATCATTATAATATATATTAAAAGAAAGTATTTCTCCTGTTTCTGCATCTACCTGTCCACTTCCATTATCAAAATATAACTGCCATATATATTCTTCATCATTAGAATCCTTGCTCAAAGATATATCCTGAATTTTCATTCCTTCAAATTCATCATTTTTTTCCTTAAGTATTTCTTGAGCTTTATCACTGGAAATTAAGCCTTGAATAGTATTTATCTCTGCCTTTTCAACATCACTAAGAATTGGTCCTATTGAATCATTTTCTAATTCACTTTTTGCAATACCATAATAATCTTTATAAGAGTTATCATAGTTTGAATGTATATTCAAAATTTCACCAGTTACAGCATCAACACCTTTCCCTCCATTTATTGTATACCACGCAAAATTATTTCGTTTTTTTGCTTTATAATCATATGTTGTGTAATAAGAAAAATCTTCTTGTATATTTTCCAAATATATATCTTTTGCTCTTTCAGTATCTATTACCTGACTAGAATCCGGAAATTTATCAGCTTTATATCCAATATCTAATCCATTATAATAACTTACCTCTCCAGTGTATTTGTTTACACCAACATTTACTGTGACAAATTCAACTGGAATATCATTTACATATTGTCTGCATATAAAATCATATTCATTACTATAAACATTATTATTACATTTTACTACTCTTACATCTTCACAATTAGGAATGACTTTTTTAACAAAGTCCTTTGCTGTAACTTCAGCATCTTCCTTCTTTACTTTAGCAAGACCAGATTCATTATCATTTTTATAACTGCTATAATCACATATGTTCCCATAAGAATCTACTTCAATAGATATACTTTCTCCACTATTCTCATTTTCCCAATAAAGATCCCATACAGTTATTGTATTATCACCATCGTTTACTTTTCTTGATGTATGAGAAAAATTCTTATAATCATCTGAAACAGTAATTACTGATTTTGCATTTAATATTGCCTGTTCAAATTCTTTACTATCACTTTCAGCAGCAAATACAGTATTTCCAGATAAAGTTAATATTATACACATACTTAAAAGTATTGATATTATCCTTTTTCTATTCATAAAATCCCATCCCTTGCTATAAATTTAAAGTTTTATTTTTATAAATATTACCATAATATTCATAATAATACTACAACAAAATATGTACTTTACCTTCTATAATAATAACCATTGATTTTATTTTTTATAGTCTTATAAAATCAATGGCCATTTCTTATTTTTATATACTCTTCAAGAGTTATATTACCATGTTCTTTCAAAGCTATAATAAGTTCATCTTCATGTATTACAGAAATAAGGCACATATTATCATCAAGAATATAAAAGCTATTAAATTTATTTTTGTCTACAAGAGTTAAGACCTTTACTAATTCCTTTTTATAATATACTGATATAGATTTATTCTCCATGTAATTATATTTTTTCAGCCTCCTGACCTTTTTGATCATATCATCCATTATTATATACATAGTCTTTTCTTTTTCTATAAATGTTGTGTATGCCATTAATATGGATGTTAAAAATAGGCTTATATTCACCTTATGTAAAAAAATCATTATATTAAACAAAACAAATAATGCACCTGCAATAATAAAACTTATGCTTTCTGTTATTTTTTTTGCTCTTCTAAATAAATATTTTTTAGATAATATTATCTCTAAAATTCTGGAACCATCTAAAGGATAGGCTGGCAGTAAATTAAATGTACCAAGACATATATTAACAGTTATACTGCTTTTTAAATATTCTAATTTAAAAATACTATATATCCCAAACAAAATCACACTCATAAAAATATTAAAAAGAGGACCTGCTAAATATACTGCCATTTTTCTGTTCTCCATTAACTCATCAAAATCTATTAAATCAGCTTTTACTCCCCATATACTGATATCTATTTTATTAAATGAACATCCAAATTTTTTAGCCATTAGAATATGTGAAAATTCATGTAATATTATCCACAGGAAACTTATTATAACTGTTGCCTTAAAGCCTGCAATCCACATAAGTGCTAGGAATTCAACTAATAGAATTATAATAAACTTTTTCATTTCTAACCCCTATAATATTGCTCAGTAAATCTGGATAAGTTATTTTTATATGGTTTAGTTATAATTAATTCTAAATCTCCTGACCTTCTGATTGTCTTATAGAATTTATAAAATTATTCCATCCGACTTTCAAATTTTGAGATTTTAAATCTTCAATTTTAAATGGACCTATTCTAAAATCTTTAGCTTTATAACCATATATATCCATAGAATTAAAAGCTTCAATAGATTCATCATAGTCAAATTGACTTATTAATGAATTCTTACACGCAGAATATATCCCTTTAATATTAGGGATATTACCATATTTCAATACCATAAAAAAAGATAATAGTAATATTGAACCTAAAAGTTGATGTTCAATCTTCACAATCCAATATTCTTTTGAAAAATAATTCTTATTATCAGAATGAAGTTTATATTTTTCATATTTGTTGTTTTTATAATCTCTGCTTTTTTCTTTAAATCTGCTATTTATATTTTTATAGTATTCTTCATATGCTGATGCATAATTCCCCATCAATATCCTCCTTAAAATTTCTATTACTAAATATATATTTAGAAATATTATTTTTATGAAAAGAAGTTGGCTATATAATCGTGGATATTTCATAATTATAATTTTATATGATTTAGTTCAAGATATAGTATCTACAGTTATTTAAGATATACTATATGTTGAGTTGAGTTTTGTATTTACGCTAATATGAAAAATCCTCAATCAAATAAAAAAACCGACTTAATATTATCAAGCCAGTTTTTGAATATAAATCTTTAATTTTAAAAATGTATTTTCTTTCTTCTCATTCCTATATTGATAACAAGGCCAACAGAAAGTATTGTTGTAAGAAGTGAGCTTCCTCCATAACTTACCAGTGGAAGAGTTATACCTGTAATAGGAAGAAGTCCTATTGTCATACCAATATTTTGACATATTGCAAATAGAAAATAAGATATTATACCTACACATATTACAGATCCACAAATATCCTTTGATGTCCGTGCAATTGAAATCATCTCATAAATCATAAATCCATAAAGCATAAGAAGTATTAAAGCTCCAACGAACCCAAGCTGTTCTGCAATAGCGCAAAATATAAAATCTGTATGAACCTCTGGAACATTCTGTGCAGCATATCCTGTACTTCCATCTGCTTTTAAGGATGGTCTGCTTCCTAATATTCCACCAGAACCAATTCCTATTAATGACTGTGTAAGGTGATATCCATTTCCAGCATAATCTGCTTCTGGATTTAAAAATCCTGTAAATCTGCTTTTTTGATATGCAGGCATAAGACTTGAATTTAATATTATTATCACTCCAAGAACAAGGGTTGCAAGTCCTCCCCCTATTATCTTCATATCCAGACCAGATATAAAAAATATTCCAAGCACTATAAAGAAACATACCATTCCCATTCCCATATCTGGTTGTATAAGAATAAATAAAACAGGTACAGCTGCATAAAAAACTAATATGAAAAAGTTTTTTACATCATTTATTTTTCCTTCCATCTCTTCAAGCTTCTTTGCAAGCATTAAAATTATTCCTATCTTGGCAAATTCCGATGCCTGCAATGATACTGGTCCAAGCTTTATCCAACCTTTGGCTCCATTAATTTCTACTCCTATAAACATGGTTACTATAAGCAGAAGTACTGACCCCCAATAAAATATAGGTACATAATTCATCAGTATAGTATAATCTACTGATAAAAACGCATATAATATTACTAATGATATTACAAGCCACATAAATTGTTTCAATGCAAATCCATCATATTTGCCACCCTTAGTACATAAATATATATTTAATATTCCATATAAAACTAATAAAATCATTGAAAACAAAAGTGTCTTATCAATTTCTTTTATAAGTCTCATTTCCAATCTAAAACGCTTAAACAACATTTCACCTCCATGAAATACATCTTGAAATATTGATGATTTAGCATATTTCCTATTAATTATACACTATTATTACTCTATTCTCCATAATATTAACCCTATGTAATCAAATAATAATATTTTTGTAACAATTAGAAATATTATATTGACAATATTTTTAATTATTTCTTCAAAAATTATTCATATATTTATAAGTTTACTCGTATATTTTTATAGAAAAAGAAACTGATAAACAGAAATCCCCTTTCCATTTAAATCAGTTTCTTTTTCTTTTAAAAATCTATCTTCCTCTTATATTTTTTATTGGAATATTTGCAACTAAAGCTGAAGAATTTTCTCCTTCTTCTTCACTTTTGTTCACTGATATCTCAACATCATCCATCTGTATATCAATATATTTTGATATAACTTCTAATATTTCTGCTCTAATCTTATCTATTATTTCAGGTGCTATTTCACCTCTATCGTGTATTAAAATCAATTTTAATCTATCCTTAGCAACTTCTTTAGGTGTTGGTTTATTATTTAAACTTTTAAAAAAACCCATCTCAACATCCTCCTTTAATTACGTTTAAACATTTTTAATAAAGATTTAAAAAATCCTTCATCTCCTGTTGTATGTAATTCAAGGAATGGAACCTTTTCTCCAGTTATTCTTCTAGCTATATTTTTGAATGCCTTTCCTGAAACAGCATTTTCATCAAGTACTATAGGTTCTCCCTTGTTAGTTGAAACTGTTATGTTCTTATCATCAGGGACTACTCCTAATAATTCAATTGAAAGTGTTTCTATAATATCTGATACATCAAGCATATCACCATTTTTAGTCATCTCATAATTTAATCTGTTAATTATTACTGCATGGTCTTCTAATCCTTTTGCATCAAGTTTTCCAATTACCCTATCTGCATCTCTTACAGATGTTATTTCAGGATTTACAACTACGATTGCTTTATCTGCTCCTATAACTGCATTTTCAAATCCCTGTTCGATTCCAGCTGGTGAATCTATCAACACATAGTCAAATTCTTCTTTCAATTCATTCACAATCTTAAGCATTTCTTGTGGACTTATATCATCTTTATCTTTTGTCTGAGCTGTAGGCAAAAGGCATAAATTCTGAAATCTTTTATCTTTTATCAACCCTTGCTTTAATCTGCATCTTCCTTCTATAACATCTATAATTGTATATACTATTCTGTTTTCTAATCCTAATAAAACATCTAAATTTCTTAATCCAGTATCACCATCTATAACAACTACTTTTTTGCCTAATGATGCTAAAGCAGTTCCTATATTTGCTGTTGTTGTTGTTTTACCAACCCCACCTTTACCTGAAGTAATTACAATAGATACTCCCATGTTTTTAATACCTCCAACCTATAACTTCTAATATATATATTTATTTGGCAAATACGGCTCAACTATTATTATACCATCTTTAATCTTTGCAAGTTCTGGATAACTTGGTTTTTCTGATTCATCAGGTGACATTGCTATAACATTGGCTATTTTTAAAAGTTCAGGCTGTAATAAAAATGCAGCTATAAATGCTTTAGAATTACCATTAGTCCCAGCACTTACTTTTCCCTTGATTCGTCCAAGAACAACCACATTTCCAGCAGCATAAACTTCAGCTCCACTGTTAATATCTCCAATTATTACTATGTTACCTTTATAATTTATTGACTGACCACTTCTGACAGTTCTTCTTATAAATTTAGTTCTTCCTTCATAAACTCCATTAAAAACCTTATTTTCCTTTTGACTTGTACCACTTTGACTATCTGCTTCCAAATCTTCAAACACAATATCTTTCAGAGCAATTTCTGTTAGCAGGGCTTCTTTTAATTGTTTGGCATTTTTCTCATTAAGGAGCTTTAAATCTATTCTTAAAATTAGTGTTGTTCCTTTATAAAAATGTTTGCCTTTTGAAAGTTTCTTTATTAATAATGAAATCATATCTTCAAATGAAGAAAACTTACTCATATCAATTGTTGTATTTATACCATCTCTATTTCCTTTAATTAAAATACCATCATTATTGTACATTTGTTACCCCCTAGCATATCTGCAGGTCTAAAAAATACTTAAATTTTAATTTCTTTGAAAACATTAACCTTTTTAAATTATATCATTTTCTAAAGTATTTTTGTATATATGTTTAAACTATTTTATAGTATTTTTAAAAATAATAAGATAATCCTTGGAATTTGTACATAAGTATTTATCACCAAATAGTACATGTAGTCCAAAGATATAACTATTGATTTCAGAAGACAATATATTAAAATTAGCGATTTATAATAAACAATTGAATCTTTTTAAGATTTCTTTGATATTTTTATACATATAAGATAAATTTAAATGTAATTTTAATATTGCAACAAATATTTATGATTAACTTTCAAGAATTCCATGTAAAAATACCCAATATTCTATAAACGTACTTCAACATAATCAGATATGCTAATACTATCTTCTGTAACATTACAATCCACAGCAACAATTTTTACACCTTTTCTTTTTGCTTTACGAAGTGCATCTCCAAAAGCCTTATGAGTGTCATCATTAGGAGTAAAATATTTTACTCCTTTCATTTGAATCACAAACACTATATATGCCTTATAATCATCTTCAATGCATTCACATAATTCATGAATGTGTTTTACTCCTCTTTCAGTTGGTGCATCAGGAAATCTAACTACACCATCTTCTTCCAATGTCACCCCTTTTACTTCAACAAAGGCTTTTTCTGTTTTAGTTTCAATATAAAAATCAAATCTCGAATTTTTATATGTCTTTTCTGGTTTTACCAATACTACATCTTTAAATAAATTTCCATTATTAATCCACTCATGGACCACCTTATTAGGCACCTGTGAATCCATGTTTATCTTTCTATCACCTTTTATTACCCCAATGACTGAATATTTAGTTTTTCTATTTGGATTATCACTTTTCTGTACAAAAACCGTAGTCATTTCTGGTATCAATAACTCTTTGCATCTTCCTGTGTTCTTTACATGACACACTTCATTTATACCATCTATCTCAACATTTGCAATAAATCTGTTAGGTCTTGATAAAAATATTCCACTTGTCATTCTGTCATATTTCATAATTCTTCCTCATTTCTTTTTAAAAAAGGACTGTGCATAAAGAATAACACTAAATATTTTAGTTGCAATCTTTAATGCAGCAGTCCTTTTTATAAATTAACTTTAAGTATTTCCATTATTGTTTATCAAATTTTCATCTAAAGCTGCAGAATCATCATTCGTTGAATTCTGTTCTGTTTCATCTTGTGAAGTTCCATTTGAATTTTGTTCAGTCTTCTCATTTACAGCTTCATCAGCTTCTTCTTTCTGTACTTCTGAATTGAAAGGATTAGCTGATACATATTTTCTAAATGTTTCTGATTTAGCTGCATAATTTGGATCCATTTCCAATATTCTATCTTTAAAATATTGTTCAAAAACAGCTCTAACAGCACCTGCAATAGAACCACCATGTCCTCCATCAAATACAACTGCAACAACTGCTATCTCTGGATCATCAAGTGGCGCAAAACTTATATATGTTGCATATGGTGCTCTTCCTCTTTCTTCTTGAGTATCTGAGAAATCAGCTGTACCAGTCTTACCACCAGTTTGTATTGGGAATCCTTGCCATCTAGCAGCAGCTGTACCACTATCATCACTATTAACCTTAGACATTCCTAACTTTACAGCATCTACTGTTGATTTACTCATATTTAATTGATTCAATACTTCAGGTTTGTAGTCTTGAATAACATTTCCATCATTATCTGTCACTTTATCAACTAAATGAAGCTTATATCTTGTTCCTCCATTTACAAGAGTTGATACATATGAAGCTAATTGAAGAGGAGTATAGTTGTTCATACCCTGACCAATAGACGCATATATCAATTGTGCTGGAGATGTTATTTCTGATGATTTATCATTAATTGTAAATCGTGTTATAACATCTGCTATTATATTTGCCTGTGATTCTAAATTTACTGTTTTATTTGTATCGGCTTCATATTTTGCTACATTTTCTTTATATCTATCAGAATTATCCATTATAGTCTGAACATCTTTTTTTACTTCTTTTGCAAACTGATCATAATTTATACTCTTAAATTCATCTGTTCCGACTTTATTAAGTGTATCTGCAATTTTATCTTTTATGTTCTGTTTAGCTTTTCTAACTTGATCATTATCATCTTCGATATACTTTATATCAAAACTTATAAAAGTGGTTCCATTAGCACTATATTTTCCATTTTCTAAATCATCAACAATAGAATATTTAGCATAGTTAACCATCTGCTTTCTCCATGATGTAAAATTATATGTCTGACCAAAATTTTCTTGTATTTCTATTCCTGTAGCTGGTTTTTCGTTACTATTAGGATTAACGCCTAATCCAAATTCCCATGCATATTTAGCTATAGAATCTAATGCACCTATATTTCCTCCATTAAGCATATACAATCTATAAGCTGTTTCATAGAAGAAAAAGTTACATGAAACTTCAAGTGCTCCAGCTACATCAAGAGGTCCATGACCATAATGATTGTTTGTATAAAGTAAACATTGTGGTGCAAAACTTTTACCAAATACATCTGGATGAATGTTAAATACTCCAGAATCATTTATTGTCTCTGATGGACTGATAACCCCAGATTCCAATCCTGCAACTGATGTAAGAGGCTTAAATGTTGATCCTGGTGGTATCAATGACATTGTTGCATAATTATAGAATGGCCTTGGATATAAATCATTATTATCTTGTCTGTTTCCTTTACTATCCTTTGGAAATAATTCATCAACGGTCTTATTTAAATTTAATCTTTTTATCAATTCTTGCCCGAAGGCTTCTAAATCTGGAGTAAAGTATTGTTTGCTTTCTTCTGAAGTCAGAGTTCCTGGTATAGTGAACTGATTTGGATTATAGTCAGGATAACTAACAAGTGATAATATCCTTCCAGTTTTAACATCAACTGCAACTAATGCTCCTCTTGTGGCATTTCTGTACTTAGGATCTTGTTGTATTTCAAGGATTCCATCTTTAAGGGCCTGTTCTGCTACATATTGAAGTTTTCCATCAATTGTAAGATGAACGTTATTTCCTGGATAAGATTCCAGTTCAAATAATTTTTCTGTAACTCTTCCTGATGAATTAACTTTTACTGTTGTTCCACCTTTTACTCCTTTAAGCTGTTCTTCAAATGCAGATTCAATTCCCGATTTACCAATTAAATCTGTAGATACATCATAACCTCTAAGACTGTATTTATCTTCTTCTGCACTAGTTATTGTAGACACATATCCTAGTACTGATGATGCAAGATTATTATATGGATATTTTCTTATAGGTACTGAACTGACATCAATACCAGGCATATCATTAAGCTTCTGTTTTATTATAAGTACAGTATCCTTTTTAATATTGTTTGCTATTGTTACTGATTTATACCCTTGAAGACTTTGTATTTTTATTGTATCTTTTACAACCATATACTGTCTTATATCATCAAGCGAATACCCCTGTGCAAGTATTTTATTTGTTATCTCCTCACCAGTCATAGACTTATATAATTCTTTCTTTTCTTTTGTAGAATTATATTCAGGATCTATAAGTTCTATAAGATCATAATTCTTAACTAATGTATAAAATGATTCTTCTGGTGTAATCTTTAACAATTCTTCATCAATTACATCACTCTGCTCATCTGATAACTGACTTACATCTGGATACAATTTATTTTTTAATGTTTCTTCAAACCCTCTATCTTTTTTAAATCTTAATTCTGAATAATTTTGTGATTCTTTATCACTGCTTGAATAATCAAAATATGGATTGCCTTCATTATCAATCTTTAAAAGCATTGTATCTTGTATACTTTCTCCACTTTCATTCAGAATTTCAAATAATTCAGCCATAGTAGAGTAAAACATCTTCTTAGTCACATCAGTTTCCGTATATGTTAATGAATATGTTCTTTCACTTGTAGCTAAAACAATTCCGTTTGAGTCATATATTTCTCCCCTTGGAGCACTTTCTGAAACAAATCTAGTTGATGTTGTATTAGCTTTTTCTTTATACTCTTCATAACTAAAAATCTGAAGATATATCAAGCGCAGACTAATTGATCCAAAAATGATGCCCATAATAATGCACAAAACAGTATATCGTGAGATTTTCTTTTTTTTCACTGGTTTATTAACTATCATTTAAACCTCCATCTTTGTTTTGTATATTCATCATCATAAATTTTTATAACATACTTGTATACAAAAAACATAATTATGGAATTATATAATGCCATATATACGCTTCTTGTCAAATGTATTTCTATACCAACAATATAGAAAATTATAAACATTCCTATATATTTTAGTATTGTGATAATAAACATAGAAACAACAGGAACCATCCTTTTATTCTTTATCATTCCTTCACCTATTAATGATGCAAGAAAACACAGCAGTAAATTAAAAAAACAATTTACACCAAACCCATTAAACAAATATATATCCTGAAGTATTCCGCTGACTAATCCCATAAATACAGATTTTTCTCTCTTATTAACTAATGAGTATGCAATTGCAAATGTAAATAGAAGACTAGGATAACCGCCACGTATTGAAAAGAATGGAATTATTGAATTATCTAACAGAGATAATCCAATCGAAACTAAAATAAGAATTAATTTTTCCATTATTCATACTCCTAATCATATTTAACTTCTCTTGTATCTTTTGGTGATACAATAAATAAATCTTCCAATTTATTAAAATCAACATAAGGTTTAACAATAGCGCTTTTCATTACTTTCACCTTATCTTCTTCAACTTTTATGACTTCTCCTATTCTTATTTCCTTTGGATACACCATTCCAACACCAGAAGTCAATATAACATCGCCTTCTTTAACTTCAGAATCCATAGGAAGATCATATACCTTTGCAAGGTTTCTGTTTTGATTATCTTCTGTATAACCTGTAATATAACCTGTTGCATCTCTTGTACTTTCAACCATAACACTTACAGCTATATTTTCATTTGTAAGTGTCTGAACTATACTCCAATTAGTTCCAACGCTTGTAACCTGACCAACAAGTCCCTTATTAGTTATTACAGCCATTCCTTTTTGAATGTTGTCATTTGTACCCTTATTTACTACATACCCATCATTAAATCCGCCACCACTATAGCTTATGATGTCACATCCTATGTAATTATAGTTATCTCTTTCTTCTGTAAAACTTAATAATTCCCTGAATCGCTCATTTTCTTCTTTTAAATCTGAATATTCAGCCAGCTTATTTTTTAATTCTTCATTTTCATTAGTAAGTTCTTTATTTTGAGCCTTTACTTCAGAAAAATTCAAAAAAAAGTCTAAAGTCTCTTTTACCTCATTAGTTGCACTGTACAATAATCTCTGCACAGGATTAAGAGCAGTTCCGGCACCACTTTCAATAATGCTCCTATTTTCCTTTTTTACTGTATATGCAATTAATCCTAAAAATGTAACTGACAGCACCATTATAGTTACTGCCAGTTTATTTTTGAAGAGTTTCATTAATTAGCCTCTTTGATCTCTGCTTATTTTATCAAAATCTTCTAGTGCCTTTCCTGCTCCAAGAACTACACAGTCAAGAGGTGCTTCTGCAATATGAACAGGCATGTTTGTTTCCTTATTTATTAATACATCTAATCCTCTTAAATAAGCTCCTCCACCAGCAAGCATAATACCTTTTTCCATAATATCAGCTGCTAATTCTGGTGGTGTTTTTTCTAATGTAGTCTTAATTGATTCAATTATTTGATATACAGGCTCTTTTAAAGCTTCTCTAACTTGAGCTTCTGAAATTTCAACGATTTTAGGAAGTCCTGAAATCATATCTCTTCCTTTAATCTCCATTATCATTTCTTCTTCACCATCAAGTTTATATGCTGATCCAATTTCCATCTTAACTTGTTCTGCAGTTCTTTCTCCAACCATTAAGTTAAATTCTTTCTTTATGTAAGAAATTATTGCCTGATCAAGTTCATCTCCAGCAACCCTTAATGACTTGCTTGTTACAATACCTCCTAAAGATATTATTGCAACTTCAGTAGTACCTCCACCAATATCAACAATCATGCTTCCTGTTGGTTCACTTACTGGAAGTCCTGCACCTATAGCTGCTGCCATTGGCTCTTCCATTAATATAACATCTCTTGCACCTGAAAGTTTAGTTGCTTCTTCTATAGCTCTCTTTTCAACTTCAGTTACTCCTGATGGATAACATACTATTATTCTTGGACTCTTAAATGCATTTTTTGTTGAAACTTTTTCTATTAAATTCTTCATCATTGTCTGAGCAGTATCAAAGTCTGCTATTACCCCATCTTTTAGAGGTCTTATTGCAACAATGTTTCCTGGTGTTCTACCAATCATAAGTTTAGCTTCTGATCCTACAGCAAGTGTTTTCTTTGTCATATTATTCATTGCAACAACTGAAGGCTCTCTTAAAACAATTCCCTTTCCCTTAACAAATACAAGTGTATTTGCTGTTCCTAAATCTATTCCCATGTCTTTTCCTGATCCAAAAAATCCCATTTTAATTTTTCCCCTTCCGATTCTTATATCAGTCCCTTTTCTTTCAGACTGACAAATTTATTATTTCCTATTATAATGTGATCAATAAGTGGAATTCCTATAATTGTTCCACATTCTTTAATTCTTATTGTTATATTTATATCTTCCCTGCTTGGCGTTGGATCGCCAGATGGATGATTATGGCATATAATAAACGATGCACTATGATTTGTTATTGCTAGTTTAAATATTTCTCTTGGATGAATTATGGAATTATTTAAGCTTCCTTTAAAAATATCCTTTGCACCAATAATTGTATTTTTTGTGCTTAATGTAATTACCTTAAGCACTTCCTGTTTTAAACAGCTCATTTCTCCCATAAGAAGATCTGCTAAATCTTTTGGAGATGTTATTTTGATATTTTTCTTTCCTGCTTTCAGAGTTCTAAATCTTTTAAATAATTCACTTAATGCCATAATTTGTGATGCTTTTCCAGATTTAATTCCATTTATGGATATTATATCATCATATTCAGCTGAAAGAATTCCATCTAAATCATTAAATTCATTTAGAATTCTTCTACTAAGCTCTACAGCATTTTCATACCTGCCTCCTGCTCCAATTATTATTGCTAATAATTCTGAATTACTCAATGATTGTGCACCATATTCTAATAGTTTTTCTTTGGGTTTTTCGTATTCCGGTATATTTTTAATATTCAGACTGTTATTCATAGAATATCATTCCTTCCAAAATTAATACCCCATCCGTCTTCCCCATATTACATTATTTGATCTAGCATTGACTTCAATTTGTTAAGAGAAAGTCCTACCACATTATAAAAGCATCCTTCAATTTTCTCAACAAATATTCCGCCTTTTCCTTGAATTCCATAAGAGCCTGCTTTATCTAAAGGCTCTCCAGTTTCTATGTACTCTAGTATTTCTTTATCACTTATTTTAGAAAAAGTAACTTTTGTTCTCAAACTTTCTACTTTGGTTACATCGGTCTTAGTATTTATAACAACTAACCCAGAATAGACAAAATGGCTTCTTCCTTGAAGATCTTTTAACATATTAAATGCATCTTCTTTATCTTTAGGCTTTCCAAGAATCTTATTATTATAAGTAACAATTGTATCTGCTGATATTATTATTGCATCCTCATTAATATGCTTTCTAACATCAAGAGCCTTTCCTAAAGAAACATCTTTAACATATTTATCTATATCACCTTCAAAATCCACTGTACTTTCATCAAAACTACTTGCCATTATTTCAAAGTTATCAATTAATCTTGATAACAATTCCTGTCTTCGTTCTGAAGCTGACGCTAAAATTATTTTCATATGTTCACATCCTAGAATAAAAACTTCAATATATTATGATTATAGACATCAAATATATATTATACACATGTTAATATTTTAACTAATCGTCTCTAATTTTTAAGGTGTGAAAATGAAAAATTCAGAAATCAACCATTTCCACACCCTATAGTTTATCATTTAAGAAGTTCTTAAACAAGTCTGTTACATTAAGTTATAGTTTTTTTTATATAAATGTAATTTTGTTGTAATAATTTTAATAATTTTACCTAATTTTTTATTAACATATATAAATTCTGAACACTTTCTGTGCTATTAGATTTTGTCACTTCATCTGGTAAATCATTTATAATTTTTTCGATCTGATTCAATTTTGCTGTTTTAGAATCTTGTCCACTACCTATTATGTTTCCTGCCCACTCTTTGAATTCCAATGTCTTAATACTTTTCACATCACTTTCTGCTAATTTTTTTGTGATTTGAAGAAATCCTTCTGTTATCTGTATAATTTTCTTATCTTCATCAGTATCTACTGGCACTTTAATAGTTACCTTTGCAACATCTATTCCTATTCTCTTAAGCTCTTCTATTTTTTCTGTCCCAGACTCATCATCATACAATCCTGCAATAACTCTATAATTTCCATCTTCCTCTACAATAAATGGCTGACAATATGATGATATCGCTGAAATAGACATATCTGCATTTTCCTTTTTTGAATAATATCCACATTGAAGTGCTACTATCTCTTTAAACTGTGCTACTCCATTTTCTTCACCTGTTTTTATTGAATAATTATTATTTGATATTGTTTCTTCATTTTTGAAAACAAGACTGCTTATATACAAACCACTTCCAATAGAAACTGTTACAACCATAACTACGCTTATAATAAACTTCATTTTCCCATGTTTTCTATATTCATATCTTGTGTATCTCACAATACCACCTCACTTCTAATAGAAATTTTCCATTAGATATTTATTTTTATATAACATAATATTCTCAAATTTTAAAATATATTCATTATGTTAATAGAAATATATAAAAGGCTGATATTTTAAAGTTTCCATACTATAAAATATCAGCCTAATACAATTTTTTCTATTTTATTTCTTTAAGAACTTGAATTAAATATTCATAACATCTATCTGCTGATGGGATACTCATATGTTCATTAGGTGTATGTATATCTTTAATATCAGGTCCAAAGCTTATCATATCAATATCATTTCCAAGTATCTGCTGTAATAGTCCACATTCTATTCCTGAATGTATTGATATTATTTCCGGCATCTTTCCATACATCTTATGATATACATCTCTACATATGTTCTTTATCTTAGAATCAGTTTTATGACACCACTCAGGATATGCCGCTTCTGTTAAAAATTCTCCTCCAACCAATTCTGTCAAGCACTTATTTTTAGATACAATTTCATCTTTTAAAGAGGAAATCGAACTTCTTACAGAACTGTTATATTGAATACAATCTTCAAAAGTTTTCACAATTCCTAAATTAGTTGAACTTTCAATTCCCCCTTCTGCATCATAATTCGATGTATTCATTCCATCTGGATACATATACAATAAATTTACTGCTTTCTCTGTTGAACTATCAGATATAATATAATCAACATTATCTTCTGATTCCAAAATGTAAATTCTCAAATCTGGATCCTTTTTCCCAAATTCTTTTTTAAACATTTCACATACTCTATTTTTTATATTTAAAAGTTTTCTTTCATCTTCTTTATTAATTCTAATAATTGCTGAACATTCTCTTGGAATTGCTGTTTCCTTTGCTCCACCATTTATTGATACCAGATTATATTTTAAATTCTTTTCAACTTCTTTTAAAAATCTTCCCATTAATTTATTGGAATTTCCTCTTTCCAAATGAATTTCCGAACCAGAGTGACCTCCCTTTAATCCCCTTATAACAATATTATAAGCTTGAGTGTTTTCTTTCTTATTTATTTTTTCTATATGAAGAATTGACTTAGTATTTATTCCTCCTGAGCAACTTACAATAAGTTTTCCTTCTTCTCTTGAATCAATATTTAAAATAGTCTTCCCATTTATATATTGTGGCTGAATTGACATAGCACCTTTCATCCCGCCTTCCTCATCTGTTGTTAATAATACTTCTATTGCAGGATGTTGTAAATTTCTATCTTCAAGTATAGCCATTGAATATGCTATCGCAATTCCATCATCAGCTCCAAGGGTTGTCTTATCTGCATATATGTAATCTCCTTTAACAACAAGATCAATAGGATCCCTTTTAAAATCATGTTCTTTATCACTATTTTTTTCACATACCATGTCCATATGGCCTTGAATTATAACACCCGGAACATTTTCATACCCTTTACTTGCAGGCTTTTTTATTATTATGTTCAATGCTCCATCCTGAATACATTCTAATCCTAAGTCCTTTCCAAAATTAAGGAGATAATCGCTTATAGCTTTTTCATTCCCTGATCCTCTAGGAATTTTGCTTATTTGCTCAAAATGATAAAAAACTCTGTCAAATTTAACATTCTCAATTTTTTTCATATTTTTACTCCCTTTCCTTAAATATGTGTTAAAATAATTTTATGTATATCTTTCTATTAGTTTATCATAAAAAAATCGAGAATAATTACAATTTGTCAATTTTTCAAGCTATTTTATGTTATTTTTCAATCGATATACAACAATTGATACACAATAAATATACAATATAAGTATACTATAAAAAATTTTATGTGAGGTGTTTTTATGCAAAAAACAAAAATGATTTTTACAATTGGACCTGCTAGTGATAATGAAGAAACTTTAAGAAAATTTATTGAGATTGGCATGAGTGCAGCAAGATTAAATTTTTCTCATGGAACACACGAATCTCATAAAGAAAAAATAGATTTGATAAAAAGATTAAGAACTGAAATGAATTCAGCTACTGCAATTGTTCTTGATATTAAGGGACCTAAAATCAGAACTCATAATTTTATAAATGATGGTGTTGAACTTAAAGAAGGAAATGATTTCACTTTTGTATGTGGTGAAGAAATACTTGGAGATGAAACTAAATGTTCTATTTCATATAAAGAACTTTATGAAGATATTAAAGTAGGAGGAACAATTTTAGTTGACGATGGATTATTAAAATTCAAAGTTACTGGTGTAGAAGGAAATAAAATTCATACCAAAGTAACTGTTGGAGGTATGATAAAAAATCATAAAGGCGTTAATGTTCCAAATGTAGTAATAAAATTACCATCAATAACAGAAAAAGATATAGAAGATATTAAATTTGGATGTAAAATGGAAGTTGATTTTATTGCAGCTTCATTTATAAGAAAAGCTAGCGATGTTCTTGATGTAAAAAAAGTTCTTGAAGAAAACAATGGCAAACACATAAAAGTTATTGCAAAAATTGAAAATCAAGAAGGTGTTGACAACATAGATTCTATCATTAAAGTAGCTGACGGAATAATGGTTGCCAGAGGTGATATGGGTGTTGAAATACCTATAGAAAGAGTTCCTATAAATCAAAAAATAATAATAAGAAAATGTAATGAAGCAGGAAAAATAGTTATAACAGCCACTCAAATGCTTGATTCCATGATTAGAAATTCACTTCCAACAAGAGCAGAAGCAAGTGATATCTGTAATGCAATCTTTGATGGTACTGATGCTATAATGTTAAGTGGTGAAAGTGCTTCTGGATTATTCCCTGTTGAAGCTGCTAAAACTATGGCTAGAATCGCACAAGAAGCTGAGCAATATCTAGATTATAATCACTTAACTTCTAGATTGAGAGAACCATCATTAAATGATTATGCTGCTGCTATAAGCTACTCTGCATGTAGAACTGCCAACTTATTAAATGCTAAAGCTATTGTTGCTGCTACAAAAAGTGGAGCTACTGCAAAACTTCTTTCAAGATATAAATCCAAAGCTCCTGTTATAGCAATAACACCTTATGACTATGTAAGAAGAGGATTAAATCTTAATTTTGGATTAATTCCTATGCAGTGTGATATGTTTAATACTACTGATGAAATAATAAATGAAGCAAAAAGTATAGTATTTAAACTTGGAATCACAGAACCAGGTGATGATATAATTGTTGCTGCTGGAATGCCAACAACTCAAACTGGTGGAACTAATATGTTAAAGATTGAAAAACTTTAATTTAAGATAGTTATAAAAATGGAGCTATTACATATACATAATAGCTCCATTAAATTTATCTACATATATTCAAATTTTTTATTCGAACTTAAATCCTTTAAGTAAATCTGCTAAAGAAGTTCCTTCTTCTTGATTGTCTACATAATTAAGATAATCTTTATTACTTTCAACTGCATCTTTTATGCTCAAAGCCATCTTTTTATTTTCTTTGTCTATATTTAAAACCTTAACTTTAACCTTTTGATTAATTTCTAGTACATCTCCAGGTTTTGTTATATTTTCATCAGTTATTTCAGTAATATGAACAAGTCCATCAACCCCATCAAATAATTCCACAAATGCACCAAATGAAGTCAATCTTACTACTTTTCCTTCAAGCACATCTCCTTCTTTTATATCTGAACTATGAAGAGTCCATGGTTCCTTTGCCACATCTTTTAATATTAATGAAAGTCTTTCCTTTTCTCTATCAACACTTCCTATAAATACTTCTACTTTGTCGCCTTCTTTAACTACATCTTCTGGCTTATTCACTCTTTCCCATGATAAATCTGAAAGATGTATTAAACCTTCTACTCCTCCAATATCTACAAAAGCTCCAAATTTAACAAGTTTTTTTACAACACCTGTTCTCTTTTCACCTTCCTGAAGACTATTCCATATTGCCTTTTTGTTTTTATTATATTCTTCTTCTTCAATTGCTCTTCTTGACGCAATAATCTTATTACTGCTTAAATCTAATTCAGTAATTTTAACCTGAATTTCCTTTCCTATTAAAGTACTCAATTCTATTCTCTCTCTGCTTGCAAGTGATCTTGGAATAAATACTCTCAGATTGCCATAATAAGCAACCAATCCACCTTTTACTTCTTCCTTAACAATTACATTTATAGTCTTTTCTGATTTGAAAGCTTCTTCTATAAATTCTTTTTCTTTTATTTGTTTTGCTCTCTTCAATGACAATTCAACATATCCTTCTCCATCATTAGGTGACATTACATATACTTCAATTTCATCCCCAGCAGAAACAACATCTCTTGGATCTTTTTCATCATTTGATACTTCTTCTTTTTTTATAAGACCATCAAATGCATAATTTATATTAACAGAAATTTCTTTATCATTTACTTCTATAACAGTTCCTTTTAATATGTCTCCATTATTTAACTTTTTAACATCATAATCCTTTAATAATTCATCCATACTACTTAACATTTCTTCATTTGACATATATATACCTCCTAAATACAATAAACTCAACTTAATCACTATACTTACAATATTAATCTACAAAAGTAATTTATACAAGTAAACTTCTAATCAATCAGTTTACATAGCTTAAATAATAAAACTCTATCTTAAAAACTAAATTTTAAGAAGGAGTTTTATTGTTCTAATGTTAAAACAGCCTGTTCATATTCTATCCTTCATCATACAATACAAACTGCTGTCTTTCATATTCTCTTCTTTTTTCCATTTCATTATAGCAATAATTAATTATATCACTTCTTTTTATTATTCCTATAAAAATCCCATTATCATCTGTAACAGGAACAAAATTTTGATTTATAGCTAATGAAATAAGACTTTCTATATTTGATGTTATTGATACAGATTTATGCTTAATTCTTCTATTGATATCCTTAACCTTTACACTTTCAGTATTTTTAAAGTTCAAATCAGGAGTATTTTTAAGTTTCCAAAGAAGGTCTCCCTCAGTAAGAGTTCCAACATATTTTCCTTCTTTATTTATTAAAGGAATGGCCGTATAACCATGATGCTCCATTTTTTCCATAACTTGTCTCATTGTTGATTCTTCATTTTCACACACTACTTCATTTTTAGGAGTGAGAAAAAAGGCTATATTCATATAATAAAATCCTTTCATTAAATGTATTCGTTTTATAAATGCTTATACACTCATTTTACCATATTTTTAGTAAAAGTTCCTTATAGAATTTTTTACTTATTCGTAATTTTTTCTTAATTCTACATTAATTTCATTATAAGTAGTATCAATTAAAACAAAAACAACTATAAAAAATCTCTGAAATAACTATTTTTACTAGTATAGCGTGTTAAATTTACTATTTATAATATTCTATTAAACTATTTTTTATTCATTAATTAATGATCTCAGATTTCTTTATGCTTTAAATTATCAAATTTATATATATAATCTAAATATACATCTTCCTTTAAAACAGAACTTATTTCTTTATATCCAATACTCCCTTGAAGAGTTTTTTTAGCTATTATTTCAAATAAAATTTTATTTTTACATTTTGAACATTCCCCTATAACTGCAAATCTCCATTTTAAAAGTTCTATTGAAGTTTCAAGATTTACACTTTTTCTACATTTAGGGCATTTTAATTCTAATTTGTCTGTATCAATTTCTATATCTTCAAGATTAGATATGTTTATTGCAGGCATATTATATATATCTCTTACAATATGATTCTTTATTATTCTAGAATTATATATTCTTTTAAATACTTCAACAGTATAAAACGAATCAATTAATGCATCATGAAGTTTTGTATCATCTACTTTAATTTTTAATTCATCAAGTGCACATTTAAGACCTAGCGCTTTTTTATGTGCCAATATTTTACTTGCATATTCTTGTATATCTAAATATGAGTCAAGCCATTTCAAATCTTTATACTCATGATAATTTGCATTTATTATTATTTCAGCAATATCATCTTTTGCCCACGAACATAAAACATCTCCTTTTTCAAACATACCTTTTAATTTATTTAAAGCTTCCTCGAACCCGATTCCCTTTTCATTGAGTATACTATTATCTATTCTCGTTATTTCAGTTACTTTTGGATTTATTACAGGAAATATTGTAGGCTTAATATATTCCCTCATTTCACAAACCTGCTTCATATACTGATCAACTTTTATGGCACCTATTTCTATAATCTCATTTTCAAAATCTATATCTTTTAGATTACTATTTTCTTCAAAAAATTTTTCATAATATTTTGTTATATTTTTTAGATTGTTAAATTCTAAATCAACTATAATATATCCCATTAATATTCCCCTTTTTATATTGATTTACAAATCACTAGATATATCTATCCCTGCAAGTTTCATAAGATGAACAGCATTTCTAGTTTCACTTTTTCCCTTTCTTAATTTATAATCAAATTTTATTTTATCATTTTCATAAAATTCTCTGAAATTATAATTTACAATACTAGGATCTTCCTTTTCTAAATCACATAATTCTAAATCATGGGTAGATACCAATCCAATTCCTCCATAACCGATAAGCTGTTTAATTAATACAGAAGCTCCAATATGCCTATCTTGTGAATTTGTACCTTTAAATATCTCATCCAATAAAAAAAATACTTGTTCTCCTTTTTTTGCTGCTTCAATAAGAAGTTTTATCCTTAATATCTCTGCATAAAAAGAAGATATACTTTCTTCAAGATTATCTTTTGTCCTCATACAAGTATATACATTCATTATACTGCATGAAAATTTCTCAGCACATACTGGTGCACCTGTATAACTCAGTATCATATTTACTCCTACTGTTCTTAAAAAAGTACTTTTTCCAGACATATTTGATCCTGTAATAAGTGCAACCTTTCTTTCATCCTTAATAGAAAAATTATTTTTAACACATTCTCTATCTAATAGTGGATGACCTATATTAATTCCTTCAATAAACGAATTTTCTTTTATACTAGGATAACACCAGCCTTTATGTTCAAAATCAAGATTTGATAAACTACACATCTCGTCTATTTTATATATTGTATTAACCCATTGTCTTAAATATTTCCCATTATTTTTTCGCCACTTCTTTATACTTAATTCCAAAAAAACATCTGAAAACAATAGTATGTTTATTATAAAGTAATATGCATTATATTTATTATCACTAATCCAGCTAAATATACCAGAAAGCTTTTTCATTGACGACTTGCAATCCACTCCATTTAAAGTCATGTTTTTTTGCAATTCCTTTAAATAACTGCATTCAAATTTTTCTTCCTGAATAAGTGCTAATATATTACTATATGCTGTTATATCTCCTTTAGCTGATTCAAATATGTCCATATTGTTTTTTAAATTTTTAGATATAATTTTCACTACCACATAGTTTACTATTAAATCCAACATTATAAATGATTGTGAAAGAATATTATTTACTACAGCATATATAGAAAATATAGTTACAAACATAAAAACTAATGCAACTACAACACTGAAATAATTTATTTTATCTGATGTTTTTTCATTCCACTCAATAAACTTATTAATATCGCCTTTTTTACTTTCTTCAATCTTTCCTTCAACTATGATTTTCTGCCTCCAATCAATTTTGGAAGAAAGTTCTCTTATAGCTTCTTGTCTTTCATATATTTCTTCCTTATTTAATATAATAGATTTCTTTAATATATCTACCAGTTCTTTTCTTCCACCTTGTGTAGCACATGTATTAATAATTTTAAACAATGAAGATTCTCCAAACACATCAAGATCATTAATAAATGGATGATTATTATCTAAATATTCACTTCCCCCATCATCAATATCATTTAATTTATTATTAATTCTATTTAATCCATCCTCATTTACTTTTATAAAAAGTTCAGCTCTTTTCTTCTTATTAAATAATATATCATGATAATATACCAGAAATGCAAAAGCACATATTAATATAATAGTAATAACAGCTGCTATATTTACCTTATTATTTATATATAATATATAATCAACTATTATTATTCCAATTATCATCAATAATCGTACTGAACTAATTATATTTATTTTTGCTTTCAATAAATCTCTTTTTTTCTTATTTGTTTCTATATTGCAATTATATACTTTTTCTGCTTTTCTCATATAATCTCCTTACAGCTCTATAATTTTCTTATATTTTTATTTTATGTTAATAATTTTCAGTGTCAATAAACAACTTAAATTTATTGAAATAACTTCAAAATGTAAAAAAGGAACTATTCCATTAAAGATTACATCTACAATATCTAATATTATTTCTTGAAATTAAATATTAAATATTGTTCAATTTAATCTTTAATCAATAGTTCCTTAAATGTTCTATCTATCATCACTTTGAATTATAGAAATAAATCGTAACAAATCAAGAAGTAAATTTAAAAAGCTTATAAATATTGAATATGCAAGAGATGCAACCTGTTCTTCATTTAATACTCCATATTCACAATTTCTTTGAACTGATTTCATTATAATAATGGCATATACACTGTATACTAATATTCCAATAGCAGAAATTATTAAAGTATATGTTGAAAATCTAAATAAAAATATATTTAAAATTTCCAAAATGAACAAAGCCCATACTCCACCCCATATAAATGGAGATAGCTTAAATATATCTTCATCCTTTGATCTTAAAGCTATTATATATGCTATACCAAAAATCATTACTACACCTAATACAGTAGTTATAAACAATCCACTTCCAAGTCTATAAAAATAATATATATAAGCAGATCCTGATAAAACACCAAGTATTAATGCATATATATAAAGGCTTTTTTTACTTCTTATAAATCCACCTCTTTTAGAAAATATAGAAAATAGTATTAATATTATAAAAGCTACATTTAATATCATTTTTACAGAGTATGGTATAAAAAATACTCCTAAAAATGATCCAACAGCAAGAAATACTAATGCTAAAAAAAATGCTTTTAATATTTGAAGATAATTTTGTTTTATAATGCTGTTCAAATCCAACACCTCCTAGTTTTAATAATTAACTAAAATAAAAAATATATACATATATTTTCTATTTTAAATATAATTATAATGCTAATTGTATAACATATATATTGAATAAACAATCAGTAAAATAATTTTTAAGCTTAATTTATTTTTTTCAATATAATAACATCATATCTTACATATATATTTCAATACGATAGAAAAAATGGTATAATTTAGTCATAATTTTTTACCATCAAGGAGATGATTATTATTAAGAAAAATTCTTTGAAAATATATAAGTATATTTATATCTTTACATTTATTTTTATTATTATAGCAAGTTTTTTTGACTTAAAACATTTGGAAGCACCTTATAGGCATAATTTTAAAGTCATGATATTAGTTTTTCAATTTTTTCTATTTATCATATTTATTCTCTTATTACATGAAAGCAATAAATTATTTAATCGTAAAGCTCGGGAATTTGATTCTTTAACTCAAATAATACCCGGAGGAATTGCAAAAGTTTACGGAAATGATAAATTTACAATTCACTATGCTGATGATACCTTTTATAAGATCATTGGATATACCAAAGAAGATTTTTTTAACTATCATCACAATAATTCAAAATTTCTTATTCATCCTGATGATTTAAATTCAGTTATAAGAACATTTAAATTTCAAATGGATAATGGACAGCCATTCAAAGCAATATTCCGAGTAATTAGAAAAGATAGTCAAATAATCTGGATTCAAGCTAAGGGTAATACTTTATTAATAAATAAAGACTTAACACTATATAATTTTATTTTCACTGATATTACATCTTCTAAAAATGCTTTATCTCAACTTGATCTTGAAAATAAGCGTTATGAAATAATATGCAGGCTTTCTGATAAAGTATATTTTGAATATGATATTTTAAATGATACTCTTATAAATAATACAGTATGTCAAAAACTTTTTGGAAATGATAATGTAATAACAAATTTTAAAGAAAATCCTATAACCAATGATGTAATTCATAAAGATGATATTCCTGTTTTTATGAATTTATATAAAGATTTCAATAATGGAATTAAAAACATTTCATACAACATACGAATCAAAAATTCCAATAATACTTACAATGTATGGCATATCAAAGCCGAACCAATATTTGACAATAACAACGTTCCAATAAAAATAATAGGTACAGCTACTGATATCTCTCAAAAACAGCCCAACTAAAAAATGCCCTTAAGATTTTTCTTAAGGGCATTTTTTACACTTCATTAAATTTTATTCTTCAGATAAACATTTATATATTTCTTCCAAGTCGTATCTCATAGCCTCAATGTAGCTCTTATTGTCTTCATTTGATTCTAATGTTAAAATTGGTACAACTTCTGCTCCTACTTCATTAGCTAAAGTTTCTGAAACTTTTGGACTTGCTAGCGATTCAGAAAATATAGTTTTTATATCATTTTCTTTACAGAACTTAACTAACTCTTCAAGTTGTTTAGGTGTTGGTTCTCCCTCTGAAAGCAAATTGCTTACTGATTTCTGCTGTAATCCAAAATCTCTACATAAGTATCCAAAAGCTGCATGCCCTGTTATAAAGTCCTTATTTTCTATTCCATCAAATTTTTCTTTATATTCATTATATAGCTTTTGCAGTTCACCAGAAAATTCATTATAATTTGATTCATAATAATCTTTATTTTGCTCATCAATTTTTATAAGTGTATCTTTAATATTTTCTGCCTGTTTCTGTGCTTCTATTAAACTAAGCCAACTGTGAGGATCTATTACTTCCCCCTCTTTTCGCACATCTATTCCATCACTTGAATCAACAATAAGAATATCCTTATCTTCAATTACTGTATTCACTTGTTCTACCCAAGTTTCAAGACCTAGACCATTATATATAAAAGCATCACTTTTAGTTAAAGCTTCAAAATCTTTTGTTTTTGGTTCATAATCATGTGGTTCCATATTATCAGGTACCATACATGAAATCTCCGCTTTATCTCCTGCAATTTTGTCTGCAAATTCTTTTAATGGATATATAGATACCATTACTTTAACTTTTTCGTTATTATTTTCATTTGTATTCTCAGAACTTGAATTTGTTCCACATCCAATAAGTGTTATGCTTGTAAGTACAGCCAAAATGCCTGCAATAATCTTTTTTTTCATTTTTACCTCCCACTTGCAAATACTTTGCATTTGCATCATGGTTAATATATTACACTGGAAAAAATAGAATGTCAACAATATTATTTTTAACTTATAGTCTTATATAGTTATATTTTTTATCCATAAAATCTAAAATACTCTTTTCGATATTTTGACATGTAAATAATAATACTTGATTAAATCCAGAATCTATTAAAATTTTTAATGCCCTTTTTCTTCTGTCATCGTCATATTCAATAAATGGACAATTTAACAAAATAGGTACTTTTTTATCTTTAAAGATTACCTCTGCTAAAGATATTGACGCTGAAAAAATCAATTGTTCTTTACCAGCATTGCTGAGATTTTCAACGTTATACAATATTTTATTTTTTGATAATTTTATATAATAATTTTGCTCAATAACTAATTCAGTGAAATTTCCTGATGTAATTTTATTATATTTATCTAAAGTTTTACTATTGAGGTCTTCTCCTAATAATTCATTGATCTGACTAAATGATTCACTCATAATCAAATCATTTTTTGCTTCTTTTATACGGGAGAGAAATTCTTCTCCAATAATATTTTTATGTATATGTAAAATATTTTTATATTTTTCTATTTCTATATTTAATCTATTAATTTTTTCTTCAAGTTCCTTATTTTTAAGTTTTAGTATTTTAATATTTTTATTATTTAATTCAAGTTCTCTTTTTACATCTTCATATTTCTTTATTTCTTTTAATCCATCTTCAAGATTGTCACTATATATTATTTTTAACACATTATCTATAAAACTACTGTTTTCATCAAAAATATTTTTTAATGAATTAATTTTTTCTACATTAAATTCTTTTTCTTTCTTTTTTAAAATTTTTTCACTATTTTCTTTATAACTTATGTATTTATCATACTCTGTAATCTTCTCTACAAATTCTTCATAATTACAACTATCAGTTTCTTTCATATAGATATTTATTTCTTCCTCATTTTCATCAACTTTATTTTTAGCATCTTGAATAAGTTCCCTATCTCTTTGAGCTATTTTATTATTTCTGATGATAATTGAATATTTTAATGATTTCTTTATAAGAATTAAAATTACTGGTATACACGTAATAGATATAACTAAATATTTCTTCATAATGCAGTACATAAATAAAAACATTACAATCGTTATTTTAATATTTGTAAATATTAACTTTTTCTTCGCATCTTTTTTATTTCTGTCTAGTTTATGTTTACTCTGATTTTCTATTCTATATTTTAATTCTTTAAGAGAATATTTATATGAGTGAAGAAGCTTTTCTATATCTTGTCTATATTTTCCTATAAATTCAATAGAATTAACATTTGCAGCTTTCCTTACTAATTCTTTTTTAGTTTCATAAATAAAATTTTGATTATTTTCGTATTCTTTAAGCAATTTTTCAATATTTCTTTGTTCATCTTTTAACGAAAAAAGTTTTTCATATAACCCATTTCCCATAGAATCTAAATCTCTATATAAATTAAATATTTTAATTAGTTCTTTGTTCTTATTTTCTAAATAATTAATTCTTTCTAAATTTATATTTTTTTGTTCTAAGTCTTTCATATATTTTTTATAATTATTTTCAATATTTTTCAATACTTCAATAGATATGTCACCAGTATTTTTAGTAAAATCTGATTTTTTTTGATTCTTAAAAAATCCTTCTCGCCTTTCTATAAACAAAGACCTTACAAAACATGAATAATTTATATTTAAAATGCTCTTTCCAGGTTCATTATTATATTTTAATTTTATTTCTTGCCCTGTATCTTCATCAATAATGTTACACGTATCTTTTTCTTTAGTTACACCAAATACTCTCTTTATAATAAAATTTCTTCCTTTATGATAAAAAGTTAATTCTCCCGAAATATCTTTTCCATTTAATGGCATATAATCATTTCGATTATATTTGTTCTCTTCATTTTGCTCAATACCATATAACCATATCTTTATAAAATTTTCTATTGAACTCTTTCCTGATTCATTTTCTCCATATATTAAATTAAATCCTTCTTCAAAATCAATAGTTTTATTATTGATTCCTGCGAAATTAATTATATGTATCTTTTTGATTCTCATTAATTCCTACCTCTTTATCTGCTGTTTTATTTTAATGTATTTAATTTAACAACAATGTATAATTGATAATTTACAATAAATGAAGAAATCTTTGAAGATTTGTTCATTTATTATGTAATCTAATTATCAAAAAATATATAATTCTATTTTGAATTCAAGCACATTCGAACTTATGTTCTAATTTTAGCATGTAATTCCATTTCAATGCAATTTATTCACTATATATGATATAATTTAAATTATATAAAATTTAATATTAAGAATATATTTAAGGAGAAGTTAATGACAGAAGAACAATATATAAAAGTTACATCCTATTTCAGAAAAAATAAATTTAGAGAAAATATTTTAAAATTCTTATCAAAATTCACACCACTGCTTATTGTTCTTATTTATTCCACTACACTACTATTGCTATTTATAAGCAATAATTATAATTTTAGACCTTTTTTGTTAGTTCCCGCTTCTAATTTTATATTTGTATCACTGCTTCGTAAAATCTTAAATAAACCCAGACCTTATGATTTATACAATTATACTCCTATTGTTAAATATACAAAAGGAAAAGGAATGTCATTTCCAAGCAGACATACTTCCAGTGCCTTTGTTATAACCATTTCCTATTTTTATATAAATCATTTGTATTTAGGTATATTTATGTTATTTATTTCTTTAATTATAGCTTTATCACGAATTCTTTCTGGAGTCCATTTTCCAAAAGATGTTTTATGTGCATCTGTAATAAGTATTCTATGGGCAATTGTTGGATTTCATATATGTATATAAAAAAACTTGTCCACAATAGTATTAAGCACTGAATTTTTATCTTGCAACAAATATATTAATCATAATTATCAAAAATAAATTTAAATCATATAAGGCTATAATCATGAAGAAATATTTATATTTAAAAAGAGATTGCTGCACTAAATACACTAAATGCATTTACAGCAATCTCTTTCCAGTCTTAGAATAGATATATTAAATTTGCATAAATATCAATATATCCAAATTTAAATATAAATTAATACATTTAAATTCTATGTTCATATTCCTCGACCATTCTTTTTACCATTTCTCCGCCTACTGAACCACATTGTCTAGAACTAAGATCTCCATTGTATTCTTTAAATGGTACTCCTAACTCTTGAGCAACTTCGTTTTTAAACCTTGCTAAACCTTGTTTTGCTTCTGGAACTAATGCACTCTTTGACATAAGGATCCCCTCCTCGGTTAATTTGGTATAGTAATCAGTAGAAAAATTTATTTAAATCTTCCTGCCGACAATAGTATTTTACCCACTCTATTTTTTATTATTCTACCTTTAGCAAATATTTAAATGGAAATATTAACATATATTAGGCAATTCAAATAATTCAAAATCCTTTTCTTTAACAAAGCAATTATATAGTTTTATAGCAATTATATTTAATTCCATTATATCTTCATCTTCTATTCTTCCCTTATCTTTTATCCTATATAATGATGCATTTATTTCCTTAAAGAATCTTGTAATTTCATCTGCTATAAATTCTTTTGAATATCCATCTCTTTTTAATACAGCAAGTCTCTTTTTAAAATCAAAAATTTTTAAGGGTGCCAATAAATATATATTATCTTCAACTAATTTTCTAAAATTATATTTCCAACTTTTAAGAATATCAACAGAAATATTCTTGCCCTCATTAGATGAAAATTTAAACTTATCTGGTACTTCTACATTAGAATCTAAAACAATGATTTTCAAATTATTTTCCTCTTTTGATATTGATAGATTCTCTTCATTATAACAAACTTTTTTATATAAACTTTTTTTAACTTGAAAATTAACTACATTTTTAAAATTTTCGTTTTCATACTTCTTTTTCATATAAATTGCTATATTATTAGAATCATATATCTGTAACCCTATCTTGTACTGAAATTTTCTATAATCATCTACTGCTTCTATTACAAATGAATTTTTTGTATTTATACATTCTCTATCAAAATTTATAACAGTGTCTATACTAAGACAATCATCATATAAAAAATTAATAAAATCTATAATAGGTTGTTTGTTGTTAAGCAAAAACAATTGTTTAATCGTTTCTGCTGCTTCATTCATATTACTGCTATAATCTTTAACCTCTTCATCAATACAACTGCAAAATTTATTTTCAAAATCGTTATAACACTTTTCTTCTGTTTTTTCATTTATTTTATATCTGATTTTTTCTCTCGTTATAGAATCTATTTTTTTCTCTTTTTTTGTATCATTCAATAATATTAATTTATTCATATCATATTCCACCTCATAATGGATTATTACCATAATATGCTTTTTATATTCCAATATTATACTCTTCTTTAACAAACATAAAAATATTCTTTAACAATATATTACACCAATATTTTTCGAAATTAAATTATAAGATATTACATATTTTAGTATTTAAATTTACACTTTAAAGTAAATTTTAAAAAAATAAAATCGTAGTACAATACCATACTACGATTAGCTTTGGCAGGGGCACTAGGATTTGAACCCAGAACCAATGGTTTTGGAGACCACTACTCTACCGTTGAGCCATACCCCTAAGACATTTGTTATTCTACCATAATCTTTTTATTTTTGTCAATATTTTTTTAATTAAGATTATATTTTTTATTCAATCTGATAGTATCTCAGAAATTTTACTAATAATTATACACAAAAACACATATTTTAAATCTTATTTTCTGATTAAATTTCTATATTTTCAAAATACTTATTATTAATTAAAATTCATATACAATATCCACATCATATATAGTATAATTTTTCGTTATCTACATATTCACATTTAATAATTCCTTTTTCAAGCATTTCATTTAAGGAAAGTACAATATCCTGTGCTATAATTTCTTCTTCATTTAAATCCTCATAATACTTTCCTTTATTCATCATATGAAACCGTATATACAATTCACTTACAGAAACCTTTCCATTGACTTTTAAATAATCCATAATTTTCGAAGTTATTATTTCTTTATTCATGTTTTGTTCCTCCACAAAATAATAATTTTATTTATAATAATTTCTTATGTTAATTATTAATAACTTATTATTCTATTAGTATTATATTATTTTTCTTGTTTAAATTACCATATTATTTTATAATATAATTACAATTAGTTTGATAATCAAAATATTTAATAATCAAAATTATTTAATCGAAAGGATCTATGTACAATGAAATTTAATTCTCTTAAAATCGGAAATTTGACTGCTGAAATTCCAATAATACAAGGTGGTATGGGAATTGGTGTATCTTCTTCAAAATTAGCTTCCGCTGTAGCAAATGAAGGCGGAATCGGAATAATTTCTTCTGCTCAATTGGGTTATAATGAACCAGATTTTGAAAAAAATCCTCTTGAAGCAAACTTAAGAGCTTTAAAAAAGCATATACGTCTTGCTAAATCAAAAGCACCAAATGGCATTATAGGAATTAATGCTATGGCTGCAACAAATCACTATACAGAACATATTCAAGCTGCTATTGAAGCTGGTGTAGATTTGATAATTTCAGGTGCAGGCCTTCCTACAGCTCTTCCTAAAGCAGTGCAAGGACATGATGTAAAAATTGCTCCTATAGTATCTTCTTTAAAAGCTGCAAAAGTAATTCTTAAACTTTGGGATAAACATGATAATATTGCTCCTGATCTTATCGTAATAGAAGGACCTAAAGCTGGAGGACATTTAGGTTTTAAGTTAAATGAATTAAATGATGAACACTTAGATTTTGATAAAACTGTTACTGATATAATAACAGAAACAAAAAAATATGAAGAAAAATATAATAAAAAAATTCCTATCGTTGTGGGCGGAGGTGTCTTTGATGGAAATGACATAGCTCATTATTTAAAACTTGGTGCGGCTGGAGTTCAAATGGCTACAAGATTTGTTGTAACTGAAGAATGTGATGCTTCTCAGGAATTTAAAGATGCATATATCAATTGCACAAAGGACAGAATCCAAATTGTAAAAAGTCCAGTTGGAATGCCAGGAAGAGCTATCAGAAACAAATTTGTAGAAAATTCATCATCAGAGCCTCAAAAAATTACACATTGTTATAACTGCCTTACTCCTTGCAATCCAGCAAATACACCTTACTGTATAAGTAAAGCTCTTATAAATGCTGTTAATGGAAATGTAGATGAAGGACTTATATTCTGTGGTGAAAATGCATATAGGCTTACAAAAATGACAACGGTTAAAGATTTAATGAATGAACTTGTTACAGAATTGAAAAATGCTTAATATTATGAATAAAAGTACTGGACTTTTAATATTAATCCAGTACTTTTTGATTTTATCCACAGAATTGTACTATTTTTTAATTTTAATCACAATTTAATTCACCTATGTTAAATATTGCTTTCCCATTTTCAATATTAATTTTTTTATTATTTACAACAATTTCTTCATATTCTGAATTAAAAATAGTAAATTCCACATATTTATATCCATCATTAAAATTACTATGTTCTTTTATTATATTTATATTTAAACCATCTGCATTCTCTGTTTCAATCCTATAAAGATTATACTCTCCATTTTCATATTTAAAACTTTCACCATCATCTATATAATGAGTATAAACATCCTTAGTTTTCTCTTTGCCTAAATATATTTCAAGCTTTAATTTATTCATTTCTTTTTCACCAATATAGTTCTGTTCTTCATAAACTGGAATTACCGCACCTTCTTTAATAAATATAGGACATATATCTAAAGGAGTATGTTTAATTAAATATTGCCCTCCTTCAAATTCCTCTTTTGTCCAATAGTCAATCCACCTATTTCCCTTTGGAAGATATACAATTCTACATTTAACTCCTTGTTCTAAAACAGGTGCAACTAAAACATTTTCTCCACAAAGAAACTCATCACTTATAGTATACGTATTTTCATCATTTTGATAATTAAATAATAAAGGTCTTATAAATGGCGCTCCTGTTTTGCTTGATTTCCACATCATATCATACATATAAGGTATCAATTTATAACGAAGTTTAATATATTTTCTATTAATTTCTTCTGTTTTTTTATCAAATGCCCATGGTTCTTGATCTCTTGTACCCATAACTGAATGATTTCTAAACAAAGGTGTAAATGCTCCGACTTGAACCCATCTACTTAACAATTCAGACGTACAATCATGTCCAAATCCACCTACATCAGTACCACAAAAAGTCATTCCACTAAGTCCCATATTCATGAGCATTGGTATAGACATTCTCAAGTGTTCCCATGTACTCTGATTGTCTCCAGTCCATGCTGTTGAATATTTCTGTGTACCAGAATATGCTGCTCTTGTAACAACAAATGGTCTCTTTCCAGTTGCAGCTTTTATTCCTTCATAAGTTGCTTTTGCCATAAAATGTCCATATACATTATGAATTTCTTTGTGTTGCACTAATGTTCCATCATTATTGAACATTACATCATCTGGAAGTGGTCCTCTAAAACTTGCAGGTTCATTCATATCATTCCATATGCCACTTACTCCTGTATCTACCATTATTTTTTGATTAGATGCCCACCATTTTCTCACATCGGAATTTAAAAAATCTGGATATGCTGCATCACCAGGCCATACCTCATTTACATAAACAATTCCATTCTTATCTGTTGCAAAGTAATTATTTTCAAGTCCTTCTTTAAAAATGTTATACTTTTTATCTACTTTAACTCCAGGATCAATTATTGTAACAACTTTAAATCCCATTTCATTAAGTTTTTTAATCATTGCTTCTGGATTACTAAATCTTTCATTATTCCACGTAAAAACTCTATATCCATCCATATAGTCAATATCCAGATAAATTGTATCACATGGAATATCCCTGTTTCTGAAATTTTCTGCAATTTCCATAACTCTTTTTTCTGTATCATATGACCATCGACACTGTTGATATCCAAGTGTCCATTTTTGTGGAAGAGGCATAGTTCCAGTCAAATAAGTATATCCCTTTACAACATTTTTTATAGATGGACCATACAAAAAATAATAATCCAAATTTCCATCCACTGCTGAAAAATAGTAATACTCTGAATTATCTCTTCCCATATCAAAATGAGTTTCAAAATGATTATCAAAGAATATTCCAAATGCTTCTTCTTTATTCAATCCTATAAAAAATGGAGTTGATTGATAAAGCCTGTCAAAAGTCTCTCCATGAGGATTAGGATTATCTGTATTCCAATTAACATAGTGATAACCTTTTTTATCTAAATGTCCTGTTTTTTCACCAAAACCATAAAAATGCATATCATCTTCCATTTTTTTAGCTACATATACATTATGTTCTGAATCCTTGTTAGTTGAATGGCCTTCTGCTTCAGCAAGAAGATAATCACCATATCTCCTCTTAAAAGGATTCTGCTCTCCTCTATAATCTTGACATAATACTTTATTATTACTGTCATATATATCAACAATAAAATTATTGTATATATTTATCTTAAGTTTATCTGTTATGATTTTTATTCCTTCTTCTATTTCTTCTACTTTAAACTCACACTTATTGCATGATATTAACTCATCTATATTTTCAACAGCTTTTGAATTCCTTTCCTTCCTAAATAAAGGTACAAAAAAGTTTACAATTTCATCTGATATAATTGAAACATATGCTTCAACATTCTCATATTTTATTATTATCTTATTTCCATCGATATTATATCCAGTCATATTACCATAATTTTTTTTACCCTCTCTGAATAAATTCATAATTCTCCTCCTAACAATCACATAATAAGTTTCTTTATTTTTACTTTTAATATAATTCTATATTTATATATTATAAGTTTATTTGAAAATTTTCTTATGAATTTATGATTTCAAATTACACTATTATGACTTTTTTTCTTTAAACTTCTGTCTATATTTTATAGGACTCATTCCTGTTAATTTTTTAAATATATTTATAAAATTCCCCATATTATTAAATCCACATTCTAAGCATATATCCATTATTTTTCTATCTGTACTTATGAGAAGTTTTTCAATTTCTTTTATTCTATATTCATTAAGATATTCAATTGGTGATTTTCCAATCATAGATTTAAAAAATCTACAGAAATACTGTTCATTCATATTTATCTGTTTTGCCATATCTTTTATATATATCTTTTCACCATAATTATCCTTTATATAAGAAATAATAGTCTTTATATATTCAACTTTATAATCTCTATGTTCATTATTCTTTATAATCATTCCATTTTCATATAATATGGCTAAAATATTAAGAAGTGCTGCTTTAATTTTCATTTGAGATGAAATCTTTTCAATTAAATTTCCTTCTACCATTTGAGAAAGAGAACCTTCATTTTGAAAAGTATTCAAAATTTTTTCATATTCTGATGATATTAATTTAAAGCATTTATTATCAACATATAAGACTGGCAATAACTTTAAATTTCCATTTAACATAGGTTGAATAAGTTTCATTTCTACAGAATCCATAATATCAAAACTAAGCATATTCAAATCAAATACAACAGCACTTTCACTATACGCATCCCTTGATTCAATACAATGAAGTTCTTCAGAATTTATAAAACAGAATCCCTCATCTTCAATAATGTATTTATTCATATCTATTTCCATTGTAAATTTCCCTTTTTTAAAATGAACTATCTCAAACTGATTATGCCAATGATGTTTTACCTTAAGCTTCTCATTTTCACTTTTCATAACATAAAATCCACATGGAAAAGATTCTGTACCATGCTCTCTTAATTCTTTTAACTGATTTTTATCCATAATTCAGCCCCTTCTCCATTAAATTTTAACTTATGTATAAATTTTATTCGAATATAAAAAATTACTGAAGCAGTGCTTCAGTAATTCTCATATTCGTTTAAATAAAATCATTATTATAAACTTACTAAATTAAAGATGTGCAATTATCTCAACTTCACATAGTACTGATTTTGGAAGATCTTTTACAGCAACACATGAACGAGCAGGATTGCTCACAAAATACTTTCCATATATTTCATTGAATTTTGCGAAATCAGCAATATCAGCTAAAAAACATGTAGTTTTAATGACATTTTTAAAATCAATATTATTAGCTTCTAATATAGCTGAAATATTTTTCATTACCTGTTCAGTTTGTTCTTCTATATTTTTTCCTACTACTTCTCCATTTTCAGGATTTAAAGCAATCTGTCCTGATGCAAATAATAAATCTCCAAAACTTACAGCTTGAGAATATGGTCCTATAGCTGCTGGAGCCTTATCTGTTTTTGTGAATTTTAACATATGTATCTCACCCCAATTTGTATATTTTATACAATATATTATATACTACATGAACAAAATAATCTATTACTGATTTATTAATTTATAATCTATATTATGAAAGCTTCTATTAATTCTTTTAGTTTTTTATCTCTGCATCAATTAAAGTCACCCTTCATAAATTTAACATCAATAAATGCACATGATTTTAATTTACACTATTTTTACACTCTATATCCCAATGCAATATAATCTTATAAGGATTTTACTGATACTCTTAAACCTTGCTAATACCTTATTATATCAGCATTTATGAGTTTATATAGAACAATGGTCCATTTGGTGGATAATACTTTAGCCTTTTCATCCCTCTTAATCTATTGATATAACTAGGTTTCAACTTTAAAAATTTTTATATTTTCCTATACGTTAAAAAAAGCCGTAGCACAATGTGCTACGACAATTTTGGCAGGGGCACTAGGATTTGAACCCAGAACCAATGGTTTTGGAGACCACTACTCTACCGTTGAGCCATACCCCTAAGACATTGATTATTATATAATAAAATTTTGAACAATGCAAGATTTTTTTATTATATTTTATAACGATTTAAATTTTCATTTAAATCATTATAAAATATTTTTAAAATCACTAATATAACCAATTCACAATACTTATTGTTAATTTTCTCAAAATAACAGACTTATTCTGCATTTTCATCCTTTGCAAATTTACTCAATTCACTTGCATTATATTCAATTAATTCATCAAAAGACATTTTGCCATAATACTTCCATAAACGTATTGAATAATATGGTGATAAATCCAAACCTGAAGGATATTCACCGTCATCAACTATAATTACTTTATTTATATCTAAATTATTTATTTTTATAAATTCACTTAATTCATGATTATCGAGTTTTAATATATTTAATCCAAAACTCTTTAATAAATAATCAAAATCACTGTTCAATGTTATAAATGTGAAATCATTAAGATTTTTCATTTTCTTATCATATTTATTAATCTTATTATCTAACTCTTTTATTGCTTTATTATAATTTTCTTCATAATAATCTCTATTTTGAGGATCTCTATCTTGTATTGCTGCTTTAACATTATAAAGAGCTATCTTATATTCATCTACTCCATTAAAGTAATATGGATTTTCTTTGCTTGATCCATCAACATTATAATTTAATAGTCTTATACCTCTTGCCAAATTTATTATGCCAAGATTACCCTTTTTTAATTCATCAATAAATGCATTTGCCCATGGTTCAAAACTAGTTCCTGAATATATAAATAAATCCATATTAGAAACATTATCTATAACATCATTACTATATTTAAAATTTATTATATCTTTTTCTTCTGTAAACATATATTCAACATTGTGCTTGTCCCCAGTTATTTTTTTTACCATATCATATTGTGGTTTATTTACTGTCATTATATTCAAATAAACATCTCTGCTCTGTACTCTATTTACAGAGCTGTTGTCTGTATTTGCTAATAAGGGCCTTGAAAATACACTCATACCCAAAGACAAAACAATCGTAATCAAAACCATTGCAAAAGTGATTTTTTTCACTGAAAGCACCTCCTGCACTTTTCAACCCATTCTATTTTAAAATTATAAACTTCTGTTTAAAATATAGTTATCAAAAAATTAATAACTAACATATATACTATACTTAACAAATTTATTAATAATTATAATTAATATTATACTTTATTATAACAGCTAATACAAAAGAAATATATACAAAATTATTACATTTTAATGCAGCACCTATAAATATGAAAAAAAAATCCCATAATATTATTTAATTTGCTTTTATAAAATTTTGATATACAATAAAAGAATAAGAAAATGTTTAAATATAATTTTCACAAATTTTAAACTCGGAGGTATTTTATGGAATTTCAGTTTAACAGTGTAGATGAAACAACGCAGCTTGGAATAAAATTAGGAAAATTATTAAACCCTGGTGACATAGTATGCTTGACTGGTGATTTAGGAACTGGAAAAACTCATATAACTAAAGGAATCGCTCAGGGACTTGAAATAACTGATACTATTACAAGCCCAACATTCACCATTGTAAATGAATATGATACTGGAAGATTAAAACTGAATCATTTTGATGTATATAGAGTAAGTGATCCTGATGAAGTTTATGCAATTGGTTTTGATGACTACATTTTTTCTGATGCAGTTTCAGTTATAGAATGGGCAAATTATATTGAAGAAATTCTTCCTGAAGACTTACTTCATATTTATATAGAAAAAGACCTTTCTAAAGGTGAAAATTATAGAAAGATTACTTTAACACCTTATGGAGAAAGATATAATTATATAAAGGAGCTGAAATTATGATTACATTAGCCATAGATTCTTCATCTAAAGTTGCTACTGTAGCTTTAATGAAAGACAATAAATTATTGAGTGAAATCACATTAAATGATAAAAAAGAACATTCTGTTGTCCTTATGGGAGTTATTGAAGACATATTAAAATACAACAACCTTACTATAAATGATATTGATGGTTATGTAGTTTCAAAAGGGCCTGGCTCTTTTACAGGACTTAGGATTGGAATGGCTACTGTTAAAGGTTTAAGTTTTGGAAGTAAAAAGCCATATGTAAGTATATCAAGTCTAGATGCTTTAGCGTTCAGTGCTGGTGAATTTGATGGACTTATATGTCCTATTATGGATGCCTTGAGAAATAGTGTCTATACATGTCTATTCAAGCGTAATTTAAATTCAACTACACAAGATATATTTCTTGAAAAACTTACAGATTACTGTGCTTTAGACCTTAATGAACTTATTGAATTAATAAAATCAAAGAATGAAAAGGTAATGTTTATTGGAGATGGATTGGATAAATACAAAGACTATTTAATTCAAAACTGTCCAAATGCATATTTTCCACCTAATCACTTAAATATTATAAGAGCGTCTTCATTAGGTGAATTAGGAAATATTCTTCTAAAGAATGGTACATATGATGATTCAAATTCTACTCCTTTCTACTTAAAGAAACCACAGGCAGAAAAAGAATATGAACAAAGGATGCAGTTAAAAAATGAACATTAATATAGATTTAATGACTGCCGAAGATATTGATGGTGTTTTTGAAATCAGTAATTTAAGTTTACCATCTCCTTGGAGCAGGGAATCTTATAAAAATGAATTAAATAATTCAAATGCAAGATATTTCATAGCTAAAATTAACAATAAAGTTGTAGGATTTATTGGAACATGGATTATTTTTGATGAATCAGATATAACAAATATAGCTGTACATCCTGATTACAGAAAACTTGGAATCGCTTCAAAGTTGATAAATTCAATGATTGATTATTGCAATAAGAAAAACTGTACTTCATATACACTAGAAGTAAGGGCTGGAAATGATGCTGCTATCTCGTTATATAAAAAACACGGATTTAAAATTGAAGGTATAAGAAAAGCCTATTATCAAGATAACAAAGAAGATGCCCTATTAATGTGGTTGAGATTAAATTAAATATAAATACAAAAACTGCTATATAAAAATCATGAATTTATTTTTATATAGCAGTTTTTTAATTTATATCCTTATTAATTTATAGAATTATAAATCAAATTTTTCAACTGATGCATTCAATGTTTCAGCCATTTCATCTAAATATAAAGCTTGAGAAGAGACTGAATCTATTATTGCAATCTGTTCTTCTGTAACTGATGATGAATTTTCACTATCTTCACTTAATTCTTTAGTATTGTTATTTATAGATTCCATCGATTCATTAATAAAATCTACTTTTTCAGAAAGTTCTTTAATATAGCTAATTATGTTTTCTGTCCTTTTATCAATTTCACTATTTGAATCATAAATTTTTTCAAAAGCATTTACTACAGTTTGAGCAAAATTATTACTTCTTTCAATCTGCTCAGAACTCTTTTCAGTATTTACATATATATTATCAGTTCCTGTTTGTATTTCTTTAATTATTTTTTCTATTTCCATTGTGGCATTCTGACTTTGTTCAGCAAGTTTTCTTACTTCTTCTGCAACAACTGCAAATCCTTTACCTGCCTCACCTGCACGAGCAGCTTCTATAGATGCATTCAGAGCTAAAAGGTTTGTTTGTTCTGATATATCTGAGACCATTTCAACTACATGTCCAATTTTTTGAGAGTTAATATTTAAAGCCTCTACTTCTTCTCTAAAATTATGTAATGATGAATTAACTTCATTTATTTGGCTTACCATATTATCCAGAGTTTTCCTTCCTTTATCAGTATTTTCACTAGCCTCTGTTACTTCTGTTTTAAGATTTTCTATATTATCCACTGTTCTTTTTATTTTATGAGTAACATCTTCTATTTCCGAAAACATATTTCCAACTTTTTCTGATTGAATTGCTGCTATTTTACTCACTGAGCTTATGGATTCAATTACTATATCATTAGCACTTTTACTCTGCTGCATATTTACAGTTAAATTTGAAGATGCTTTTGTTACACTTATTGCACTTTCTCTCACTGCACTTATGATCATATTTAAAGATTTTTTCATCTCATAAAAAGTGTTTTCAAGAACATCTAATTCATCTTTAGACATCTTATTTTCACCTTTATCATCATATTTATAAACAAGATTTCCTTTTGCAATATCTTCTGCTGTTTTTCTTAAATTTATTATTTTTCTGCTTATACCATCTGAAAATCTTAACGCATATATAAATGCCCCTATTGATAAAATTACAATAGTAACTATTAAAAACATAACTGTCTTGTTAAATGACTGTTCTATCTGTTCTTTTATTGTATTCATGTATGCTATTTCATTAGAAAGAAGTTCTCCATTAGTTAAATCAATATATTGCGCTTTCTGTTCAGCTGAATTGTAATAATCCGCTGACTTAATTGCAGTATCTTTATCTTTATTATATATTACTGCATTATTACAATCTATCTTAGTATTTATAAGAACATTTTTAAATACATTGTAACTTAATTTACTATCTTCAGAAACAATGGATTCATCTAATTCATTACATATTTGTTCAATTTCACTCCATGTATTATTAAATTTTCCCACATCTTCTTGATTATCAGCAGTTATAATATTGCTTGTAACTTCAATCATAGATTTAGATAAATCTTTTAATCTGCTTTCTTTATAGGTGTTTTCAGCTAATATTTTATATTTTTGAGTATAAACATAATTCCTATACATAGATAATATATTCGCACAAAACAATGCCAATATTACTATCCCAAAAGATAAAACCATCTTTTTCTTAATAGTCATATTTTTAATTATACTACTATTACTCATGTCCATATCCCTCCTTATTTTTGTGGTCTTTCGTTTTCAGGAATATTTTTATACACATCTTCATAGTCATGGAATTCATCTTTTATTATTGTATCCATCATATTATCCTTTGTTACAACAACTGGATCAACAAAACATGCTGGAACTTGTATCTTTCCATTATCTATTGTTGCATTTGTTTCTACACTTTCACCTTTAGCTAATTTCACTGCCATTTCTGCTGCTGTTCCTGCTATTTCCTTAGTAGGCTTGTAAATAGTCATGAGCTGAGTACCTTCAACTATTCTTTGACACGCTGCTAGTTCAGCATCAAGACCTGTAACAGGTATACTACCAGCTAAACCAAACTTATCAAGAGCTGCTATAGCACCCAATGCAGTTCCATCATTAGCACATATAATTCCATCAATATTAATATTCTGACTTAACAGTTCATAAACATTATTATAAGCTTCTTCAGATTTCCAATCAGCAGAATATTTATCCATTACTATGTTAATTGAATCCTTGTATTTATCTAAAACATCCATGGCTCCCTGTCTAAACAGTAATGCATTATTATCTGATTCAGAACCGCCAACATATGCAATATTTCCACTTGGAACATTCTTTAGCATTTCTTCTGCCTGAAGTTTACCTACAGCATAATTATCTATAGATACATATAAATCAACATCACTATTTTTTATTAACCTATCATAAGCTATTATTTTTATACCTGCATTATGAGCTTTTTCAACTGCCTCAGCACATATTTCTCCATCATGAGGAGTTACAACAAGAACATTTACTCCTTCAGCTATTAACTTATCTATCTGAGAAAGCTGCATTTTATCATCACTATTAGCCTGTTCTACTCTTACCTGTGCACCAAGTTCATTAGCTTTCTTTATAAATTCATTTTTGTTTACTTTCCATATAGGTTCTTTTAATGAATCTATTGAAAAACCTATTATAACTTGATCCCCAGTATTGTGTATTACCTTTGTGCCAATATTTTTAAAATCCTTTTCATAATTATCTAACTCATAAATGCTCATATCTGTGTTATTTTCACTTTGAGAGTTATTAACTTGTCCGCACCCTCCTAAAATTAATATTATTGGTAAAAAACTTGCTATTAATATCTTTCTTATATATTTTCTCATCTTAACCTCCTCTTTCAGTTCTCCTTTTTATTTATAATATAAGTTTACACTTAATTTTACCATATTTTAAAAATATTATTAATATAACATGCAAAAAAACCTAGTAATCGCAAAATTACTAGGTTTTTTCATCTCTTAATTATGAAATTCTATTATTTATAGGTGATCCAAAGTTAGGTTCAGCTTTAAATATTGATACAGATACTCTTTTATATAAGAAATATGTTAAAACACTGACCATCAATGCTTTTACCCCATTAAAAGGTAATAATCCAACTGTAACATATTGTGTCAATTCAGCTGATGACATGCTCATTCCGTATAAAGGAAGTAATATATATATATTAGCAAATATTCCTGCGATCTCCATAATAACTGCTCCTATAATCATTCCTAAAATTGCAGTTTTCTTACTCTTCTTCTTATGATAAATAAATCCTGCTGGTAAAATCAAAGCTGATCCAACAATAAAGTTAGCCATAACTCCTGCTATGCTGCTTCCTTTAATAAAGAAATATAACAGATTTTTTACCAATTCTATTGCAACTCCAACTAAAGGCCCGAATCCAAATGCACCTAATAATGCAGGAACATCACTTAAATCAACTTTCAACCATGGAAATATCGGTATCACAGGAAAATCAAAATACATAAGTACTAAAGATATTGCTGACAATAAAGAAATTTTAATAAGTTTGTTTGTTTTACTATTCATTAATCTGCCTCCCAGAATTATCTTCGTGGGTATCTTATTAAGAATACTATAATAATTTATGTTAAAAAAAATAAACCCTGATGAAAAACATCAGGGCATTTAATACAAACACAAATAAATCATATTTCCTAATAGGTTACCTTCTTTCATCCAGACTATACTGTTGGCTTCGGAATCACACCGAATCTGCTTAATTGCTCGCGGGCTGTACCGCCAGTAGGGATTTTCACCCTGCCCTGAAGATATATTATATTCTATATATGATTATATACATTTCTTTTTAAAAAAGCAATATCTTAAGCAATTTTTTCAATAAAGGTAAAAAACAGTTATTTTGTTGTAATATCAATTTTTCAATTCCTTAATTCTTCTGTTTAAGTCTTCTAACTGTTTTGTTCCCTCTATCCTCTTTTGAGAAGCTTCTTCCTGGATTCTCTGAGTTTCTGAAACTCCTCTCATTATTTCATTCCATGCTTTCTGAAGAGTTTCAATATCTACCGAACTACTGTTAGCCTGCATTGCTGTTTTTATGGATTGATCTGCTGTATTTTGTGCATTTCTCATAATCATTTCATTTGTAGTCTTATCAAGTGCTTCTAATGCTTCACTTTGAAGTGCCTGTCTCTTTAAATGAAGTGCCTGAACAAGACAATTTTTAAATACAGGAAGTGTGACAATAAATGCAGAATTTATTTTTCTCATAAGATTATAATTTCCAACCTGAATCATTCTAAGTGATGGCATTGCCTGAAGTGCTACTGTCTGTGAAAGTTTTAAATCATAAACTCTCTGCTCCAATGCATTTTGAACTTGTTTCATCTGATTCAAATCCATTTGAGCCATACTATCATTAGTTGCACTATACTTCTGCTCCATTTCAGGAATTATTGATGTTTTAAGTTCATCTATTGCAGCTTCACCAGCTAATATATATTTAGTCAGTTCTTCATAATATTTAACATTTTCATTAAACATATCATCAAGCTGTTTATTGCTTTTCAATATCTCATCCTGATAAGTCATCAGTACTGCTGTAATTTTATCTATATCTGCTCCCATTGTATGATATTTTTTAATTATCTTATCAACCTGCGCTTTTGCATTAAAAAATAATTTTTCAATAAAATTTTGATTTTTAGTAAAATCCTTTTGATTAAAATTATCCATTATCTTTTTCAATTTATTCAGTATTATGCTGGAATCTTCAACTTTTGTTGATTCAACATTGCTCAATATTGAATCAGAAAATTTTGCAAGTTCTTGTGCTGGCTTATCTCCAAATTTAAGCAGACTGTTTAAATCATATACATCTATACTTTCAACAATTTTATCAATTTCTGGTGAATTTTTAAGTTTTTGCTCTATTTCCTGTTTCTTTTCTTCAATAATTATTTCTTTTGGTTCTTCTGAAATTATTTCATTTTGTTGTACTCCATATTGCCTATCTGTCTTTAATCCCATAAATTTTCCTCCTTAAATATTAAATAATCTTTCAAACAGAGATCTTTTTTGTTTCTTATTTTTTATCTTAGCTGGAATTTCTAAATTATATTCAACTGTTTCAAGTTTAAATTTAGAAATCAAATTTTCGTCCATAACGTTTTCTATGTTTAAATATCCTGCTGGATTAAGAATAACAATATCTACTCCCATTAAAACCATAAAAATTATAATTATAGAATCCTCTTTAGAATATTGCTTTGTACTATTATTAAATAGTATAATCTTTGGCACTTTGCCACCTATATCATATCCTTGAAGCATTCTTACAAATCTTTCCTCAAGACTTAATATCGTAAGAAGAACTTTTATCTTAAAATCTTTATCTTCTTTAAATTTCAAATAATTTCCATTAATAATTTCCTGTATATTAGAAATAATATTACTTTGAACACTTTTATCTAAATATTCATATTTATAATACTTGCTTTTTTTTAATTTATCTAAAATTATATTGCCTGACAAATCAAATAAATAATTGGCACCATAATATTCCTGATTATTATAACTATTTTCATAAATATTTGTATCATATATAACTTCAGTATTATCCGGACTCTTAAGCTTTATAAACATATCATAATATTCATCTATATCTTTATATACTCCATCTATTTTTAAGAATATAACAGGATTTTCAACATGATTATTTTTATTTAAAAAACCAGATCTGAATTTAGCTTCCTCATTCCATAAAATAAATGCTTCTTCCAAAGTTGTTCTCAATATTACAGAAGTAATTTCCTTGCTGTTAAGCTGATATGGTCTATACATTCCTGTTTCATCATTATATATAATACTTTCAACCTGCTGCTCAGCTTTATATGCTGTAGTCTTTATCTCACTTACTGATTTTTTAGGAATTTCTTTAATATCAAAAAAGTTACTTTCCTTGCTGATTTTAAATTTTCCTACATTTATTAATTCTTCATTAAAATCCTGCATGCTATAAATATAAACAATATCTATATTTAACATTTTCAGCATCTTTAAGAAATATATTTCATGAAGCTTTATACTTCCAAAAAATAAAACAGCTCTTTTATTATGTGATATTATAAAATCCTTTATTCTTAAGGTCCATATCAATAGTTTTAATGAAAAATTTTCTGTTACAGATCTTGCTTTGCTTTTTTTATCAAATTCATCTATCACTTTTTTGAAAACTATATCATCATTAAAGTATTCCTTAAACAGTTCTATATAAGACTTTACTTTATTATTTTTATCAGTTATTTTTTCTAATATAAAATTAATCTCTTCATTTGATACAGGCAAAATCTCGCCAGTAATTTCAATAGTTTCAAAATGTTTATTCAATTCTGTTCTCAATTTACCTAGAATATTTTTATATTCATCTTCTCTACAACTACTTCCAATAAATGCATTATAAAAGCTCTCTATTTCCTCTTTTTCTATGCTATCAAGAAATTTACTCAAATCCATATCTGAAATATCTGAAACTTCCTCACTTGTTGTCTTTCTTTCAAGATTAAGCTTTCCTCTTTGCACTTGCCTATTTTCTAAAGCTTCTTTTAGAATGTCATCTATTTTACTGCTCTTCTCATCCAAATATTTCTTTCCTTTAATAAGCACAGAATATTCATCTATATTGCTTATCCTAATAAATTCATCTTTGTCATTTAAAGTAATGTACATTACCTCATACCCACAAAAATATAGAAGAATTAAAAAGTATACACCATGTTTTTTTATTTCACCAATATATAAAATATTATAATTTGAATTATTTTCTTTAAGATAATTTTTAAGCCATAAAATCATCTTAGCTATAAAATTTACTGCCATGTTTTTATTTATATTTTTTTCGTTTTTTATATATAAATCTAATATTTTAAGTATATACTCATATTTATTAATAGAAACACCATATTTCATCATTATATTCTTTAACAATTTTTCTTCAACTGAATAACTACTGCTTATAACAGCAGTTAATTCTTTAATAAGCTCACAATCAACATTATTAGGAAACGCCTTATCTATAAATATATAAGAACCATCTTTTTCAGATTTAAGCTTATATTCAATTATAATGTTCTTAATCTGTTCTATATCATCAAATCCAATATATCTACTTAACTTATTCATCAATAAAACAGCCTCCTGTAAAAACTCATTTAAAATGATACATTTCCTATTAGTATCTGTTCTACAAGTTCTAAATAATTTCCTTCATAAACAATGATTCCATTTGTAAACATACTTGCGAGTCCATGAACGGTAGCCCACATAGCAAGTATATTTTTTCCATCTTTTATTGGATCAGAATTCATAAATCTTAAAGCTTCCTCAGCACATTTTTTAAATATTTTAAATGGTTCATAATCATAATTTTCAATATTATTCATATTTACTTTAATCTTATATTCACTTGAGTTAAAAAATAAAAGTTTGAAATAATCTTTATTTTCCACCATAAAAGAAACATACTTTTTCCCAATTTCAGTAATCCTCTTCATAGGATCATTTTTATATTTATCCGCTACTTCTAAAATTGCTTCTGTAAACCTTTCATCGATATATTCTTTAATCGCTAAAATAAGTTCTTCTTTATTTTTAAAATGTTTATATGGTGCTGCATGACTTACATCACACATAGAAGCCAATTTTCTTAATGAAAACTTTTCTGCTCCCTCCTGAGCAAGAAGCTTTACCCCCGTAATTATCATGGTTTCTTTTAAATCTCCATGATGATATTTATCTTTATTAATTTTACATCTAGACATTTTCTGTTCATTATTATTAACTATTTTATTCATTTTCTTCTCCTATTGTATTTTTATACAATCTGTGCTACGAATTAATATTTTAAATTTATTATACCATCATAATCTGCAATTTTATATTTTATATTATTTTCCTTTGCAAGTTGACACTGTAAATTTAAAGTGTTAATATATGTCTTAAGTTTACAATGTAAACTTGTTTATGAAAGGAGATTATCTTAATTATGCTATTAATTCACGATCTAAGTAAAAATATAGAAACCCAGCTTATCCCGTATCTAAGAAGTGATACAAAAATATTCTCTCAGGAAATCAGTAATATACATCCCTGCCTCGGATGCTTCAAATGCTGGATAAAAACACCTGGCAGATGTGTAATTAAAGATGATTATACAGAACTACCTAAGTATATTCTTCAAAATAATACTTATGTATGTATAAGTGCAATAAAATATGGCTGCTATAGTCCTTATATAAAGAATATAATAGACCGCTCTATTGGATTTTTACTTCCTTTTTTTAGGTTTGTCAAAGGTGATATTCATCATTCACTCCGTTATAAAAATATTCCACGACTTGTCTTTATAGCTTATGGTAATGATATAACTGAAGATGAAAAACAGACATTTTATGACTTAGCTTATGCAAATTCAATAAATTATGAAGCAGATAAATTTGAAGTCCTGTTTGCTGAAAATATTAAAGATTTGCAAAACATCTTAGCTGATTTAAAGGAGGATTAAAAATGATTAATTTATGCATTATAAATTTAAGTCCAAGAAAAGAAAAAAGTCGTTCTGATTTTATAATAAATAATTTTCTTAACTTACTTTCTAGTAATGTAAATGTATGTGAATATTACTCAAGTGATATTCTTAAAAATCCTGATTTGTTTGAAAATATAATAAAAAATGATAAACTCATCATATGCAGTCCTCTATATGCTGATTCACTGCCCAGCTCTGCTCTTACATTTTTAGTAAGCGCATAATAAAATAGTATATTGATATATAAAATCCGCTGAGCTATCATAGTTATGATGATCAGCGGATTT
>NZ_CAKVKB010000008.1 GCF_934754915.1 uncultured Clostridium sp.
TGGCTCGATAGCTCAGTCGGTAGAGCAGAGGACTGAAAATCCTCGTGTCACTGGTTCGATTCCAGTTCGAGCCACCAAGAACACTAACTTATGTTAGTGTTTTTTTATTACATAAAATATTTTTATGTAATAAAAACAGGTCTTTATGCAGTTAATTTATTTATAAAAAATTGGTGCCACACTAAAAGTAGTGAGGCACCTTTTTCTTTCAATTGCTGACTTATTAATATGCATCCAAATAGCAATTAAAAATGAATGGCGAAATCTTTTTAAGATTCTTTTAATTGTTGTGTAGTCTTATTATTGGAATATATATATACAAAATAAAATTAAACTTCGCATTCGTCAATTTCAATTGAATATGTTCCACAACAAGGACATACAGTTACATTGACTATATAACTTTTATCTACTTTTCCTGCTCTGAAGAGTTTGTTAAAGGATGTATCTTTATAATCTTTGCAAATGGTGTTTATAACATATTTATTATTTAGTGTATAAATGTAAAAATGATATTCAAGATAACGATAGGATTTTCCTATGCTTTCTTGTGCATCACATATGCATTTTCCTCCATAATATTCATTTGTAAAAACAACATCTTCGCTTTCGTTTAATGCATTTAAAATAATATCTAAATTTAATCCATCAATTTTTTCATCATTCTCGAAGAATATACCTTCACAATTGTTTTTACTTAATATGTATTCTTTTTCATTTGAAATAAATTTATACTCCATAAAAAATCTCCTTTACATTTATATTTAAGTTCAGATATTTCATGTTTCATAATTAATAGCTTAAATTAATATATGGAATTAAATCTATTTGTCATATATTTTATGATTATATGATAAAAATAGACTGATATATTGCAATATATATTATATACATTAAAAAAAGTTCTGTATATAAATTATTTGCTTTTACTGTGCTTAGATATGAGTTTATGAAAAATCATAAAAATAGTGAATTTATTGAAACAAGAAATTGTACAAAAGAGTGCTTTTTGAAAAAAATAATCATATATTATATTTAGAAGATAAATTTAGTATGAGGGAAATTATGTTTACATTTATAACTATTGATTTTATAGTCATGGCTATTGGGTGTATTGTAGTTGATAAAATTGAAGAGTTTTTTGAAGATAAAAGTAAAGAAAAACGGTTTGTAGATATAATCAATAAGGATAAGGATGTAGATATAGATACTTTGAATATACTGAAAAATTATGGACTGGTAAATATTGAACAATTAGAAATATAAGGTTTTGCGGAAAAATAAAAGCTGTCTCAATATTATTTTTTTATTTAGACAGCTTTTAGAATTAGATATTTTCAATCTGCCAGTCAATAGGCTTCTGATTAGTTGATATGAGAAATTCATTTGTTCTGGAAAAGGGTCTGCTTCCAAAAAATCCTCTTGAAGCTGAAAGTGGACTTGGATGAACTGATTCTATTGTCATATGTTTGGGATTTGTAATTAAGCTTTTCTTTGCAATTGCATTGTTTCCCCATAAAATAAATACAACGGGAGTTTCTTTTTCGTTTAATACTTTAATCACTTTTGTGGTAAATTCCTCCCATCCCTTATTTTTATGAGAGTTTGCATTTCCGGCACGAACTGTAAGAACTGTATTTAAAAGTAATACTCCTTGGTCAGCCCATTTTTTTAAATAGCCGTTATTAGGTATGTAACAATTTAAATCTGTATGAAGTTCTTTGTATATGTTTACTAGTGAAGGAGGAGTTTTTACTCCTGGGTTAACAGAAAAACTCAATCCGTGAGCCTGCTTTGGACCATGATATGGATCTTGGCCTAAAATGACAACTTTTGTATCTTTGTATGAAGTAAAATGTAAAGCATTGAATATATCATACATATTTGGATAAATTACTGTAGAACGATACTCATTTATTAAGAATTTTCTTAGTTTTTTATAATAGTCTTTTTCAAATTCTGAAGATAGATAGTCTTTCCAATCATTCTTTAATATTTCAGACATAAAATCACCTCGCTTTATTATAGCACTATATAGCAATATTATACATTAAGTGAATAAATGATTATATATGTGTGTTTTAATAATAAAACTAAATAATAATTAAAAAAATCTTAAAAAGATTTCGTCCTTCATTGTCAATTGTCCATTGTACATTGTTAATTTGAATTATATATATATTGTCAATTACAACACATATAATATAAATCTTATTGTTACCAGAGACATATACTGTTAAAATGAATAGGTATAAATAATTTTTATGACAAAAGGAGATAGAAAATGGAAAATAAAGTTTTAGCTATTGCAGCAGGAAATGAAATAACAGAAAACGACTTAAATGCATTAATTTCAAGATATCCAGAACAACAAAGAGCAGCATTTGGTTCAGAAGAAGCAAAAAAAGGATTATTAGAACAATTAATTTCTTTTGAGTTATTTAATAAATTTGGTCAAGAAATGGGATTAGATAAAACTGAAGAATTTAAGAAGACAGTTGAAAGCATAACTAAAGAAGTTTTAACATCTATGGCTATGAATAAAGCATTATCTGATGTTACTGTTACAGATGAAGATGCTCAAAAATATTATGATGAAAATAAGGATGCTTTTGCAGTTCCTCCAACTGTTTCAGCAAGACATATATTAGTTGGAACTGAAGAAGAAGCTAATAAGGTTAAAGAAGAAATAAATAATGGATTATCGTTTGCAGATGCAGCAAAAAAATATTCTCAATGTCCATCAAAAGAACAAGGCGGAAATTTAGGAGAATTCTCAAGAGGAATGATGGTTCCTGAATTTGAAAAAGCATCTTTTGAAAGTGAAATAGGAGTTCTTAGTGAACCAGTTAAGACTCAATTTGGATATCATTTAATAATAGTTGATTCAAAGAAAGAAGGTTCTTCTAAGAGTTTTGAGGAAGTTAAGAATAACATTGTAAATGAATTAATTAAGCAAAATCAACATAAAAAATATGAAGATTTATTGAAACAATTAGAAGGAAAATATGGCGTAGAAAGAAAGTAATTTCTATGAATAATGAGGATAGTGCAACCTTTAAAGGTGCAACATCCTCATTTTAATTTTTACATGAGTTCAAAGTAGGAACTTATGTATTTATCTGAAATTTTGATGATTTCAGGAGCGTCGTTTAGAGAATGTTCATCTTTCATGGCTACAACTTTCATATTTGCAGATTTTGCACTTTTTATTGCTGGAAGTATGTCTTCAAATACTACACAATTTTCAGGTTTGACATTGATTCTTTGGGCAGCAAGAAGATAAATGTCGGGGCAATCTTTTCCGTTAGATACTTCATCTGTGGTTGTTATTGAATCAAAATAAGCATAAATATTATTGTTTTTAAGACAGGCTTCTATAAGAGGTGTTGAATTACTTGTAGCTAAAGCTATTTTTATATTATTTTTTTTCAATTGATCTAAAAATTCTTTTGCACCATCTTTCAATTTTACATTTTTTGAGTAATGTAAATATGATAGATTGTACCAGTCATTTAAAATTGATTCTACTGAATCTTTAATATCAAATCTTTCTTTAAAATAATGTGCAGTTTGAGTAAAACTCATATGACATATTTCTGAATTTAAATTTTCTGGTTCCTCATGTCCTTTTGATTTTAAATAATCTTTGTCGATTTGTCTCCATACCCATATGGAATCCACAAGAGTTCCATCTAAATCAAAGATGGCACCTTCTATATTTTGTAACATAATAACCTCCACTTTAATTTTTATATAGCAAAAAAGGGCTGCCGTATTATTTATTGCATTTAAGTGCAATTTATACGATAGTCCCTAAAAAATTGGTCGGGGTGACAGGGATCGAACCTGCGACCTCATGCTCCCAAAGCACGCGCGCTCCCATCTGCGCCACACCCCGACGACAAGTAACATTATATATTTATATTATAAGTGTGTCAATACTTATAAATAAATATATATACACTTACATTCCAATAAAACTACATAATAATTAAAGAAATCTTGAAAAGATTTTATCCTTAATTGGTTAATTGTCCATTGTTAATTGGAATATATATGCGAATAAAAAATTGAAATAATATATAACATAATGTGTTAAATCAAGCTAAAATGACTATTTGGGAGAATGAACTAGGATAAAGGGGGAAACGGGAAGAATTTTAGATATCCTAAACATAAATTAAAATCTCGAAGAATGAGCTTGTTGTCCATATTTATGGAAAGTGTTATAATAGTGTAAGAAATTATGATATTAAAAGGAGGGAAGGTTCAAGGGGGGACCGAATATTAATGAAGAAAAGAATTCTGGCAGTTATGTTAGCGACTGCTGTTGTTATAGGTACTACTATACCAGCGTATGCAACACCAGATAATGCAAAACTTAATGAAACTAGAAGTAAATATGCTGAAATAGAAGCAAAAATAGCAGATATTGAAGATAAGATATATAATTTAAATGAGCAAATAGAACCATTACAAGTAACAGTAGAAAAAAATAAGAAGGAAATTACTAATATTAACAATGTAATAGATAATACTACTAAGGAAATTGAACAATGCAAAGAAGAAGTTAATAAATTAGATTTAGCTTTAGGTGAAAGAGTTAGTGGAATGTACAAATCTGGTAACTTAGAATTCAATTACTTAAATGTATTGTTGGAATCAGAATCTACAAGCGATTTCTTTACTAGACTTCAAGCTGTTTCACAAATAATTGGAAAAGATAAAGAAGCAATTGAAGAAGTAACAACTAAAAAAGAGGAATTAGATACTAAAATTAAATCATTAGAAGATAAGAAAAACGAAATCGATGCACTTAATAAAGAAGTTCAAGCAAGTTTAAGTGAATTAGATGGAAAGAAGAAAGAACAAGAAAGTCTTGTAAATGAGGCTAAAGAAGAAAAGAGCAAATTTGATAGTGAATATTTATCAGAATTAGAAAGAGAAGTTGTTAAATCACAATATGATGTGATAAACAACTCTAATAGTACGTCTTCAGACCTTCAAAGTGCAATTGACCAATTAAGAAATATTAGAGATAATCAGCTTAAGAGTGAAATTGTGAAGAATGAAGTAAATGATATGATAGAAAAAGCTAAGGTTTCATATAGTAATAAGAAATCAGCTGAAGAAGCAGCGGCAAGAGCAGCAGCTGCAGCTAGTACTCCAAATAGAGGATCTTCTTCAAAGAAAAATAACAGTTCATCAGTTAATGTTCCAGCAGCTTCAGGAAATGCATCTTCAATATTGAATGAAGCATATAAACATTTAGGAAAGGCTTATGTATGGGGAGCAACTGGTGCAGATAATTTTGACTGTTCAGGATTTACTCAATATGTATATAGTCATGCAGCAGGAGTTGATATAAGCAGAACAACATATTCACAGATTAATGTTGGTACTCCAGTAAGCCAAGATCAACTTCAACCAGGAGATTTAGTATTCCCACATGCAGGACATGTTGGAATATATGTTGGAAATGGCCAATACATTCATGCGCCACAAACAGGTGATGTTGTAAAAGTTTCTCCAGTAACTAGATTTTATGCAGCAAGAAGAATACTTTAAGTTTACATAAGATTATAGTTAATGGTAAAAGTTAAATATGAAAATTCAGCCTCTGTGCCATATTGGCAAGAGGCTTTTTAATTATGCAGAAAAGTATAGAATTTTTTAAACTAAAATATATTAATATCAATGACAATGGATTAAGAATTGTGAAGCTGCTAAAATGATATCCATGAAGTAGGGGCGGATTCAGTTAATTTGTTCTTATACAGAAAATTATAGGAAATTATATTTTGGGATAAATTTTGAGACGATTTTTTAAAATAGTGAAGACATACAGTCTGTGAAGTAGCTTTTTTGAGAAAATTTTAGTATTATTTTAGTATTAAAAATTTTATATTGAATAAAACTATAAATTAAAAGGCATAGATTAATAAAAAGGATGATATTGAAATGAGCAATAATAATTTATTACTTGTCAACGAAGATGAAAATTTAGATGACTTACAGCTAAATGGACTGAATTTAATACAGAAAAAGGAAGGGTTTAAATTTGGAATAGATGCAGTAATTTTATCTGATTTTGCTAATGTAAAAACTAAACATAGGGTTATTGATTTATGTACTGGAACAGGAATAATTCCTTTTTTATTATATGGAAAATACAATCCAGTGGAAGTGATTGGTCTTGAAATTCAAGAGGACATGGTTGAGATGGCTCAAAGAAGTGCTAAACTTAATTGCGTTGAAGATAAGGTGTCATTTGTAAATTTAGACTTGAAGGATATTGAAGATTTAAAAAAACTTGGTAGATTTGATGTTCTTACTGTAAATCCTCCTTATAAACTTAATAATTCAGGTATATTAAATCCTCTTGATAAATTAGCTATAGCAAGACATGAAATTATGTGTAATTTAGAAGATGTAATTTATGCAGCAAGAGTATTGCTAAAGGACAATGGAAGGATGTTTATTGTGCATAGGCCGGAAAGGCTTGCAGATATATTTACATTGATGAGGAAGTATAAAATTGAACCTAAAAGGGTGAAAATGATACATCCAAAAGTAAATAAGGCTCCTAATATAGTGCTTGTTGAAGGACAGAGAGATGGAGGAGCTTACTTGAAATGGGATGAGCCACTATATGTGTATGATGACAATGGGAAATATACAGAAGAAATAGATAAAATATATGGGAGGAAATAAGAAATGGACAATGGAAAATTGTATTTGGTACCTACACCAATAGGAAATTTAAAAGATATAACTCTGCGAGCATTAGAGGTTTTGAAAAGCAGTGATATAATTGCAGCAGAAGATACTAGACAGACGCTAAAACTTTTAAATCACTTCGAAATAAAAAAGCAGCTAATCAGCTATCATAAATTTAATGAGCAGTCAAAAGGAAATGAGATAATAGACCTTCTTAAGGAAGGAAAAAATATTGCAATAGTATCGGATGCTGGAACACCAGGAATATCTGATCCAGGGAGTGTAATAGTTGAGAAGTGCATAGCTGAAAATATTGATTTTGAAGTATTGCCAGGAGCGACAGCTATAACAACAGCCCTTGTCTATTCTGGACTTGATACTACTAAATTTTTATTTAGAGGATTTCTGCCAAGGGAAAACAAAGAAAGAAAAGTTATTACAGATGAACTTTTGAATAGTCAAGAAACTTTGATTTTTTATGAAGCTCCACATAGATTATTGGATACATTATCATATTTATTAGATACATTTGGTGATAGAAATATAGCTGTATGTAGAGAACTTACAAAATTATATCAAGAGATTTTTAGAGGAAAATTAAGTGAAGCTGTTAATCATTTTGCAGATAACAAACCAAGAGGTGAATTTGTACTTGTTTTGGAAGGCAAGAAGCTTGAAGATATAAAAGAAGAGAAAAAACAGGAGTGGGTAAATTTATCCATTGAAGAACATATTTTAAAATATATGAATGAAGGAATAAATAAAAAAGAAGCTATAAAACTTGTAGCTAAAGATAGGGAACTTCCTAAAAATGAAGTTTATAAATTTTCAACTAATATATAAAATTACTGATTTTTGAGCAAATCAGATTTTTATATGATTTTTTAAAAGCTTGAAACGTAATATTTTTAATTTAATTAAGATATATGTTTTAATTATAAATATACAGTTGACAATGAAGAAAGAAATCTTACACGATTTTATATTTATCAAAGAAAAATTGAATATAATTTTAATTTTATAACATATATGAAGGTTTTTTGTATAAGTATAAATACTAAAGTTAATTTAATATATAGTATGTCACAGGCGAGAGTAAATACTATATATTGATTAGGGATATATAAAATTATAATTATCAAATATCTACATACAATAAAAGTGGGACTGTCGCATTAAGAAATTCAAATGCTATATATAGTATATTAAATAAGTCGTTTAATACTATATATTGTATAACTTGATTTTTGTGCAACGGCCCCACTTTTAATTTGTTACATGATATTAAATTATATTATGTATTATCTGTTTTTCATTTCTTCAAAACATTTTTGACAGATGTTTTTACCTTTGTAGTTAATAACATCTCTAGCATCGCCACAGAATATACATGCTGGTTCATATTTCTTTAAGATTATTTGTTCACCATCTACATATATTTCTAAAGCATCTTTTTCTGCTATATCTAAAGTTCTTCTTAATTCTATAGGAATTACTATTCTTCCTAATTCGTCTACTCTTCTTACTACACCTGTTGATTTCATAATAAAAAAATTCCTCCTAATTACACAATTCGACATTCTACAATGCTATATTACCAAGTATGTAATATAAAGTCAATAAATATTTCGATTTCTATATAAGAAATTACAAATTTCAACTTTAATAAACATCATAAATAAAATATACTACCATATTTTAGAAAAGTCAATAGTGTTTTTTATAAAAATTTGAGATATTAAAAAACTTGTATAGTGGCTTAAATAGTATATTTAGAGCAAAATCATGAATAGTACTAGGTGATATTTTTATAAAAATTGATAAAAAATTTACAAATACAAGTATAAAAGTAATTAATATATTTTCAAAGAGAAAAAAATAGAAAACTCAAAACAAAATGTCGACATATTACAAAAAATAGATATTTTTTTGAAAAAAATATAAAAATAAAAATAAAAAAGATTGTAATAATAAAAAGGTAAAAATAGAATAATAAGGAAAATAATTGTGATATAATTAAAATGTTATTGGTATACTTTGAAGTTTATGCATCTTAAAGTATGATGTTAAAATTAACTTGTAATAAGTTCATGTATACTATATAATAAATAATAAATATAGTATAAGGAAGTGTAGGCGCAAGTATGAAAAGAAAGTTTGATTCTGAATATATAAAAAAGTTAGTAGAAGAGATGTCAAAAAATAGTTCAATTTCATATGATGATCTACCAAAATATGATCTATTTCTATCCCAGGTTATAGATTACTTAAATGATAAGTTTGATAATGAAAAATTTACTAATAATATAGTTCAAAATTATACTAAGAGTGAAGTTATTACAAAACCGGAAGATGGGAAAAAAAGAGGGTATACTAAGATGCATCTTATACAGTTGGTACTTCTTAGCTATATGAGACCTGTATTAACAACAGAAGAAATAAAAAAAGTTTTTAGTTTAGCATTTAATCAAATAAATGATAGAAGTGATGATATATTATCGTGGGAAGAAGCATATAAAGCCTTTGTAAAAATACAAGAAGAAAGTTTAGATGATTATTTGGTAACTTCAGTAGAAAGTGAAGAAAAACTGGAACAATTGATAAAAGAGTTTAATCTTCAAGAAAAAGATGAAGAAAGAATAAAAATATTTTTATTAGTATTGTCTCTTATATCACAGGCAAGTATTATCAAAAAGCTAGTTCAAAGGTTGGTTAATGACTATCATACTGAATAAAATATTTAATATAAATGATGATTTTAAGAAATTACTATACACTTAATTTAATGAATTTAGAATTAAAATATATTTTAATAATACAACTAAGTATTTCATAAAAAATGTTGTAAGGATTTTATGCTGTAGTTGTTTTTATGTACTTACAGGGTATATAAACCGAAAAATGCATAATATATTTTAGAAGGATTCATTAAGGTAAGTGTTTTTTTATTTAAAGAGGTATTTTCATGGATAAAATTTTTATAAAGGAATCTGTAAGAAATTTAGTTGAATTTGTTCTTTTAAAAGGAGATATAGATAACCGTTTTTCAGGAACTTCAGCAAGGGCTTTAGAAGGAACTAAAGCACATCAGAAACTTCAAAAAGATAATTCTAACAGATATTCTTCATATGAAAAGGAAGTTTTTTTGAGTCATGAATTTGAAATGGAAAACAGTATTATAAAAATTGAAGGAAGAGCTGATGGAATAATAATTGAAAGTGGAAAAACAATAATAGAAGAAATAAAATCTACATACAGGAGTTTTTCTCAGATTGATGATTCTAATGAAGTACATTGGGCACAGGCAAAAGTGTATGCTCTAATTTATTCATTAGATAATGATTTGAATAAAATTTCTATAAGGTTATCTTATGTTCAGCTTGAAACAGATGAAGTAAAAAGTTTTGAACGTGTTTATACTACAGAAGAACTGAGAAAATTTACATCAGAAGTATTAATAAAATATGAAAAGTTTAAACTTTTTATATGGAATTTACAGAAAATAAGAAATAAATCAATAAAGAAAACTATGTTTCCATTTGAAGCATATAGAAATGGACAGAAAAGACTTATAAATGTTGTATATTCTACAATTAAAGAAAAGGGAATATTATTTGCACAGGCACCTACAGGAATCGGAAAAACCATATCAACTATTTTTCCAGCAGTTAAGGCTTTGGGAGAAGGCATGGGTGGAAGAATAATATATCTTACATCAAAGACAATAAACAGAGAAGTTGCAAAAGAAACTTTTGACAAATTGAGAAATAAAGGATTGAAATTTAAAAGTATAGCATTGACAGCTAAAGAAAAATCATGTATCAATGATGAGTTTGATTGCAATCCTGAAAGATGCATATATGCAAAGGGATATTATGACAAAGTAAATGATGTTATCTCAAAAATATTAAATGAACAAGAAGGCATTTCTATGGAAGTGATTCACAAATATGCTTATGAATATGAGATGTGTCCCTTTGAATTATCTTTAGATATAAGTATGTATTGTGATTGTGTAATATGTGATTACAATTATATGTTTGATCCAAGAGTATCATTGACCAGAATGACAGAAAATAGTGATAATATTGTTCTTATAGATGAGACGCATAATCTGGTTGATAGAGCAAAGATGATGTATTCATCGGTTTTAAGTAAAAATCAGATTTTAAGCTGTAAAAAGATAACAAAGGGTAAACTTAGAAAACTTCATTCTATATTGGGAAAGATAAACAGCTATTTTATAGAACTAAGAAATGAGTGTGTTCATAGAGAATTGACTTGGTTTTATGAAAAAGACTCACCCAAAGAACTTTCTAAGTATTTAAACTTATATCTAAAGGAAAGTGAAGCGATATTAGTTAAGGGAAGTAGATTTGAAGGGTATGATGAAATTCTTCAATTATATTTTGATATAAATTCTTTTAATACAATTCTTCAGTTATATGATTCAAATTATGTAACCTGTGTGGAAAAAGATTCACAGGAAGTAAAATTGACCTTATACTGCATAAATCCAGCTGAAAATTTGAAAAAATATTTAGAAAAGAATTATTCAACGATTTTATTTTCAGCAACATTATCTCCAATAAAATATTATATAGATATGCTTGGTGGTACTGAAGAAAGTTATAGATTAAAACTTCCATCACCTTTTAAAAAAGAAAATCTTCAAGTTTTTTTAAGTCCTATAAATATAAGGTATAAATATAGAACTAAGACTGTTTCAAGTGTAATAAATAAGATAATCAGTTTTGTAAATGAAAATATGGGAAATTATATAATTTTTTCTCCATCTTATGCATATATGGATATGCTTTGGAGTGAAATTGAAAAGATATCAGGATTAGAAAAATTTGAATTAATTAAACAAGAAATAAACATGAATGAAGATAATAAAAGTGAATTCCTTCAGAAATTTAAAGAAAATAGTAATCTTCTTGGTTTTTGTGTATTGGGAGGTATGTTTTCAGAAGGGATTGATCTTCCTGGGGAGCAGCTTATAGGAAGTATTATAATAGGTGTGGGATATCCTAAAATAGCAATGGAAAATGAAATAAGCAGAGAATTTTTTGATGAAAATGGATATGATTATGCATATGTTTATCCTGGTATAAATAAAGTTCAACAGGCAGCAGGAAGGGTAATAAGAACAGAAACAGATAAAGGAAGGGTTCTTCTGATTGATGATAGATATATTTCTTCCAAGTATAGTTCTCTTTTGCCTTTGGAATGGTATCCTATTAAAAAATATTAATTTTTACAAAAAGTTTATTTATCTAATTAAGTATGTTAAAATATTCATGTTAGTTTAGGATGCCTTAATAATGAAGAATTTAAAGACATCTGGAGTTTATCGTGAAGACATATAAAAAGTTAACATAAGGAGCGAGGAAAATGAATATTCCATTAATTGATTTAAAAGCTCAATATAAATCTATTTCTGAAGATATAGATAGAGTAACTAAGGAAGTTTTATCTTCTGCAGGTTACATAATGGGTAAAAATATTACAGAATTTGAAAAAGAATTTGCAGAATATATAGGAGTTAAACATGCAATATCAGTTGGAAATGGAACTGATGCTTTGGTTATAGCTCTTAAATCTTTAGGAATAGGACCTGGTGATGAAGTAATAACTGCTACATTTACTTATTTTGCTTCAGCAGAATGTATTTCAGCAGTAGGAGCTACACCAGTTTTTGTGGATGTTGAAAAAGATACATTTAATATGGACCCATCTAAATTAGAAGAAAAGATTACAGACAAAACAAAAGCTATCATACCTGTACATATTTTTGGACAAAGTGCAGATATGGATCCAATAAATGAAATTGCTAAAAAACATAATTTGAAAGTTATAGAAGATGCATGTCAGGCTGTAGGAGCTAAATACAAAGGAAAGATGATAGGAACATTAGGAGATGCTGCATGTTTTTCATTCTTTCCAACAAAAAATCTTTCATGTGCCGGAGATGGAGGCATGATAGTAACAGATGATGATGATATAGCTACTATTGCAAGAGCTTTAAGAACTCATGGAAGTGGAGAGACAGGACAGAAAGCATATAATCTTTTAAATAATATTACAGAAGAAGTGGAAACATCAAAAGATGGAGATGACACAGTTTATAATCCATTGAAGTATTATAATTATTTGATTGGATTTAATTCAAGATTAGATGCTATACAAGGTGCTATATTAAGAGTTAAACTTCCACATTTGGATTCCTGGAATAATGGAAGAAGAAGAGTGGCTAAAATATACAATGAAGCATTTAAAGAATCAAATGTAGTTGCTCCATCAGTAAGAGAGGAAAATGAACCTATTTATCATCAATATGTATTGCAATGTGATGACAGAGAAGCTATGTTGAATAAATTAAAAGAAAAGGGAGTTGCAACTGGAGTTTATTATCCAATTCCTTTACATTTACAAAAGGTATATGCTGACTTAGGATACAAAGAAGGAGATATGCCTGTTGCAGAATATTTATCACATAGAACTTTTGCAATACCAGTATATCCAGAATTAACAGAAGAACAAATAAATTATATAATTGATTCAATAAAGGCATAAGGAGAGTTAATTATGGGAAAAAACTATTTTGTACATGAGTCAAGTTATGTAGATGATAATGTCAAAATTGGAGATGGAACAAAGATATGGCACTTTTCTCATATAATGAGTAATTCAGAAATGGGTGAAAGATGCAATATAGGACAGAATGTAGTTATATCTCCTGGCGTAAAACTTGGAAATGGTGTGAAAATTCAAAACAATGTTTCTGTTTATACAGGCGTTATATGTGAAGATGATGTATTTTTAGGACCATCTTGTGTATTTACTAATGTAATAAATCCTAGAAGTTTTATTGAAAGAAAAACTGAATATAGAGATACTATAATTGGTAAGGGAGCTTCTATTGGAGCAAATGTAACAATTGTATGTGGTCATAATATAGGTAAATATGCATTAATTGGAGCTGGTGCAGTTGTTACTAAAAACATACCTGATTATGCTTTGGTTATGGGGAATCCAGGAAGAGTAAAAGGCTATGTATGTAAGTGTGGAGAAAAACTTAACTTTGATAAAAATAATAAAGCCGTATGTCCAGCTTGTAGCTTAAAATATACTAAAGATAATGATAATGTTAAATGTGAAGAGTAATTAAAGATATATTTAATTAACAAGGTACAATTAATAATTTACAATGAATGATGAAATCTTTATGAAATTTCATTGATTGTTGTATGGTTTTATTATTAGAACATATATATTGAATTCATAATATAAATTATAATTATTTCAATTACATGATTGCAGGAGGTATAACATGTCAGTGTTAAAGCAACAATTATTAGACAAAATAAATAATAAGACTGCTAAAGTTGGGGTAGTTGGACTTGGATATGTAGGATTACCATTAGCAGTAGAAAAAGCTCATGCTGGATATCAAACTATAGGATTTGATGTTCAAGATAAGAAAGTAAATATGGTTAATGAAGGAAAAAACTACATAGGAGACGTAGTTGATGAAACTTTAAAGAAATTAGTTAAAGATGGTTCATTAAAAGCAACTACAGATTTCAGTTTTGTAAAAGATGTAGATACAATATGTATATGTGTTCCTACACCATTAGATTTATATAAGCAGCCAGATTTATCATATGTAGTTTCATCTACAAAGAGTGTAGCACAATATCTACATAAAGGTATGCTTGTAATACTTGAAAGTACAACTTATCCAGGAACTACAGAAGAAGTTCTTAAGCCAATATTAGAAGAAAGCGGATTAAAATGTGGAGAGGATTTCTTCTTAGCTTTCTCACCAGAAAGAGTAGATCCAGGTAACAAGCAATATAACACTAAAAACACACCAAAAGTTGTAGGTGGATGTACACCTGAATGTACAGAAGTTGCAGCAGCATTATATAGAAACATATTAGAAGGGGATATACACACTGTATCATCACCAGCTGTAGCTGAAATGGAAAAAATATTAGAAAATACATTCAGAAATATAAACATAGGTTTAGCTAATGAGATGGCTATACTTTGTAATAGAATGGGAATAGATGTATGGGAAGTTATAGATGCAGCTAAGACTAAGCCATATGGATTTATGCCATTTTATCCAGGTCCAGGTTTAGGAGGTCATTGTATTCCATTAGATCCTTTCTACTTAGAATGGAAAGCTAAAGAATATGACTATCACACAAGATTGATAGAAACTTCAGGAGAAATTAATGATTCAATGCCTGAATTTGTATTAGATAATGTTATGAAAATATTAAATAAGCACAAGAAAGCATTAAATGGGGCAAAGGTTCTATTAATGGGTGTTGCTTATAAAAATGATATAGATGATTATAGAGAATCACCAGCTTTTAAAGTAATTGAATTATTAGAAAAGAATGGTGCTGATCTTAAGATTAATGATCCATATTGTCCAGTTTCTAAGTATAAAGATAAGACTTATCATTCAGTAGATTGGACAGAAGTTATAGATGATTCTGATATTGTAGTTATCACTACTAATCATAGCTGTTATGACTATGAAGAAATAGTTAGAAGAGCTAAGGTTGTTTATGATACAAGAAATGCTACTAAAAATGTAGTTAATAACAGAGATAAGATCTATAAGCTATAATATAATAACAACTATGATAGCAGAAAGATTGTAATATAGACAATTTTTCTGCTGTTTTTGTACATTGTACATTTTAAAGAATATTTTTTTCTGCTGTCATATTTCTGACATATGACAGTAGCATAATATTTCTTGAAAAGGAAATTAAATTATTTACAATAGCCATAAATATTTACGGGGAGAAGAGTTTAATATGAAGAGAAAAACGAGTTTTCTTATTGTAATATCTATAGTTGTTGGAGTAGTAATTGCTATTGACCAATTTTTAAATGCGCAGATAAGTTATTTAAAAACAACCAAGGATCTTTCACAATATGGAAAGGAATATGGTGATTACATTAAGGACAGCAGCATAATTGCAAAAGATATTCTTGATGATGAAAATAATTTGTTTTTGTTTGGATCATCAGAAATGTCAATCAATGTTGAACAGAATAGCATAAATTTATTTCCTGTAAAAGGGGCTGAATATAATGTGAGTTGCTTTGGAAGGGGGTATGTTCAAAATTTACAACAGACAGCTTATATAGGCGGAGGAAATTTGAAAGATGATCAAAAAATAGCATATATAATTTCACTTCAATGGTTTGATAATTCGGATGGTGTAAAAGCTGATAAATTTGCAGCAAATTTTTCAGAAATGCAGTTTTATAATTTTCTAAACAATCCTAATATTAGTGAAAAAAATAAACAGTATTATGCAAAGAGAGTTTATTCGCTTTTAGAACAGACCGATAAATATCAGCCAGAAGCCCTTTATGCATATCTATATTCTGATTCAAATTGTATGAAAAAGTTACTTATGTTTGTTATGAGTCCATACTATAAGATAAGTAACTGGCTTTCAAAAATTAAGGATAAGGCACTTATTTATGAAGAAATGAAGAAATTGCCAGAAAAGAAACAAGATACAGAATTACAAGAAGTTGATTGGAATGAAGAAGAAAGTAAGTTAAATAAAGAAGAGGAAGAACTTGAGTCTACTAATGAATTTCATTTAAAAGATGAATATTACAATAAAAACATAAAAGATCACTTAGATTATCTTAATGGGTATTTGAAAGATTCTGATTTGCTGTCATCAGTGGAAATGGAGGACTTTAAATTCTTTTTAAGTGTATGTGATGATTTAAATATAAAACCATATATAATAATGCCTCCAGTTAACGGATGGTACTATGATTATCTTGGATTAAATAAGAATGAAAGAAATAGTTATTATAACGAGATTGACAAGCTGTGTAGAGAGCATGGTCTTGATGTTCTTGATTTAAGAGAACATGATTATGAACAGGGATTTTTAGTTGATACTATGCATCTTGGAAAAGAAGGGTGGCTGAAAGTAAGTGAAGGAATTTATAATCACTTTAATTAAAAATAGAGATTTTAAAAGGACTGTTTTATTATCAGTGACAATTTCATTAGCATTGTTTGTATACTTTTTTTATTCAGCTTCAGATATACCTTTTGTTTATAGCCAGTTTTAATTAATTCAATATATGTATATGTTGCAATTGACAATATACAATGAACAATTGCTAATGAAGGATGAAATCTTTCCAAGATTTCTTTGATATTTTTTGTTAGATAAGTTTTAGATATAATTTTAATCTTGCAACATATATAATGATGGATTGACACATATAAATAATGAATTTTGGAGCGAGTAATATGGCGTTAGAAGAGTATGGAAGCTATTTTTATCTGTATATATTAATGTTGATGTTAATACCAGCTGTTATTTTAGGCTTTAGAGGGAAATCAATAAAAAATTATGGAATATTCTTTTCTATAGTTATGGTTCTATTAATTATGGGATGGAATGTAAATGATGCATTTGAATGTATTTCTAAGGGAGATTTTTTAGGAGCGATAAAATCCTCGCAAGCTGGATTATTACTATTTGGTATCTTCTTAATAGGAGAAATTTTTATTGCAAAGATATATTTTATAATAAGGAAACATACAGAAAATAAATATATATATTTTCTGGCTCTCATATTATGTATGATGCCTGTAATAATTTTAAAAATAACACCATTGACTAAAATTGGTGCTGTTGGTTTTATAGGATTATCATATCTTAATTTTAAAATTATTCAAATAGTTATTGAAATATATGATGGCAGTATTGATAAACTTAATTTGGGTGATTTAATATATTTTATTATTTTTGCACCAACATTAAGCTGTGGTCCTATAGATAGATTTAGAAGATTTACTAAGGATTCAAAAAATAAAATTGATAAAGAAGAATATGTTCAAGTATATTTTTATGGAGGAATTGAACATATTTTAAAAGGTATTTTATATAAGTTCTGTATAGCAGCATTAGTAAGCAACTTGTGGATGGACAAAATACCTAAAGATATAACTTTATATCATTCCATAAATTATATGTATGCATATAGTATGTATTTATTTTTTGATTTTGCAGGATATAGTGCTTTTGCTGTTGGGACAAGTTATTTATTAGGAATAAAGACACCTGAAAATTTTAATATGCCATTTTTAAGCAAAAGCATGAAAGAATTCTGGAATAGATGGCATATTTCTTTATCGAAATGGTTTGGAGATTATATTTATTCTAGATTAGTTTTAAATTTTATAAGAAAAAAAATATTCAAAAATAGAATACATGCATCTCATGTAGCACAAATGGTAACTATGCTTGTAATGGGATTCTGGCATGGAATAACATCATATTATATAATTTATGGATTATATCAAGGAATAGTATTGGTTTTGACAGATATTTATGAAAGAAAGTCAAAATTTTATAAAAAACATAAAAAAGAAAAGTGGTTTCAATGTGTTCAGATAATAATAACTTTTAATATAGCTTGTGCAGGTTTGCTGATTTTTTCTGGATATTTATTTGAAAATTAAAATGAACTATCATAAATTTAAAGTTAAGCTTTATTTTTATGATAGTTTTTATTATATATTGCAATTGATAATGATAAAATAATTGAAAGATTTTTAAATTATTATGTAGTGTTATGATTAGAACATATATATATATTTCTATTAAAGACAATTGGCTGCTTCAGATAAGTGACTTTGGAATATTATGCTTGAAATAAGAGTAGCATATAGTATATGATGTATTCTGAGATTTAAATATAAAAATGTTATATGTGTATTTATATTTAAATTACATTGTATTTGGATATAAATCAGAAATTATATAGATATGTATGTTACAATTATTAATTAAAGAAATCCTTAAAAGATTTCACTCTCCATTGTCAATTATTAATTGTACAATTGATAATTGGAATATACACTTACTAATTGCAATTATAGAAATATGGTGATTAAATGAAAAGGTTAAAAGTTCAAATAAGACGTCAGATAAACCTGCTTATACATCTTATAATAAAAATAAAGAGAGATGATGTTTTTGCGTTATCATCTCAGCTTGCATATTATTTAATATTATCATTTTTTCCATTTATGATATTTTTAGTGACGCTTATTGGATTTAGTCCTTTAAGTTCAGTGGAAGTATTGGAAAATTTAAACGCACTTCTGCCTAAAAGCATAGTTGATTTGACAAAATCAATTATTTCAGAAGTTGTAGATAGTCAGCGTACTGGATTATTAGGAGTATCAGTGCTGTTGATGATATGGACATCATCTTCTGCATTTAGGGCAATAATTAAAGGAATAAATAAAGCATATGGATTAAAAGAAAGCAGGTCTCTTATAAAAAGATCTATAGTATCGATGATTGGAATACTAGCTCTTGCAATAATTATAATTTTAGCGTTATCAATGCTTGTATTTGGAAATGTAATAGGTTCATATGTAATAACACGGATACCTTTTTATAAAATTATAATATTTATATGGAATATGTTCAGGTACGCTTTTGCATTTATTGTAATGATATTTATTTTTGCATTTATATATATGTTTGCACCAGCAAAAAAATTAAGGTTAAAAGAAGTCATACCAGGAGCTGTTTTTAGTACAATAGGATGGATTGTGGTGTCTTTTGCTTTTTCTTTTTATATAAATAATTTTAGTAATTATTCAAGATTTTATGGCAGTCTTGGTGCTGTATTTATATTAATGACATGGCTGTTTTTAGTATCAATGATATTTATTTTAGGAGTAGAGATTAATTGTGTTATGGCTCAGATAAAACAAAAAAGATTGGAGTGATGAGAATTAATTATTTATATATCTCATGTATAATATTCCTTTTTATGGATATAAATTAAAAAGAATAAAATTACTGTGGAGGTATGTAAATGAATAAAATAATCTTGTTAGGATATTTAATAAAAGATCCAGAGTTAAGACAGAATGAAAATAAGGATAAGGTATACACACGCTTTACTATAGCGGTTCAAAGAAATTTTAAAATGCCTGATGGAACAAGAGAAGCTGATTTTATTAATATAGTTGTATGGGGGAAAAAAGCTGAAGTTATATGCAAATATACTCAAAAAGGAAGTATTATAACTATAAGTGGAAGGTTAAGGACAGGAAGCTATGAAGGGAAAGATGGAATAAAGAGATACATAGCTGAAGTAGTGGCAGAGGATTTCAAATTTATAAGTACAAAAAGAAAAAACCAAGATTATGTAAATGAAAGTTGTTAAATGTATTACAAAAAATATTATATTGCAGTGTTTTTTTAATTATTTTAAATAAACATTGCATAAATATAAAAAACAATGTAATATGGTAATCACAAGGAAAATATTACATTTAATGTATAAAAGAGAAAAAATAAATAAAATATGAAAAAAGCTTGCAAATTTCAAAAAATATGATATAATAAAAATGTAAACGATATCTAAAACGTTTTTCAATTATGGTTTAATAAAAAAAGAGATTATGAGGTAAAAAAAGAGTTCGTGTGAACTCTTTTTTTATTTGTGTGAATTAAAAAAAAATGTAGATTATATTTGATTAATAATTTATGAATTCGACAATAAAAATATAATACTTTAATAGGCAAAGAAGAAATAATGTTGTAAAACAAAACGGAAAAGGCTTTATTGTCAATAAAGAAAGTACGATTTTTTTTGATGATGTACATTCTTTGACATATTCTAATTTATATGTGTGGTAAGATTTTATTATAAGATTTTTTTAGGGGTTGAGAATTATGAATATTGTAGAAGAATACCAATGTAAAAATGGTGCTGAAGGAATAGAATTTGATTATTTCTACAGGTTAATAAAATCCGATTATAGGGGAATGACTGTATATGGAATAGAAATAGAAAGAAAAGATTATGTTGGTGTGAAAAATATAAATATAGAGAGAGATAAGATTAGAATGATTTCATATAAAAAGTATAAAGTTATAAAAATACTTGAAAAATTGTACAGAAATAAACTATCACCAATTCATTTGATAGATGTTATAGGATGTTATGCAGATGAATTTTCCTATAAGGCGGCTTTTTAGAAGTTTAATGGGCAATTAATAATATATATTGATATAAAAGATAATTATTTTTATTCTTCATGTGGTAATATATTACTAAAGTGAGGCGATAAATTTGATTATTGGAATTGGAACAGACATTATAGAAATTGAAAGAATAGAAAGAGCAGTTGAAAGAACAGAAAGCTTTATTAATAAAGTATTTACAGATAATGAAATAAAAATGTTTAAAGAAAGAAACTTCAAAAGTGAAGTGATAGCGGGAAATTTTGCAGCAAAAGAAGCTGTAAGCAAAGCTGTTGGAACAGGATTTAGAAGTTTTGGAGTGAAGGATATTGAAATATTGAGAGACGATTTAGGTAAACCAATAGTGAATTTAAGTGATAAAGTATATGAAGTATTAAATACAAGAGATATTAGTATTTACATAAGCATTTCACATAATAAGACAGATGCAATAGCTTATGCAGTTATGGAGGAATTAAAATGATAGAAGTATTAAGCAGGGATAAATGTAGAAGTATGGATGCAGAAGCTATAAATCAATATGGAATACCAAGCATTGTTTTAATGGAAAATGCATCACGAGGGATTTTTGAAGATATATGCAATAGAGGTGAAACATTTCTGATATTATGTGGAAAGGGTAATAATGGAGGAGATGGTTTAGCTTTAGCAAGACATCTTGCTGTTTATGGGAAAAAAGTTAAAGTGATAATTATAAGCAAAGATGATAATTATAGTGGAGATTTTAAGATTAACTTCAATATACTTACTAAAATTATTGGCAATCAAAATATATCATATATAAGAGGAATAGAAGATATTTCAGATAAGTTCGTTGAGGAACTTAAGAGGTATGATATTACAGTTGATAGTATTTTTGGAGTTGGATTGAATAGAAAACTTGAGTCGTGGATTCAAAAAATAATAGAACTGATCAATGAAAACAGTAAATTCACAGTTTCAATAGATGTACCATCTGGTCTTGACTGTAATTTAGGAATTGAAATAGACAGAGCTGTCAGAGCTGATATAACATATACATTTGAATCAATAAAAAAAGGATTTTTGAATTATAGTGCATTTGATTTGATTGGTGATTTGAAAGTAATATCTATAGGAATTCCATCAGAGGTGAAAAGACATAATAGTGATAATATATATATATTAAATAGTTCTGAATATAGAAAACTTATTCCTTTAAGAAAATTATATGGTCATAAAGGTGATTATGGAAGAGCATTGATTGTTGCTGGAAGTGTAGGATTTACAGGTGCTGCATATATCACAACAGAATGTACAATAAGATCAGGAGCAGGACTTGTAACTTTGGCATGTAATAAAGGAATACAAAATATATTGTCTGAAAAGCTTATAGAAGCAATGACTATTTCATGTGATGATAATAAATTTGATGAAATTATAAAAAAATCAGATTCAATTGCTTTGGGACCAGGATTTGGAACTGGACCTTATGAAGAAAATATACTAAAGAAAGTTATTGATAACAGTAAATGTCCATTAGTCATTGATGCTGATGGAATAACAATTCTCGCTAATAATAAAAATATGTTAGAAAAAATTAGAGGCAGAGCTGTTCTAACTCCTCATCCTGGAGAAATGGCAAGACTTTTAGGAATAACTATTAAGGAAGTTGAGGAAGACAGAATAAGGACAGCTGTTAAATTCGCTCAAAAGTATGGAGTAATAATATTGTTAAAGGGATATAATACAATAATAACTGATGGTAGTAATACTTATATAAATACTACTGGAAATAGCAAGATGGCATCTGGAGGAATGGGAGATGCTTTAACAGGAATAATAAATTCGTTTATTGCACAAAAAACAAGTATTTTAAATGCTGCTCTTATTGGAGCGTATATTCATGGATATATAGCAGATAAATTAAGTCAGCAACATTACATATTGAATGCTAGAGATATTATTGCAGAAATGCCAAGGATTATTAATGATATTTGTTTAGATGAAGAATAAAAGCATTTTGAGTTTCATAATAATAATAAGGTAGTAATAAATCTTGGAGGACCCATGGATTTAAGGAATAAGTTTAAAGGTTTGTTATGGGTGTGGATTTTAATACCTATATGTATTGTTGCATTTATCATTATCACCAGGAAAGCAGTAATACCATCCAATGAGGATATTGTTAAATATCTGCAAACAACAAAAGAATACAGCAGTGATGTTGAGTACACTTTTATAAACTCAAAGGGAGAATACAAGGAAAACACGATACAATATTATAACAAAGATGATGGTATGAGAGTAGAGTTTAAGGATGAAGATGGACGAGTAAAAATTTACACAGGGTCAGATATACTGATGATAAAAAAAGAAGGACAAGATTACACAATTGATAAAAATATAGATGAAATATACCCATTGGCCTTTATAGAAAATATTCTATGCAGAGAAGATTACATATGTAGTCATCTTGAGGTAATAAAGCCTGAATGGTCAGACAATGAATATATAAAAATGACAATAGATTATCCAAAGGGAAATAGACATATTGATAAGGGTGAGTTTTATATTGATAAGAAAAATAAGTGTCCAGTATTATTAAGGATATTTGATGATAATGACAAGGAAAGAATTATTATATCATATAAAAACTTTAAAACAGATAAGCACTCTGATGAAAAAATATTTTAATATTTATTGAGAAAATTTGAGGTTACATGCAGATTAATTTAGGGATAAACTAAAGATGTTTAATAAAAATAATAAATTAAATGTCTTAAATTATTAACATTGAAGAATTTATAAGAGTGTTTAATACATAATATATGCACGTTTTTTGGAGGTACTTACAAAATTCAATAAAATTGTACATTAAATTTGTATAAAATATTATAGGATTTTTGACAAATTGACATAAATTGTAATATAATCATAGATAGAGAATGGGTAAAAAATTTCGTCTGTGGAGGCAATGATGTCAATTATGAATTTTAAGAAAATAAAGCAGTTAAAAATAAATGATAAAATTGAAAAAAGTAGTAGAGTTAATAAGAAATCATTAATACAATATATTGATGAAGATATTTCAGAAGAATTTGAAGAAATAATGAAAAAAGGTTACATTGAAATGGCTGAAATAAATCTAGAGTACTCTATGATGGGCTCTGAATATATGTTAGACGATGTTAATGAGTATGAGGCATGGATTTGCGGAGTGTGATTATTAAAGATGGCAAACATTGTGGTAAAAAGAGGGGAAATTTTTTATGCGGATTTAAGTCCGGTTATTGGATCAGAACAGGGAGGTATAAGACCTGTAATTATAATACAAAATGATATAGGAAATAGATATAGTCCAACTGTCATTGTGGCAGCAATAACATCTCAGATAAATAAAGCTAAGCTGCCTATACACGTAGAAATATCTTCTGAAGAATATGGATTGAACAGAGATTCAGTAGTTTTATTGGAACAGATAAGGACTTTAGATAAAAGAAGACTTAAAGAAAAAATAGGACATATGACCGAAGCTGATATGAAAAAAGTTAATAAAGCTCTTTCTATTAGTCTGAATTTATCTTAAATTGAGAAGATTTTTATTAAAGCTTAAATATTAAATGAATAAATAAGAAAAAGAGTTATATAGTATACTATATAACTCTTTTTGTGTTATTCTTTAGAGACGAAGTTTAATAAAAGTATATCACAATTATAAATAGTATATACAAAATAAAAATATTATGTTACAATGTAGAAAGCAAAAAACAATTCAAAGAAGTTTAATTTTTTACTAGGGGGTTCAGCAATGAAAAATAAACAAGAGCTAGAAAACATTTCTAAGCTAATAAGAAAAGATATCGTAACAATGCTTACAGAATCAGCATCAGGACATCCAGGTGGATCATTATCAATAGCAGACATAATGTCAGTTCTATTTTTTGATGAAATGAACATAGATCCAAAGAATCCTAAAAATCCAGAAAGAGACAGATTTGTATTATCAAAAGGTCATGCAGCACCTGCATTATATAGTGCATTAGCAAGAAGAGGATATTTTGATGTAGAAGAATTAAATACATTAAGAAAAATTAATTCAAGACTACAAGGGCATCCTAATATGAATGATCTTCCAGGAATAGATATGTCAACTGGATCATTAGGTCAAGGTATTTCAGCAGCTGTAGGTATGGCTTTAGCTGGAAAGCTTGATAATAAGTCATATAGAGTATTTACAATTTTAGGTGATGGAGAACTTGAAGAAGGTCAGGTTTGGGAAGCATCTATGTCAGCTGCCCACTATAAATTAGACAATTTAACTGCATTTATAGATAACAATGGATTACAAATAGACGGAAATATAGAAAATGTAATGAACCCAGGTCCTATAGATAAAAAGTTTGAAGCATTTGGATGGAATGTTTTAAAGATTAATGGACATGATTATTATGAAATAAGAGAAGCTATAAAAAAAGCAAAAGAAACAAAAGGTCAGCCAACTGCTATAGTATGTAGCACTATAAAAGGAAAAGGTGTTTCATTTATGGAAAACCAAGCTGGATGGCATGGAACTGCTCCTAATAAAGAACAATGTGAGCAAGCACTTAAGGAAATTGGAGGGGAAAACTAATGGGAAATAAAATAGCAACTAGAGAGGCTTATGGTAAAGCGTTAGTAAAACTTTCAAATATAAATGACAAGGTTGTTGTATTAGATGCAGACCTTTCAAAATCAACTAAAACAGCAGAATTTAAAGCTGTTGCTCCTGAAAGATTCATAAATATGGGTATAGCAGAAGGAAATATGATGGGTGTTGCAGCAGGTCTTGCAACTTGTGGTAAAATACCATTTGCAAGTTCATTTGCAATGTTTGCAGCAGGAAGAGCATTTGAACAAATCAGAAATTCTATATGTTATCCTAAATTAAATGTTAAAATCTGTGCAACACATGCAGGATTAACTGTTGGAGAAGATGGTGCAACTCATCAATCTGTTGAAGATATTTCATTAATGAGATCTATACCAAATATGACTGTTATAAATCCAGCTGATGCAGTGGAAACAGAAGCTGCAATATTAGCTGTTGCAGAATATGATGGACCATGTTATGTAAGATTGGGAAGATTAGCTGTTGAAACTATAAATGATGCAGAAAATTATAAATTTGAAATCGGAAAAGGAGTTACACTAGCAGAAGGAAGCGATGTGACAATAGTTGCAACAGGTATGATGGTTCAATTAGCATTAGAAGCTAAGAAAGAATTGTCAAAAGAAGGGATAAATGCTAGAATAATAAATATACATACAATAAAACCAATAGATAGTGAACTATTAGTTAAAGCTGCAAAAGAAACTGGTGCTATAGTTACTGCTGAAGAACATAGTATAATCGGAGGATTAGGATCAGCTGTTGCAGAAGCTGTTACTGAAGAATATCCAGTTCCAGTTGTAAAAGTTGGTATTAAAGATACATTCGGTGAAAGTGGAAAACCAGATCAATTATTAGAAAAGTATGGTTTAACTGTTGAGGCTATTGTAAATAGTGCAAAGAGAGCTATATCATTAAAGAAATAAAATTAAATTAATATATATGCATCGATTATAAAATTAACTACAGAGAAAGAATTTTTATAAATTCAGTCTCTGTAGTTTTTTGCATTATTAACTGCATAAACTTCTTTTGTATGAGAAAAAACTAATTAAGAGCACTATAAATTGAAAAACATTTATACACGAAAGGAAATAATAATATGAGTACAAAAGATTTAAAGAGTTATTTTACAATTACATTTGGAATTATTCTTGTTGCCATTTCAGTAGAATATTTTTTTGCTCCAAATAATTTAGCAGCAGGAGGAGTAACAGGTGCTGCAATTGTAGTAAATGCTGTTTTCCCTAAATTATCTGTAGGGCTAATCACATTAATAATGAATGTTCTTTTATTTTTAGTAGCATTTGTATTTATTGATGGAAATTTTGGTCTTAAGACGATTTACGCGAGTTTAGGATTATCAGTAATTTTATGGGGAATTGAAAAGTTTTTAAATCCAGCAGCCATAACAAAAGATATTATTATGGCAACTATTTTTGGAACTATAATTTCAGCTGTTGGAATGGCTATAGTATTTAATGAAAATGCATCCACTGGAGGAACAGATATTTTAGCAAAAATATTAAATAAATTTTTTCATCTAGATATAGGAAAGTCACTTTTGGTTGTTGATTTTATAATAACATTTGCAAGTGCTGTTGTTTTTGGCGTTGATTTAGGTTTATATGCAATATTGAGTGTTATTTTACTTGGGATACTTGTAGATAGGTTTATTGAAGGATTTAATTCATGTAAAAGTATTTTCATAATAAGCAGAGAAAATAAAAAAATAAGTCGTTTTATAATGGATGAACTTGATAGGGGATGTACTTTTTTAAAAGGAGAAGGAGCATATACTAATATAGAAAATGATGTTTTATATGCTGTTGTAAGCAGAAATCAATTTATAAAACTTAAGAAATATATAAAAGATATTGATCAAAGAGCATTTATTGCAGTTGGAGAAGTACATGAAGTTTTAGGAGAAGGATTTAAAGATATAAAACAGGATTAAAATTATGATTATACGTTGAACATTCACATAATATATATTTTTTGAAATAAATTACATCAAATACAAGACTAAAATTTTGTTGATATATGCAAAATATCAAAGAAATCTTGTTAATATTTTATTAATGTTAATTGAAACATATATAGAATTATTATGAAAATTTATATTTTAATTGTCAATTATCAAAGAACTAATTGTAAATTAGAAGATTTATAGTAAAAAAATACAATAATAAAATTGTAAAAAAATACGATGAGAAATATATATTTAATAAAATTGTATAACATATGAAACTATTCTTATGTTATAATTGATTTTGTAGGTTTTGCAATGAATTTGCAAGATATACAAATCAAAAAGGAGTGTTCGAGCTATGATTGAATTTAGAGGAGTATCTAAAATATATGATAAAAATGTAAAAGCATTGTCAGATGTTAATGTTGAAATAGAAGCTGGTGAATTTGTATTCTTAGTTGGTCCTAGTGGAGCAGGTAAGTCTACATTTATAAAAATGTTATTGAAGGAAGTAGAACCTACTAATGGAAAGGTAATTGTTGCTGATAAGGATTTGTCAAAAATTACTAGAAAACAGGTTCCTTATTATAGAAGAAAAATCGGAATGGTGTTTCAGGATTTTAGATTAATACCAAGCCTTAATGTATATGAAAATGTTGCATTTGCAATGAGAGTTGTAGAAGCATCACCAAAAGAAATAAGAAGAAGAGTACCAATGGTTCTTTCATTAGTTGGATTATCACATAAATATAAAATGTTTCCTAATGAGTTATCAGGAGGGGAACAGCAAAGGGTTTCTCTTGCAAGAGCATTAGTTAATAATCCTTCAGTATTAATTGCGGACGAACCTACAGGTAACCTTGATCCAGATACATCAATGGAAATTATGGAGTTACTTGACGATATAAATAAATCTGGAACTACTGTTTTAATGGCTACTCATGCTAAAGAAATTGTTGACTACATGAAAAAAAGAGTTATAGCTATTGAAAAGGGAGAAATAGTCAGAGACGAGAAAAGAGGTAAGTACGGAGATGAAAATTAATACTATAACCTATTATATTAAAGATGCTTTTATAAGTTTAAAAAGAAATAAAACAATAAGTATTGCATCTATAGTTACAGTTCTTATAACATTCTTTGTTTTGGGTATATTTTTACTTGTTGCAAGCAATATAAATAAAGGAATTGAAAGTGTTCAAAATAAAGTTGAAATTAAAGTGTTCTTAAAAGACGATATTAAACTAATAGATCAGAGAGAAATTGAAATCAAATTAAGAGAAATTGAAGGAGTAAAGGATGTTTCTTATACTTCAAAAGAAGAAGAATATACAAACTTCCAAGAGACTACTAATGAAGGAGAAGGATTATTAAAGGGATATACTTTTGATAATAATCCATTCCAAGCAGCATTTACAGTTAAACTAGATGCACCAGAATACGCATCTAATGTAAGTGAAGGAATAAAAGATTTTGAAGGTGTAGATTCTATACAGGATCAACAGGAATTAGTTGATAAGGTTGTTGGAATAGTAAAAGGTATAAAAGTTGTTGGTGGTATATTGTTTGCAATATTGGTTGGAGTCTCAATATTCTTAATAATGAATACAACAAAGTTAACTGTTTATTCAAGAAGAAGAGAAGTTGGAATTATGAAATTTGTAGGGGCTACTGACTGGTTTATAAGATGGCCATTTGTTATTGAAGGAATGGTAATTGGACTTGTTGGTTCAATCCTTTCATGTGTTGCTTTATTCTTTGCATATAGAGGTATATTTACATGGATAGCATCTCAATTATCATTTGTAAGTATAGTAGATCCTGTATATGTTATAAGCAGTTTACTATGGAAATTTATAATTGGTGGTATTGTAGTTGGTGGAACTGCAAGTGTAATTGCTTTAAGAAAATTCTTGGTAGTATAATTAAAAAAAAACTGCATAAAATAATTAATGTTAGTAAACCTCTATGAAAATGTAAATTTTCATAGAGGCTTTTAACAATTGAAAATAATATCTTTCTATTATTAAAGCAGATATGTTAGAAAAGTAATGGTTTTACATAGTAATAGGATATTTATATTTTGGTGAACAGTTCTGAAGGAGGCAGTTTTTGTATATGAAAGAATCAGAATTTAATTTATTTACAAAAAAATCAAAGAGAACTTCAAAAAAGACAATAATATTCATAATTATATTAATGCTAATTTTAAGTAGTTCATCACTTATGCTTGGAAACTATATGGCTACTAAGGGAGTATTTTTTGTAAATACATCAGATAATGTAAAAAGTACAGCATCACAGTTAAATGATGTGGATAAATACTCAGCTTTATTTACTGTAAGGCAGACCCTTCTTGAAAAGTACGATGGGGAAATAGATGATAATGTCCTGTTGGAAGGTGCAATAAAGGGAATGACCAATTCATTAGATGATCCTTATACTGTATTTATGAATAGCAATGAGTTTGAAAAACTTATGAATCAGACAAATGGTTCTATGACTGGAATAGGTATTAATGTGACTGATTCTAATGGTGAGATAATGATTGTATCAACAATGAAGGGATCACCAGCTGAACAGGCTGGAATTAAAGAATCTGATATACTGAAAAAGATAAATGATGTAGAGTATACTTATGATCAAATGTCAGATGTAGTTAAGGCAATGAGTGATAATGAAGGCAATGAAGTGAAACTTACAATTGAAAGACAAGGAGAAGAAGATTTTGATATTATGATTACACCACAAAAAGTAAAAATAAGTGTTATTGATGGTGAAATGTTGAATTCTTCTATGGGCTACATAAGGATAAAATCATTTATGAATGAAAATGTTACAGAAGATTTTAAAAATGAAATTCAAGAACTTCAAAGTCAAGGAATGAAAGGTCTTATAGTCGATTTAAGAGAAAATCCGGGAGGCCTTTTAAATGAAGCTGTAGGGGTAGCATCACAGTTTATTCCTAAAGATAAAATAATAACATATACTATTGATAAATACGATAATAGGAATGAATCATTATCAATAGGGGGAATTGCTGAAGGAATGCCGTTGGTAATTCTTGTGAATGAAAACAGTGCAAGTGCTTCAGAAGTTGTAACAGGAGCTTTGAGAGACTATAACGCAGCAATAATAGTTGGAAATACAACTTTTGGAAAAGGAATAGTACAGCAGACTTTAAGATTTAATAATGGAATTGGTGGCTTAAAGGTGACAATTTCAAAGTATTATACTCCTAATGGAGAGAATATCCATAAAATAGGTATAAAGCCTGACGTTGAAGTAAATACAGAAAAAAGTATTGATTCAAATGAATACAATAGAAATGAAGATGCTCAACTAAAAACAGCTATTGATGAATTGACTAAAAAAATGAGCTGATAAAAGGGGAGGTATTGTATGGACTTAATTATTTATACGTTAAGAAGTATAGGAAATGCAATATTATTCCCCCCATTAGTATTTATACTACTTATAATGCTTGGAGTTTTTTATTTTAAAAATAGAAAAAGAGCAGTAATGCAGAAAATGATGGTTGGAGCTGATGTAGAAAGTGCTATAGAGCTTACATTATCACAATTTGTATTTGGGGTACTTGGGGGGATTATTGGAAGTGTGATTTTAAATCTGCTTGGAGTTGTGTTTAATGAAAATTGTAGAATAGAAATTTTATTTTTAACATCAATGATATTAATGGCCATAAAGCCGTCACTTGTTTGTTTTTCTTATTCAGCAGCTGTATTAGGAATTATAAGTATTATTTTTAAAATAATATCAAATATAGTTCCTGATTCAAATTTTTCATATATTTTAAGTATAGACATATTACATATAATGATGTTTGTTGGAGTAATGCATATTGTTGAAGGAATATTGGTATTTCTAGATGGACATAGAGGGGCATTTCCTATTTTAATTAGGAAGGAAGATGAAATATTAGGGGGATATTCGTTAAGAAGATATTGGATTCTTCCTGTTGCAATAATGATTATAGGAAATTTAAGTAATTCATATAATACATATGAATCTATAATTTTATCAGATATTCCAAGTTATTGGGCGTTATTTAAACCAGATAGTGAAATTGAATTACTAAAAGTTCTAGCATTATCTATGTTTTCTTTTTATGCAGTAATAGGGTATTCATCAGTTACATATACAAAAACAAAAGTAGAAAAGGCCAGATCATCTGGATTACATATTTTTTCTTATGGAATTGTACTTTTAGCTGTAGCTCAATTATCTAGATTAGGAATTGCCGGGGAAATATTTGTCGTAATATTTGCACCAGTTGCTCATGAATTTATGCTTAGAATTCAAAGAAACAAAGAAATTAATGGCAAACCTAAATTTGTTAGTGATAAAGATGGATTGATTATATTGGAAATTGGAAGTGAATCTAAGTTAAAGGAATTCAATATGGATGTAAATAGCCGAATAATATCGGTAAATGATGAAGATATAAAATGTGAGAAAGATATATATTCTATATTGAAGAAAAACTTGTACAAGTCTGTAATCAAAATAAAAGATTGTAATGGTATAATAAAAGAGATAAATTATGCACATGATAATAATAGAATTGGAGCACTTTTAGTTCCATTAAGTGAAAAGAACAAAGAACAGAAAATAGAAGATAAGAAATCCATTAAAAATTTTAAAGAAGTTTTAGATGAGGTTACTAATAAAACAACTGAAAATAAGTAAGTATTTATAAAATTCAAGCAATTATATGAAATTGCTTGAATTTTTTGCACATAATAATAGTATGGATATTGACTTAAAGAATTAGGAAAAGTAAAATAAATATATAGTGCGAATGTTTGTTCGAAAAATGTCATATAGGAGGAGTTAAAGTGGGAGAATTTAAGATACATTCAAAGTTTAAACCTACAGGAGATCAACCTCAGGCTATAGAGAAGCTTGTACAATCAATAAATGATAATCATAGAGGACAGACCCTTTTGGGAGTTACTGGATCAGGTAAGACATTTACTATGGCAAATATTATTGAAAGACTTCAAAGGCCTACCATAATACTTGCCCATAATAAGACACTTGCAGCTCAGCTTTGCTCAGAATTCAAGGAGTTTTTTCCTGATAATATAGTTGAGTATTTTGTATCTTATTATGATTATTATCAACCTGAAGCTTATGTTCCACAGACTGACACATTTATTGAAAAAGATGCCTCAATTAATGATGAAATAGATAAGCTTCGTCACTCGGCAACATCGGCTTTATTTGAGAGAAGAGATGTAATAATAGTTGCATCAGTCTCATGTATATATGGACTTGGTAATCCGGAAGAATACAAGAAACTTACATTGAGCTTGAGAACTGGAATGGAAAAAGAACGTGATGAAATAATAAAGAAGCTTGTAGAAATACAATATGAAAGAAATGATATTGATTTTTCCAGAGGAACTTTCAGAGTAAGAGGGGATTCATTAGATATTATTCCTGCATCATATTCAAATAAAGGAATCAGAATTGAATTTTTTGGAGATGAAATAGATAGAATAAGGGAATTTGATGTTTTGACAGGAAGTATAATCGGGGATAGAAATCATGTTGCAATAACTCCTGCTTCTCACTTTGCCACTTCTAAAGAAACCATAGATAAAGCCATAGGCAAAATAGAGGATGAACTAGAAGAAAGATTAAGAGAACTTAATTCTCAAGATAAACTTTTAGAAGCTCAAAGATTAAGACAGCGAACAAATTACGATATTGAAATGATAAAAGAAATGGGATACTGTAGTGGAATAGAAAACTATTCAAGGATATTAGATGGAAGGGATTCTGGAACTCCTCCTAAGACTCTTCTTGATTATTTTCCTGAAGATTTTTTAATGTTTATAGATGAAAGTCATGTAACACTTCCACAGGTAAGAGCAATGTATGCGGGAGACAGGTCTAGAAAAAATACATTGGTTGATTATGGATTCAGACTTCCATGTGCATATGATAACAGACCATTGAAGTTTGAAGAATTTGAAAAGAAGATAAATCAGGTTGTATTTGTAAGTGCAACACCATCACAATATGAAATTGATCATTCAGAAGAAATTGCAGAACAGATTATAAGACCAACAGGGCTTCTTGACCCTGAAATAGTTATAAGACCTGTTACAGGGCAGATTGATGATTTATATGGAGAGATTAATAAGACAACAGCAAAGGGATTCAGAACTCTTGTAACAACATTAACAAAGAGAATGGCAGAAGACCTTACAAAGTACTTAACTGAACTTGGTGTTAAAACTACATATATGCATTCTGAAATTGATACTATAGAGAGAATGAAAATAATAAAGGATTTAAGAAATGGTGAATTTGATGTTCTAGTAGGAATAAATCTTTTAAGAGAAGGTCTTGATATACCAGAAGTTGCTCTTGTTGCAATATTGGATGCAGATAAAGAAGGATTTTTAAGATCAGAAACATCATTAATTCAAACTATTGGAAGAGCTGCAAGAAATGCAGAGAGCAGAGTTATAATGTATGCTGATAATATAACTAAATCAATGGACAAAGCAATAAAAGAAACTGAAAGAAGAAGGGAAATCCAAAAGAAATATAATGAGGAAAATGGAATAACACCTACAACAATAATTAAAGAAGTAAGGGATGTTATTGAAGCTACTAAGGTGGCTGAGGAAGTTGAAGAATATAAGACTGATGATAAGAAGAAACTCAATAAGAAGGAAAAAGATAAGCTAATAAAGGAATATACAGAAGAAATGATGCTTGCAGCAAAGAATTTGCAGTTTGAGAGAGCAGCAGAACTTAGAGACATCATAAATGAGTTGAAAAAGGAGTAGTGGGTCAGTGAACAATAAGATAGTTATTAAAGGTGCAAAAGTTAATAATTTAAAGAATGTCAGTTTAGAAATTCCAAGGGATAAGTTAGTTGTTTTTACGGGATTATCAGGTTCGGGAAAATCATCTCTTGCATTTGATACACTATATGCAGAAGGACAAAGAAGATATGTTGAATCATTATCTTCATATGCAAGAATGTTTTTAGGTCAGATGGATAAACCAGATGTTGAGCATATTGAGGGATTGTCTCCTGCAATATCTATAGATCAGAAAACAACAAGCAAAAACCCAAGATCTACAGTTGGGACAATAACAGAAATATATGATTATTTAAGATTATTATATGCAAGAGTAGGAATACCACATTGTCCTAAATGCGGAAAAGAAATAGAAAAACAATCTGTGGATCAAATTGTGGATAAAGTAATGAGTTATGGGGATAGAACAAAAATTCAGATATTATCTCCTATGATAAGAGGCAGAAAGGGAACTCATGAAAAATTATTGGAAAACGTGAAGAAAAAGGGCTTTATCAGAGCAAGAATTGATGGGGAAGTTTATGATTTAACTGAAGAAGAAGTAAAACTGGATAAAAATAAAAAGCATAATATTGAAGCAGTTATTGACAGAATAATAATCAAGGAAGGTATTGAAGGAAGACTTGCTGAATCTATAGAAACAGCACTAAAGATGGGTGAAGGTTTAGTAATTGTAAGTATAATAGGCGGTGAAGAAAATCTATTCAGTGAAAATTTTGCATGTCCTGATTGTGGAATAAGTATAGATGAACTTGCACCAAGATTATTTTCTTTTAATTCTCCATTTGGTAAATGTGATTATTGTGATGGATTAGGCACTCTTATGGAGATAGATGAAAAACAGATTATTCCAGATACAAGTTTAAGTATAATGGAAGGCGCAGTTGCAACATGGGGAGCTGGAAGATTAAAAGAAGATTCATGGACATATGCAATATTACAGGCGCTTAATCGTGAATATGGACTTGATCTCAATAAACCTATAAATGAACTTGATAGAAAGCAAGTGGAATTATTATTTTATGGTACTGATGGAAAGAGAATTAAAGTAGATTATATAAAGGATGGAGTTAAGGCTACATACAATTATGCATATGATGGAGAAATAAATTCTTTAAAGAGAAGGTATAATGAAACAAATTCTGATGATATAAAAAATGAAATTGAACAATATATGAGTGATTCGCATTGCCCAAAATGTAAAGGCGCAAGATTAAAAAAAGAAGCACTTGCAGTTACTGTTGGAGGTAAAAATATATATGAATTTACTACAATGTCAATAAAAGATGAATTGGACTTTATAAATGGTATTGAATTTTCTGAAAAGGATAAAATTATAAGTGAACAGATTATAAGGGAAATTAAAAACAGACTTCAGTTTTTATTGGATGTAGGACTTGATTATTTAAGTCTTGCAAGAAGTTCAGGGACATTATCAGGTGGTGAATCTCAAAGAATAAGACTTGCAACTCAGATTGGCTCATCTCTTATGGGAGTTTTATATATACTTGACGAACCAAGTATAGGACTACATCAGAGGGACAATGACAGACTTATAAAAACTTTGCAGAATTTAAGAGATGTTGGAAATACTGTTATAGTTGTTGAACATGATGAAGATACTATGAAGGCAGCAGATTATATAGTAGATATTGGACCAGGTGCTGGCGAACATGGTGGAAAAATTGTGGCATCAGGTACTCTTGAAGAAATAAAAGCATGTGAAGAATCACTTACAGGACAGTATTTAACAGGAAAGAAATCAATTAAAGTCCCAGAATCAAGACGTAAGGGAAATGGAAAGTTTATAAAGATTATGGGGGCAAAGGAAAATAACCTTAAAAATATAAATGTATCTATTCCTTTAGGAACTTTTACAACTGTAACTGGTGTATCAGGCTCAGGAAAAAGTACTCTTGTAAATGAAATATTGTATAAAGGTTTAAACAAGTTGGTAAATAAAAGTAAAAATCCAGTAGGAAAACATAGAGAAATAAAAGGGTATGAAAATATTGATAAGATAGTAGACATAGATCAAAGTCCTATTGGAAGAACTCCTCGTTCAAATCCAGCAACATATACTGGAACTTTTGATATTATAAGAGAACTTTTTTCACAGACTAACGAAGCTAAAATGAGAGGATATAAACCAGGAAGATTCAGCTTTAATGTTAAAGGTGGAAGATGTGAAGCATGTTCAGGAGATGGAATAATCAAAATAGAAATGCAGTTCTTATCAGATGTATATGTACCTTGCGAAGTGTGTAAAGGAAAGAGATACAACAGAGAAACTCTTGAAGTAAAGTATAAGGGAAAAAGTATTGCAGATGTACTGGATATGACTGTAGAAGAAGCTCTTAAATTTTTCGAAAACATACCAAGGATAGAAAATAAACTTAAAACATTAAATGATGTAGGATTAGGTTACATAAGATTGGGTCAGCCTTCAACCCAGTTATCAGGTGGAGAAGCACAAAGAATAAAACTGGCTTATGAATTGTCAAAGAGAAGTACAGGAAAGACCCTATATATTCTTGATGAACCTACAACAGGACTTCATATTGATGATGTGAGCAGACTTGTGGAGATACTTCAAAGACTTGTTGATGGAGGAAATACAGTTGTTGTAATTGAGCACAATTTAGATATGATAAAATGTGCAGATTATTTAATTGATTTAGGACCAGAAGGTGGAGATAAAGGTGGTACTATTATTAAGTGTGGAACTCCTGAAGAAATATGTGATGAGGAGAAATCTTATACAGGAAAATACTTAAGAAATCTATTATAATTATGAATTCATTATTACAAAGTGGGATTTCTTATGTCATATTAGGCTTTTTGTTGTATAATCAATATGAGATATAGCAAATAGATATTGAGGTGAAGATATGAGTTTTTCAAAAATGGTAGGAGCAGTTTTTGGAATTGTTTTTATCATCATATTATACGTAATAATATACTATGCTTTAAAGATAATGTATAAGGATGTTAAAAATGGGGGCAGAAGAAGACGACCACAGAGGACTAATGGCAATTATGGTTTAGAGATAATAAACAGTGGAGAAGCTAGAGGACTAAAAGAAGGCTCCATAATTCCAATACGATCTGATATAAGTATTGGAAGAAAAGAAGGTAATTCAATAGTTATGGCTGATCAGCATGTTTCAGGTAAGCATGCTCAGATATTAGTGAGGAATAATGGGTTATTTTTAGAAGATTTAAATAGTACAAATGGAACATATTTAAATGGAAGAAAATTAAAAGGAAGAGCTAAACTGTCTAATAAAGATGAAATAAGGATAGGCAGCGGAGTGTTCAAAATTTTAATATAGTTTGATGAGGCTCAGCAGATATTAATAAAAGTATTTAGCTGAGCCTTAGAAGATGAATATGTTAATTTTGAATAGTCAGTGTGTGAGGTGAGATAGATTGAAAATAAAAAAAGATGAAATTGTACTGCTGATTCTGACATATATACTGTGTATGGCTCTTTTTATTAATCTTGCAGTTTTAAAGGATCCTATGGATAGTGGAGCTATAAAAATGGGATTAATAGTATGTGTATTAATAACAGCAACACAAATATTAATACATAAGTTTTATCCACAGGGTGATAAATTTTTGATTACATTTGCGTGTATTCTGTCCATTATAGGGATAGCAGTGATGTATAGGCTTGATACAAGTGTAGCAATAAAGCAGTTTATGTGGTTTACAGCTGGAATTATTGTATTTATTATTCTTGTAGTTGCTATTCCAGATATACGGAATTTTTCGAGATATAAGTATGTATATCTTGCAGCAACAGTTATTATAATGCCTTTAGCGCTTATTGCAGGTACAGATATCTATGGTGCAACTAACTGGGTTATAATTGGAGGCATGAGTTTTCAGCCTTCAGAACTTGGAAAAATAACTTTTGTTTTATATCTTGCAGCTGCATTGATGGATTATGAAGATAAGAATAATATCATTGAAGATTTTAAGCAGTTATGGCAGCCAGCTTTAGTTGCAGTATTTTGTCTGGGATGTCTTGTAATGCAGAAAGATTTGGGATCAGCATTAATATTCTTTGGTATAGCATTAACAATGTTATATGTGGCAACAGGAAAGAAGAAATATATTGTTATAACAGTTTTATTATTTGCAGTAGGCTCATTAGCAGCTTATCATTTATTCCCTCATGTTAAAGCAAGAATAGATATATGGAGAGATCCATGGAGTGACCCTGACAAAGGCGGATATCAGATTATTCAAGGACTTTATGCAATTGCATCAGGTGGAATGTTTGGAAGTGGCTTAGGCCAAGGATATCCAGGATTTGTACCAGTCAATACTTCAGACTTAATTTTTGCAGTAATATGTGAAGAACTTGGAATGGTATTTGGTCTTGGAATAATGATAATATACTTCTTGTTCTTTTATAGAGGCATGAGAGCAGCATTTAGAGTTAAAGACAGGTTTTCACAGCTTAATACAATTGGATTGAGTGCAATGATTGCATGTCAGGTACTGGTTATTATTGGAGGGGTTTTTGCTATAATTCCATTAACAGGTATTACACTGCCTTTAATAAGTTATGGTGGTTCTTCAATGTTAACAATGTTCTTTGCTCTCGCTATACTTCAAAAGATATCAGAGGAGGGCTGATAGATGAAAGATAATTCAAACAGTATAAAACAAGTTATGATAGTATTTCTATTCTGCTTTGTAGCTCTTATATCTTATATTGCATATTTTCAAACATTTTCAGCATCAAATCTGGCAGATCAGCCAGGAAATAAGAGAAGATATGCTGTATCAAATGAAGTTTTAAGAGGAACTATTTATGATAGAAATGGAAATGCATTAACAACAAGTGAAAGAGTTGATGCGTTGACTCAAAATAGAACATATGTTAATGGAGATTTATATGTTCATGCATTAGGTTATAACAGTTCTGTATATGGAGCAGTTGGTCTTGAAGCAAATTATAATAAAGAACTGTCAACATACAGTAAACTTCAGAATAATTTTTCAAGCTTATTAAATGATTTTAGCATGGATAAATTAAAATCTATGTTTGAAACAAGAAAAGAAGATGAAGTAAAAATTGGAAATGGAATTGTTACAACTTTAGATCCAGCAATTCAACAGGCAGCATATAATGCTTTGGGAAATAACAAAGGTGCTGTGGTTGCATTAAACCCTAAGACAGGAGAAGTTCTGGCAATGGTGTCAAAGCCAACATATAATCCCAATGATTTAAAAGCAGCTATGGATGCAGCAAATGCAGGAAGTGCGGAAGATTCTCCACTTATAAATAGAGCAACAGCTGGATTATATCCGCCTGGATCAACATTTAAGACAGTTACGTTGACAAGTGCCTTGAAGAATATAGGTGGAATAAAAAACAGAACTTTTAATGATGAAGGTAAAATAGTATTTAATGACAGTCATTCCTTAAGCAATGCTAATAATGCTGTTTATGGAACTCTTGATTTAAAAGAAGCATTCAAAGTTTCAAGTAATGTTGTATTTGGTACTCTTGCTATGGAATTAGGAAATGATAAACTTAAGGCAACAGCTGAAGATTATGGTTTTAATAATTCAATTGAAGCAGATGGATTTACAATAGAAAACAGCAGATTTCCAACATTAAAGTCAAGTGAAGTAGGAAATATTGCTCAGAGTGGTATTGGTCAGAGTAGTATTTTAGCTACACCAATTCAGATGGCATTGGTATCAAGTACTATAGCTAATGATGGAAAGATGATGGAGCCGACATTGGTAAGTAAAGTAATAGATAAGGATGGAAATCTGGTAAGAAAAGTTGATCCTAAAGTACTTAAGCAGGTTGTTGATGCAAATGATGCAGCAACAATTAAAGAATATATGAAATATCTTGTTGATTCAAAAGTAAATGGCTCATGGAGTTATTTCAAAGGCACAAATGCAGCTGGAAAGACAGGAACAGCAGACCACAATCTTCCTGATGGAACTCCAGCAAAGCCACATTCTTGGTTCATAGGATTTGCGCCAGCAGAAAATCCACAGATAGCTTTAGCTGTAATTGTTGAAAATGGTGGATATGGTTCTACAGCAGCAGCTCAGGTTGCTGGAAATGTAATAAATACAGCACTTAAATAAGAAGAGCTGTCGCATTGAAGATTTTAAATATACATATTTCAAACTGGCAACTGTGTTTTATACTAAATTATTGTGAAAATATATGGTATAATGCAGTCTCAGTGCTGAAATCAAGATAGGGTATTTAATTAATAGACTATTTAATTATTCTAAGACTATATATGTATATTTAGTATAAATGAATCTTTAAGCGACAGCTCTTAAATTATAATTATCTTTTTGTATTTCAAACTTTATATTTTAGATGTATTGTGCATAAATTTTAGATGCAATTTTAATCTTATAACATATATGGGGATTTTTTTAGATTAGTGTAAATATGAAAAATAAATCAACATATAGTGCAGTACAAGTAAGCATATATGCTATTGTATAAAGAGTTAAGTAAGATGAAATTGTAATTATGAAATATTTACATATATTAAAAGATACTATATAAATTTATATATCAAATGAAAAAGGGGAGACTGAAATGTTTGATTTTAAAGCACAGCTTAAAATTCTGCCAGATAAGCCAGGTGTTTATATGATGAAAAACAGCCTTGGTGAAGTAATTTATGTAGGCAAGGCAAAAATATTGAAAAATAGAGTGCGCCAGTATTTTCAAAATTCAAAAAATCATTCTGAAAAGGTAAAATCCATGGTAAAAAATATTGCTGAATTTGAATATATAGTTACTGATTCAGAAATGGAAGCATTGATACTTGAGTGCAATCTTATAAAAAAATACAGTCCCAGATATAATATTCTTTTAAAGGATGACAAATTTTATCCATTCATAAAGATAACTACAAATGAAGATTTTCCAAAAGTATTTATAACAAGAAATTTTGCAAAGGACGGAAATAAGTATTTTGGACCATATCCTAATGCTGGTGCTGTACATGAAACAATTAAGCTTATAAGAAAGATATTTCCTCTTAGAACTTGTAAAAAATTGATTCTGGAAAATGGAAAATATACAAGACCATGTTTAAATTATCATATAAAAAGATGCAATGCTCCATGTGAAGGCCATATTTCTAAAACAGAATATAGAACCATGATTGATGAGATAATAGATGTTTTAAGTGGCAGGGATAATACTTTAGTCAACAAACTTAAAAATGAAATGCAGGAAGCATCTATGAATCTTGAATTTGAAAAGGCAGCTTCTTTAAGAGATAAGATTTTAGCAATTCAAAGTATAGCTGAAAAACAAAAAGTATTTAGATCTCAAGATAATGACGAAGATTTTATAAATATATATAAAAATGAAAAAGATTGTTCAGTTCAGGTATTCTTTTTAAGAGAAGGAAAAGTTATTGGAAGAGAAAATTTTATATTGGAAAACAGTGCGGATGAAGAAGATTCTGTAATAATATCACAATTTATAATATCATTTTATGGAGGAACACCAAAAGTTCCTAAAAATATTTATGTTCCTTCATATGCTCATGAAGACCAGGAGGCTCTAGAAGAATTTTTAAGTGTGAAACGAGGGTCAAAAGTATATATAAAGATACCTGTAAAAGGAGAAAAAAAAGAAATGCTTGAATTGGTTAAAAATAATGCAAAAGTAACATTAGACCAGTTTAGAGATAAAATTTTAAAAGATAAGAAAGCTAATAGAAAGTGTCTTGAAGAAATTCAGGAATTATTAGAGCTTGATTCAATACCGATGAGGATAGAGGCTTATGATATTTCAAATATTCAAGGTGTTGATTCTGTTGGTTCAATGATTGTTTTTGAAGATGGAAAAGCTAAAAATAGTGATTATAGAAGATTTAGAATAAAAACTGTAAAAAATGCAAATGATTATGATAGTATGAGAGAAATTTTAGAAAGAAGATTTAGTCATGGCTTGAAAGAGATAAAAGAAATTCAGGAGAGACAAATAAAATTTTCAAGCGGTAAGTTTTCTAATTTTCCAGACTTGATAATGATGGACGGAGGAAAAGGGCAGGTAAATGTAGCTCTTGAAGTTTTAGAAAAACTGGGAATAAATATACCAGTCTGTGGACTTGTTAAAGATGATTATCATGCCACAAGAGGAATTATATATAACAATGAAGAACTTATAATTAATAGGACTTCCGATCTTATGCAGATGATAAGAAGAATTCAGGATGAAGTACATAGATTTGCTATAACATATCATAGAAGTCTAAGAGATAAGAGAACACTTCATTCGGTACTGGACGATATACCAAATATCGGACAGAAAAGAAGAATGGCTCTGCTTATGAAATTTGGAAGCATTGACAATATAAAAAAGGCCACTATTGAAGAATTATTGGAAACAGAATCCATTGATAAAAAAGCTGCATCTAGCATTTTCACATATTTTAAAAACAATGAACAAAACATTTAAACTATGCTATAATAATACGGAATAAAATTTTATTTGGATTAAACTAAAAGTATAAAAATTTACTTGTATTAGTTTAATATATAGATTATTCTATATGATGTAAATAAAGAGAATCTGACTGTATTTTTAAAAGTCAGATAATACATATTAAATATAAACACATTATATGCTGCTTTAAAATAAAAACAATTAGCAATATAACAAATTATATTCAGTATGGAAAATAGATTAATTTAGCGTTTGAGGAGTTTTTATCATGAATCAGTATGGAAAATATAAAGACTTATTTGTTAAAATATATGACGAGTCACAAATTCAATTAGATGCTAAAATGAGTGAACACATATATTTTAAGGTTGGAGGACCAGTTGATATACTTCTGACTCCAAATACTGTTGAACAATTAAAAGAAAGTATTGTAATTTGTAAGGAAAATAATATTCCATTTTATATTATAGGAAATGGTTCCAATATTCTTGTTAAAGATGGTGGAATAAGAGGAGTTGTAATTAAAGTATCTGAACTTAATAAGATAGAACATTTTGGAAATAAAATTAAAGCTGGAACTGGAGCTTTACTTAAGGATGTATGTACTGAAGCAACAAAAGCTTCGTTAGCAGGATTTCAATTTGCATGTGGTATTCCAGGAAGTGTAGGTGGAGCTGTGTATATGAATGCAGGTGCTTATGATGGTGAGATATCATTTGTAATAGAAAGTGCTGAAGTAATAGATGATAAACAAGAAATAAAAGTTTTATCTAAAGAAGAGTTAAATTTAGGCTACAGACAATCTGTAATAATGCAGAAAGGTTATGTAGTTTTAAGTGCTACATTTGCTTTAACACCTGGTGATCACGAAAAGATTCAGTCAAGAGTTGATGAACTGACAAAAAGAAGAGAAGAAAGACAGCCACTTGAGTATCCATCAGCTGGAAGTACATTTAAAAGACCAGAAGGTTATTTCGCTGGTAAATTAATTGAAGATGCAGGATTAAAGGGGTACACTGTAGGTGGTGCATGTGTTTCTGAAAAGCATGCAGGATTTGTAATTAATAAGAATAATGGTACTGCAAAAGATGTTTTAGGTGTAATTCATCATGTACAAGAAGAAGTAAAGAGACAGTTTGGTGTTGAACTTCATCCAGAAGTAAGAATTTTAGGTGAAGACTAATCTATCTTATAATTTTTACAGAAATTCTTGTTCAGTTAAAAGTATAGTATATTTCATGGAACTCAAAAGTTTAAACAAACTAATGAGTTCCATTTATATTTGGAGAAATTTATTGTTAATCACACATATTTAATATATGAATGTAAATATAAAATATGACTCAATACATAATTTTCTATAGTATGTTACAATAATAAAATTACATAATAATTAAAAAAATCTTGAAAAGATTTCATCCTATATTATCAATTGTTCATTGTATATTGTTAATTGGAATATAATTAATAAAAAATATATAGTAAAGTATTTTATCATTTAATAAGGATATTATGTTATAATTTTAATATTGAAAAAGTATCTTTAGCAAAAGGGGAGTGTGTAATAATGAGATTTGTTATAGTTACAGGATTATCGGGAGCAGGAAAAACACAAGCTACAAGAACTTTAGAAGATTTGGGATACTTCTGTGTAGATAATCTTCCACCTAAGTTGATTCCCAAATTTGCAGAAGCATGTATGCACAGTGGTGGAAATATAGAAAAAGTAGCGTTAGTTATAGATATTCGTGGAGGAGTTTTCTTTAATGATTTCTTTGAATCAATAAATTATCTTAAGGGAAATGAATTTGAATATGAAATATTATTTTTAGAAGCAACTGATGAAGTTTTAATAAAAAGGTTCAAAGAAACAAGAAGAGCTCATCCATTATCACCTGATGGAAGAGTTTTGACAGGTATATCTCTTGAAAGAGAAAAGCTTCGTAAAATAAAAGATGCTGCTGATATGATAATTGATACATCAAAATATGAAATAAGAGACTTAAGAGAAAAAATTAATGAATACTATGGAGACAATACATATCCTGAAAAGCAGCTTACAGTTACAGTTTTAAGTTTTGGTTTTAAATATGGAATTCCAGTTGATTCAGATCTTGTATTTGATGTAAGGTTTATACCTAATCCATTTTATATACCTGAGTTAAAGCAGTATTCAGGCAATGATGAACCTGTTAAGAAGTATGTTTTAAAACAGTCAGAAACACAAACATTTTTAGAAAAATTAATGGATATGCTTAAATATTTAATTCCAAACTATATTAAGGAAGGAAAGAGACAGCTTATCATATCCATAGGATGTACAGGAGGAAGACATCGTTCTGTTGCAATAGCAAATGAGCTCTATGAAAGATTAAATTCTGAAAATTATAAAGTTAAAATAGAACATAGGGATGTAACAGAAGATCTTCATAAGGGAGAAAAGAAACTATGAGAATACGAGACTGGCTTAAACCAGGTATTAAAGTTAAACGCTGGCTGGCATTTGGTGTATTTGGAGTGTTATTAATAGCTTTTGGCTTTACAGAGTTGGTAACACATAGATTATACGATTTTTACTATAAGATATTTTATATATTTTTAAATATAACTGGAGTTTTTGTTTTATATGTTTCAGTCACTGAAGTTATGAAATCAATAATTGCACTTGTCAACAGAGGATATTTAAAAGTTTCTTTGGACAGTGATAAAATTGAAAGTCTTATATATGAAAAAAGACTTCTTGTAAAGGGACCTAAAATAGTTGTAATTGGAGGTGGAACAGGACTCTCTACAATGCTTAGAGGGCTTAAATATTATACTTCAAATATAACAGCTATAGTTACAGTAGGAGATGATGGAGGTGGTTCTGGAGCTCTTAGAGAGGATTTAGGAATGCTTCCTCCAGGAGATATAAGAAACTGTATTCTTGCACTTGCTGATACTGAACCACTTATGGAAGATCTTCTTCAATATAGATTTAAGGATGGAAGACTTAAAAATCAAAGCTTTGGAAATCTGTTTTTAGCTGCAATGGCAGGAATTTCAGATAATTTTGAAGAAGCTGTTCAGAAAATGAGTTCAGTACTTGCTGTAACAGGTAAGGTTATTCCTGTTACACTTGATAATATGCAGCTTGTTGCAAAACTTGAAAATGGAAATATCGTTGAAGGTGAATCACAGATACCGGAAGAAGCAATAAAGCAGAATTCAAAAATAGAGGAACTTATGATAAAACCTGAAAATGCAACTGCACTTAAAGAGGCGTTAATTGCAATAAGAGAAGCTGATGCAATTGTAATGGGACCTGGAAGTTTATATACGAGTATAACATCTAATCTTCTTGTAAAAGATATAGCTAAATCTGTGAGAAGAAGCAGTGCACTAAAAATATACATCTCCAATATAATGACTCAGCCTGGTGAAACTACTGGATTTAAAGTATCTGATCATTTAAAGGTTCTTCGCAAATATGGTGGAAGAGATATTGTAGATTATGTTATTGCTAATACTGGTGAAATAACAGAAGAACTCAAGGAAAAGTACAGCAAGGAAGGTGCTGAACTTGTTAGTCTTGATACCGACGATATTAAAGGAATGGGAATAAAAATAGTTGGTGAAGATCTTGTTAAAATAAAAGATGGAACAGTCAAGCATGATGCTGATAAACTTGCAGAAGTTCTTGCAGATACTATTATGGAAAAGAAACTTCTATATGATAAGAAGAAGATTATTGAATACATGTATTTATCTCAAAGAATAAAAAATAGAGATAGAGAAGAAAAAGGTAAACAAAGCGAAAATTAGATAGGATAAGGAAGGAAAAAACATGTCATTTTCATCAAAAGTTAAAGGAGAAATATGCAGATATGTTGATATTTCAAAAGAAGAGGCATTAGCAGAAATATCAGCAATAATGAAAGTTAGCGGTACATTAGCTTTTAGTGGAAGCGGATTGAGTTTTAAGATGACTACAGAGAATCCTGCAAGTGCCAGGCTTATATTTACCCTGCTGAAGGATCACTTTGATATTCACTCAAGACTTATGGTTAAAAAAAGCAATTCTCTTAAGAAGAACAACATTTATATGGTAGTTATTACAGAAGAGATGGGAGTAAGGGGACTTCTCAATGAGACAGGAATATTAAAAGAAATAGATGGAATAATGAGTCTGGATTATAGAATAGAGCCTCATATTTTTGAAGATGACAGCATGAAGAGAGCGTATATAAGAGGTGCTTTCATTGGAGGCGGAAGCATAAGTAATCCTGAAAAGACTTATCATCTTGAATTTGTTACTCATAGTGAAGAATATGCCTGTGATTTACGTAATCTCGTAAATTCATTTAAACTCAATTCAAAGGTTATTCAGAGAAAAAATAGCTTTATTGTTTATATTAAGGAAGGCGAGCAGATTGTTGATCTTTTAAATATAATTGGTGCACATTCATCTCTCCTTGAAGTTGAAAATATAAGAATAATGAAGGAAATGAGAAATAATGTAAACAGACTTGTTAATTGTGAAACAGCTAATCTTTCAAAGACCGTAAATGCAGCAGTAAGACAGGTTGAAAGCATTAAGCTTATACAGTCTCAGATTGGACTTCAAAGGCTTCCTGAAAATCTTAGAGAAGTTGCAGAATTAAGGCTTAATTATCCTGATGAATCACTAAAAGAACTTGGAGAAATGCTGGATCCTCCAGTTGGAAAGTCAGGAATCAATCACAGACTTAGAAAAATTGAAAAGATAGCAGAGGAACTTAGAACAAACTGAAAATAATTATAGATGATTAAATAAATAGTTCGTATTAAATGATTATGTAATTCATTGAAAAGAGGGATTTTTATGTTTACACATATTGTATTGTTTAAAGTGAAAGAACCAACAAAAGAAAATCTAGAATTTTTGAAGAAGACATTTTTATCAATGGAAGGTAATATTGCTGAATTAAAGAAACTTGAAGTAGGTGTTGATGTTATAGGAAGTGACAGAAGCTACAATATAGGCATTATAACAAGATTTGATTCTAAAGAGGATTATTTATCTTATGATGTTAATGAATTCCATGTAGAGAAGGTTAAGAAGGTTATAGGGCCATACGTGGAATGTAGTAAGACATTGGATTTTGAATAATTAAATTTAACAAGAAACTATGTTTATGAAAAGTCTGGATGGAATATTATATTGGTATTCTATTCAGACTTTTGTTGTTTTAAAAGTGGGATATAATTATAATAGATATTTTAATTAACAATGGACAATTGACAATGAAGGATGAAATCCTTGCAAGATTTCTTTAATTTTATTAGAACATATAGATGATTGTTTGATTAAATATAACAAGGTTATTTTTAGAGAGTGATGTGGGAATTTGAAAGAAAGAGAGTCTATAGATAGTGTAAAAAATTAATTCAATAAAATGTATAAAATATATATTTATTGATAAGGATTAGATTATGTTATTTAATAATGAATATTTTTGATGTAGATATTTTTATGTGAAATTTAATTTAAGATTGTTATAATGGAATGGCAGATGAATGATATTTAAAAATAAATTTTCAATAAAAAAATGTATTAGTTAAAACTAAACTGATTAGTTTTTTGAAAGGAGGGGTACAATGGAGGAAAAAAAGGATTTTGTACATCTTCATTTGCATACTGAATATAGCCTTCTGGATGGATCAGGAAAAATAGATAAACTCATGAAGCAGGCAAAAGAACTTGGAATGAAAAGTATTGCCATAACAGATCATGGCGTTATGTATGGACTGGTAGACTTTTTTAAGGCAGCAGAGGAAAATGGAATAAAAGCAATACTTGGGTGTGAAGTTTATGTAGCAGCAAAATCAATGCACATAAAACAGCCTGACAAGGAAAATTCAACTCACCATCTTGTTCTGCTTGTAAAGAATGAAACTGGATATCAGAATCTGATGAAGATCGTATCAATGGCCTCTATTGAAGGATTTTATTATAAACCGAGGGTTGATCATGATTACCTGGCAAAGCATAGTGAAGGAATAATTGCCCTGAGCGCATGTCTAGGTGGAGAAGTGCAATCTGATCTGCTTAATGATAATTATGAAAAGGCAAAAAAAGATGCTCTTTTATACAAAGATATTTTTAAAGATGGATTCTATTTAGAAATTCAGAATCATGGTATGGAAGAACAGAAAAAAGTAAATGAATTAAACATAAAGCTTTCAAAAGAAACAGGAATACCTCTTGTTGCTACTAATGATGTTCACTACATAAAAAAAGAAGATTCAAAATCACATGATATTTTAATGTGTATTCAGACAGCTAAAACTGTTGATGATCCTAACAGAAGGAGATACCCGTCAGATCAGTTTTATTTAAAATCTCCAGAAGAAATGTGGGATATGTTTTCATATATACCAGAGGCTCTAGAGAATACAGTTAAAATAGCAGAGGAATGTAACTATAGATATAAGTTTCATGAATCAAAACTTCCTAAATTTCCATTGCCAGATGGCAGGGATGATCCTTATGAATATCTGAAAGAAACTTGCTATTCAGGTCTTATTGACAGATATGATGTGTTTAAGGATTTAAGAGGAAAAGAAGTAAATTATGATGAAGTGAATAAAATTGTGGAAAACTCATCGGAAGCGGAAGAATTTGTGGATAGACTTGAATATGAGCTTGGTGTAATAAAGCAGATGGGGTATGTTGATTATTTCCTCATTGTGTGGGATTTCATAAAATTTGCTTATGATAATGGTATTCCAACTGGACCTGGCAGAGGATGTTTTTTAGGTGATACACAAATCTTATTAAGCAATGGAAGTACTAAGCATATTAAGGATATAAAACAAGGTGATGAGGTTATAACAGCCTTTGGAAATAAATCTTTAGTTGAAACATTGATGAAATATGATGTAGAAGAAGAAATCACAGTTATAGAGGCAGCAAATGAAGAAGTTAAATTAACATGTGATCATAAGATGTTAGCAATAAAGACTTCAACATGCAGCAAGGACTGGAAGGATAGAAGCAAGCTGCCAGTAGTGTGTAGAAAAGAATGTTCAATGAAAAGTCAATGTGAAGAACCACCATTTAATTCATATAAAGCTGAGTGGATAGAAGCTGATAAATTGAAAGAAAATGACCTTATATTATATCCAAGAGTTAAAGAACATTCAGAAGAAATTACATATGATATGCTTGAATATGCTAATGATGATAGTAATTTAAAATATGATGATGAAAATATATGGTATGAAATCGGAACTAATAAACTTTCAACAAATAAAATTAAGAGGTTTATAAAGTTAGATCAAGATTTATGTAGATTATACGGATACTTTATTGCTGAAGGATGGACTCATATTAATTCTGAATGCAGGACTTATAAATTTGGTTTTGGATTCAATAAAAAAGAGACAGATCATATTGAAGAAGTAAAATATCTGACTGAAAAGATATTTGGATTAAAGGGAAATGTATTTATTCACAAAGTTAAGGAATCTGCATCAGTAGAATTTAATTCAAAAGTAATCTGTGAGTTTTTAAGAAGCCAGTGTAATAAAGGTGCTAATAAAAAAATAATACCATATGATGTAATCCTCAAAGCATCAAATGAAAATTTAAAATTATTAATCTCTAATATGTTTAGAGGTGATGGAAGTTTTTCAGATATAGAATGTAAATCATCTTCATTTAGAATAAAATATACAACAACATCAATTGAACTTACAAGACAGCTGAGAATGGCATTAGCTAAGCTGGGATATTGGTCTACATTTAATATTAGGAAAAAAGAAGAAGAAAAGATGAATGATGAATATTCTGTTTCAGTATCTGGAGAACAACTATTGAGATGGAATGATGATTTTAAAGATTACAAAATACCAATAAGAAAACAAAAGTTTTATAGGAATGACAGTTTCTATATGGATGATGATTATTTCTATGTAAAGATAAAAAGCACAAGAAAAGAAAAATATGAAGGAAGAGTATATGATATATCAGTACCAGGAGATACATCATATGTAGCTAATTCAATGGCAGTACATAACAGTGCTGCAGGGTCAATTGTAGCTTACACTTTAGGGATTACAAAGATAGATCCTATTAAATATAGTCTTATCTTTGAGCGTAAACTAAGATGCGCTGTTTAAATTGGGTGAATTGCTGGAAAGCTAAACTTTAAATAGCATGCTAATCAGCAGCCAAACCTAGGAATAGTATTAATATAGTACTAGGGAGGTTCAGAGACTAGAGAAATGAGTAACTAAACAATAATTTTCTCCACGAGTGCCCAACATGTTGAATAAATATAATATAAATTGGTTAATAAAGAAAAAATTTATTCGATATGATGATATAGTCCAAACTGAGATAGAAATGACTATCTGATGAAAATGAGGGAAACCTCCAGAGCATGGAATAAAAAGTCCATGGATAATAATGAATGTTCTTAAACCCGGAAAGAGTAAGTATGCCCGACATAGATTCGGACTTTTGCTACGAAAGACGTCAAGAAGTAATTGATTATGTTGTCCGTAAATATGGAAAGGATTGTGTATCTCAGATAATTACTTTTGGTACTATGGCAGCAAGATTATGTATAAGAGACGTTGGAAGAGCTATGAATTATAGTTATTCTGAAGTAGATAAAATAGCAAAAATGATTCCAACAATGCTTGGAATCACAATTGAAAAAGCCTTAGACCTTAATCCAGAGCTGAAGATGGCTTATGACAGTGATGAAAGAGTTAAAAATCTCATTGATGTTTCAATGGATTTGGAAGGACTTCCAAGGCATTCATCCACTCATGCTGCAGGTGTTGTTATTGCATCAAAGCCTTTAGTTGAGTATGTACCACTTCAAAAGAATGATGAAAGTATAGTAACTCAATTTGGCATGACTACACTTGAAGAACTTGGACTTCTTAAGATGGATTTCTTAGGTCTCAGAACTCTTACAGTAATGAATGATGCAATAAAGATGGTAAAGGCTAACAGAGGAATAGACATAGATTTAGATAAAATTGATTTTGATGATCATGAAGTATATAAAATGATTGGTGATGGAAAGACAACAGGTGTATTCCAGCTTGAATCACCAGGAATGACATCTTTCATGAAAGAATTAAAGCCAGATAATCTGGAAGATATAATTGCGGGGATTTCGCTATATAGACCAGGCCCAATGGCGGAAATACCTAGATATATAGAGTGTAAAAGAAATCCTGATAAGGTTGAGTATGAAACACCTGAATTGGAAAGTATACTAAATGTTACCTATGGGGTCATGGTTTACCAAGAACAGGTAATGGAAATTGTTAGAAAATTAGCAGGATACTCTATGGGACGTAGTGATATGGTTAGAAGAGCTATGTCAAAGAAAAAACATAAAGTAATGGAAGAGGAACGAAAAAACTTTATACATGGTATTGTAGAAAATGGAAAAGTAGTAGTTCCAGGATGTATAAGAAATGGAATAAGTGAAGAAATAGCAAACAAAATATTTGATAACATGATGGACTTTGCAAGTTACGCATTTGGAATTTGTTAGTTTATTATAAATAATTATAGCTAGAAATGAGAATTATATATTTGAGGTATTTTAATATGACTAAGAATTATAATCAATTAACTAGTGAAGATAAAGAAAATATAGTTGAATATTATTATTTAAATACAGAATATAAGCATGGATAATATAGCTAAGAATTTAAATATATCTAGACGTAGTATAAGTAGAGTATTGCAAGAAAGAGATATAAATACTAGGTTGAAAAATAGATATCTATTAAATGAAAATTATTTTGATAAAATTGATACAGAAGCAAAAGCATATATTTTAGGTTTTATATATGCAGATGGATTTGTAGGAAGTGAGAAGTTTAATAACATTGTAATTTCTATAAATGATTTAGAAATATTAGAGTTTATTGCAGAAGAATTAAAATTTACAGGTAAAATTAGAAAAACTAAAAAAGGTGGATTCTGTAATTCTAAATGTGGATATTCATTAAATTTTTCTTCTAAAATAATGGCTGATAGATTAAGAAAGATAGGATTATATCCCAATAAATCATTAACAATAGATAAAATTCCTAAAATAAAAGAAGAATTAATTAGACACTTTATACGAGGATATTTTAATGGTGATGGCAGTATATTGCTATCACATAATTCAAGTTATTATAAAAGTTATGATGGTATTATAAAATATGTAAATCCTACATATAAATTCACTATACTAGGAACTAAAAACTTTTTGAATGAAATAATAGAAAAAGCAGATTTTAAGTATGCAAAGATTAAAGATACAAAAACAGAACAAATAAAATGTTTAGATATATGTGCAAAAAAGGAATTCAAATACATATATAATTATCTATACTCAAATTCAACTATAAAATTAAAAAGAAAGTATAATAAATGGAATGAAATAAAGAGTGCCTTTGCAGCAGGAGCTGTAAAGCAAATGAGGTGAATTGCGGGAAAGACCTTAGAGCCTTAAATACTAACTTAGTATAGAAATATTATTAAGGGCCTGAAGTAATTAATCAGGATATAGTAAAAAGTTTAAGGATTGGTTAATCCGCAGCCAAGTGACCTGGAAACAGGTTAAAGGTTCAGAGACTAGATAGATTAATTTAAGTGATATTTAAATTATCATATGATGAAATATCCACGAGTGCCTCATATCCTAGCAATAGGATAATGATATAGTCCGATCTTTATAGAAATATAAAGTTTAAAGATTAAATATCTTTAAGATAACATGAATGTCAACAAGTCCCATGCAGCTGCATATGCAGTTGTTGGTTATCAAACAGCTTATTTAATGAGATATTATCCAGTAGAAATGATTGCCGCAATGCTTAACTCTATCATGGGTATAAGTGAAAAAGTTGCACATTATATTAATTTTGCTGAAAGTCTTGGAATTCAGGTTCTTCCACCAGACATAAATGAAAGTTATTCAAGATTTACAGTTAAAGGTGATACTATACGATTTGGTATGGCTGCAATAAAAAATGTAGGAGGCAATGTTGTAGACAGTATTGTAAAGGCAAGAGCAAACAAGGGAAGATTTGAATCATTAGTTGATTTTGTTAATAAGATGGATGTTTCTACAATAAATAAACGTGCAGTGGAATGCCTTATAAAAGCAGGAGCATTAGATAGTTTTAAAGTATATAGATCAAAAATGCTTGCTGTTCATGAAAAATTAATTGACAGCATTTCAAGTGATAAAAAGAGAAATATTGATGGACAGATGAGTTTATTTGGAGCAACAGAAGAATTAAAAAATCCTGAGGTGAATTATCCTAATATCAAGGAATTTGATAAGAAAAATCTCCTTGCAATGGAAAAAGAAATGACAGGATTATATATTACAGGACATCCACTTGATGATTATGCTAAAAGTTTAAAAATGCAGACTACAACAGAAATTGCTAAGATATTTTCAGTACATGAAACATTAGAAGAAAACTTAAATCAGGATGTTTCAGACACTAATATGTTTGAAAAGAATGATATTATAATGGATAATGATAGAGTAATTCTTGGAGGAATACTTTCAAGTGTGAAACAGAAAGTTACAAGAAATAACACGATCATGGCATTTCTTAATCTGGAAGATTTAACAGGAACAATTGAAGTGATTGTCTTTCCAAAAACATTAGAGAAAGTGAAAAATTTATGTGTTACAGATAGTATGGTCATAATCAAAGGCAGAATAAGTTTAAAAGAAGACGAACCACCAAAACTTTTATGTGAATCTGTTGAACCTTTAGAGAAAATAAACAGTTCAAAAATATATTTGAGGACTGAAAATGAAATTGAAGCAAAACAGATTAATCTGAAATTGAAGGAAATAATAAGAGAAGAGCAAAAAGGAGATACACCTATTTATCTTGTAGCGATGAAGGAAAGGCAAAAATTCAGAGTTCAAAGAGATAGATGGGTATCATTAGAAAGTGATATAGTAGAGGTGTTAAAGGAAATTTTAGGAGAAGAAAATATTAAAGTGGAAGATAATTAAGAATATTAATAATAAAGAATTTATATGCTGATAATTATTAACAGTGTATGCTGTTAAAATTTTTCAACAGATAGATTCTTTATTATTTTTTATATAAAATTTAATTTTACAAAATTATTAAAATTATCGATAAATTATATTTATTATAATGCATATTTATAAAAAATAATTTATCTATATTTATAAATAAATGGGAAATGTGTATGTTGCAATATTAAAATTATATTTAGAATTTGCCTGATGCATGTAAAAACATTAAAAAAATCTTGCAAAGATTTCATACTTAAATTGACAATTTTTCATTGTTGATTGTCAGTCGAAACTTCAATATTAATCTATTTAAAGAATTTAAATTATCAAATATATAAATGAAAATTATTACATAAATAAATGTAATAAAGTTTTATGTAAATTATATAAATTTCATGCCAAATGGTTATAATAAAATAGTACACATTAGTGTTTAAAATGACTGTTAAAAGTATACAACATTGAACACAGCCGCATAGGATATTTGAAAAATCATGTATTCTAGTGAAAGAAAATTTATAAAATTCCGAAAATTATTTTAGAATAATCTTAAAAGTTAGCCAAATATCATTGATAATTAATAGATTTTTATGTACAATAATTCTTGATTAATAAATTATGGTTATAATATGTACATAAGGGACAAATTTAGTCCCTGAAGGTATTTAAGGAGGAAATATACAATGAAAAAGATAGCTGTGTTAACAAGCGGTGGAGATGCACCAGGAATGAATGCCGCAATAAGAGCGGTTGTAAGAACTGCGCTTAAAAATGGAATTGAAGTTATGGGCGTTCAAAGAGGATATAGCGGACTTATAAATGGTGAATTATTCCCTATGGATAAGACTTCTGTATCTGATATAATTCAAAGAGGTGGAACAATCTTAAGAACAGCTAGATGTCCTGAATTCAAAAACGAAGAAGTAAGAAAAAAGGCTGTTAAAATTCTACAAGCCTATGGGGTTGAAGCTTTAGTAGTTATAGGTGGAGATGGATCATTCACAGGAGCAAAATTATTGTCAAAATTAGGAATAAAGACAATAGGACTTCCAGGAACAATTGATAATGATTTAGCTTATACTGATTTTACTTTAGGTTTTGATACAGCTTTAAATACTATTGTTGATGCAATAAATAAAATAAGAGATACTTCAACATCTCATGAAAGAGTTTCTATTGTTGAGGTAATGGGAAGAAATTGTGGTGATTTAGCTTTATATGCTGGCATAGCTGGTGGAGCTGAATCAGTTATAGTTCCAGAATTAGGTTTTGATAAAGCAGAGCTTTGCAAAACTATAATGGAAGGAAAAAATAAAGGAAAGATGCACAATCTAATTATCCTTGCAGAAGGAATTGGAGGAGCTTTTGAATTAGCTAAGGAAGTTGAAGAAGTTACAGGAATTGAAACAAGAGCAACTATTTTAGGACATATTCAAAGAGGTGGAAGTCCATCAGCAACAGACAGAGTACTAGCTTCAAGAATGGGAGCAAAGGCAATAGAAGTTTTATTAGAAGGAAAAACTTCTAGAGTTATTGGAATCAGAAATAATGTAATCATAGATCAAGATATAGATGAAGCTTTAGATATGGAAAGCAAATTTGATAAGGAATTATATGATATTGCTACTACATTAGCATAATTTCAGAGTAGAAATGATTTATGATAAATTTTAATTAATCAGCTTATAGTTTATTTATATAAATTTATAATTAATCCAAGAAAGAGGAGTGTTAGTTTAAATGAGAAAGACTAAAATGATTTGTACTATAGGTCCAGCAAGTGAAGACAGAGAAACATTAAAAAAAGTAATGTTAGCAGGAATGAATGCTTCAAGACATAACTTTTCACATGGTGATCATGAAGAACATAAAGGAAGAATTTTAAAAGTAAGAGAAATAGCTAAAGAACTTGGAAGAGAAGTTGCTGTTATTCTTGATACTAAAGGACCAGAAATAAGAACTGGTAAATTCGATCCAAAGAAAATAGAATTACAAAAAGGTTCTGAATTCACAGTATATGCTGGAGACATGGATTTAGTTGGAGATGCAACTAAATGTGGTGTTACATATGCTGGATTAGCAAATGATGTTGTGCCAGGAAACACAATATTAATCGATGATGGTTTAGTAGGATTAACTGTTAAATCTGTTGAAGGAAATGCTATCAAGTGTGAAGTTCAAAACACTGGTTTTGTTGGAACTTATAAAGGAGTTAATGTACCAGGTGTATCAATTAAATTACCAGCATTAACTGAAAAAGACGAATCAGATTTAATATTTGGATGTGAAATGGGCGTTAACATGATTGCAGCTTCATTCATAAGAAAAGCTGATGACGTTAGAGCTATAAGAAAATTATTAAATGCACACGGTGGAGAAAGAATCTTAATCTGTTCTAAAATAGAAAACCAAGAAGGTGTTGATAACATCGATGAAATCTTAGCAGAATCAGATTTAATCATGGTTGCTAGAGGAGACCTTGGTGTTGAAATCCCAGTACAAAACGTACCTGCAGTACAAAAGATGATCATTAAGAAGTGTAATCAAGCTGGTAAGCCAGTAGTAACTGCTACACAAATGTTAGACTCAATGATCAGAAACCCAAGACCTACAAGAGCAGAAGTTTCAGACGTAGCTAACGCTATCTTAGACGGAACTGATTGTATCATGTTATCTGGTGAAAGTGCAAACGGAGATTATCCAGTAGAAGCTGTAAGCACAATGGCTAAAATTGCTGAAGAAACTGAAAAGACTTTAGAATACAGAGTTGCTGTTTCTCAAGCTAAATCTCATATACCAGCTGTAGCAGGAGTTATTTCAAGAGCAGCAGCTAATGCAGCTAATGAATTAGAAGCAACTGCTATAATATCTTCAACTCAAACAGGTGCTACTGCTAAGAGAATTTCTCAATGCAGACCAGAATGTCCAATCATAGCTGTTACTCCAGATGTAATAGTTGCTAGACAATTAGCATTCTCATGGGGTGTATATCCTGTAGTTGCTGATAAGATGACTTCAACTGATGAAATGTTAGAAAAATCAGTAGAAATAGCTAAGAACAATGAATTTGTTACAGCTGGAGATACTGTAATATTAGCAGCTGGTGTACCAGTAGATCAAGTTGGAGCTACTAACTTATTAAAGATTACAGAAGTTAAATAGTTTTAATATAATAGATATTTGTAATGGTTAGATTATTTATTATTAAATAACCAGCCAGATTAATGTTTATATAATTAGGCGGATAATTTTAGAGACAGAATTATTAAATAAATAATGCTGTCTCTATTTTTATATATTTTTATTTTAAGTAAGTATTTTAAAATAATATTGATGTTAAAGAAATTTTGCAAAAATTTTAACTAAATATCAATTTTGAATTTATAATTGCAATATATAGTGAAACTGAAAATTTATAAAAATAAAAAAGTTAACAGAAAATTAACAATTATTTGTGTTATATTTATTATATAATGTATATTATCGCGTTGAATGCGGAATACTTATTGTATATGGAATTAAATGGCAACTGATTCTGTATTGGCACCTTCGGGTGCTTTTTTTTATTCTATAGGAAATTATATTTTCGAACAATCTGTGGATAACTTTTGAAGGGGCAGAAACACACAGTCTGCAAAGCAGATTTTTTTATGTTGTATTTTTATAATATGTTATAGCAAATATTTACATTGTACGACTAAATAATTCATTATATGTTGAAAGTATACATTATAGTGATATAAAATATAATAAAGGGTATTTTAAGGGAGATGAGTATAAATATGAGAGTTATGAAAAAGCATAATAATTTGACAAGAACATTAAAGGGACGGCTTATATGGAGTTATGCTCTTATTGCTGCTATTCCCATAGTATTGATATTTTTAGTGACATATTGTGTTGATAAGTCTGTTCTTGTAGATAAAATGAGTGAAATGGCAACAGATTATGGATTACAGAGTAAATCCAGAGTAGAAGACTATTTAAAAAATGTAGAAAATACAACTTCATTAGTATTTGCAAAAGAAAACGTTTTATCATTTCATCCGTCAGGAAAGGGACTCAGTATATATGATACAGAAACTACTAAGAATGAAATAAATCAATATTTAGTATCAATAAGTTTGTTGGAGAATTTTATAGACTTTGCATTGGTTTATGATGATGGAACAACTATTGGGAAAATATCTGATGGGACAAAGGAATTATTTGATATTAATTCATTGTATTCACAATTAGAAAATAGTATTGATGGTTCTGATACAGATGATACATGGATTACTGGATATAATGGAAGTTATAAAAAAATATATTATTCAAAAAGGGTAAATGAGTATTGTGTAATGCTTACTTCTTTTTATGCAGATGATATGAATAACGTATTAAAAAATGAAAATAAACAAAGTTATTCTAATTATATCATTTTGGATAGTGATGAAAATATAGTATATTCATATGATAAAGAATTAATAGGAACTAAATTGAATGAAAAAATGCAAACAGCATTAACTAATGTTAAAACAGATACTTTTATAAGTAATGAAAATTTGATTACATATAATACTTCATCTAATGGATGGGAATTATTATATTTGATACCTGAAAGTTATATTATGGAGGAAGTTGAATCTGTAGGTAAAATAATTTTTGTGATTTCAGTTGCTGCAATAATTTTAGCTGGAATTTATGGGGCATTTAATGCAAATAAGATATCAAATCCTATAAAAGATATTGTTCTTAAAATGAAACAGGCTGAAGATGGAGATCTTACAGTTAAAAGTGAATACTCAGGTAATGATGAAATTGGTGATTTGGCAAATAGTTTTAATAATATGATGGTTCATATAATGAAGTTAATACATGAAGCTGCAAAGGTTACACAAGTTGTAAAAGATGAATCAGAAAAAATTGATAGTATGGCTGAAAATAATTTTAAATTATCTGAAAATGTATCCAAAGCAATGAATTTTATAGTTGAATCAACAGAAAAACAATCTCAGGAATTATCAAAAACCTCAGATACTGTAAGCAGTCTGTCAGGAAAAATTGATGACATATCTGTAAATGTTTCTGATGTAAACAAGATTTCAGAGGAAAACAGGATTATTGGTGATAAATCACTAATTATGGTCAAAGATTTACAGAATAAATCTGATAAAACAGAGGAAATGGTTAATGAACTATTTAATGATATAAACATGTTGACAGATAGTATATCAGAAATAGGAAAAGTTATGGAATTAATTAATGAAATAAGTGAACAGACTAATTTATTATCTCTTAATGCAAGCATAGAAGCAATGAGAGCTGGTGAAAATGGAAAGGGATTTGCAGTGGTAGCTGAAGAAGTAAGGATTCTTGCAGATCAGTCAAGAAATTCTGCAAATAATGTACAAAAAATTATAGACAGTGTATATGAAAAATCTCAAAATGCTATTAACATTATTAAAGAAACAAAACTTACATTTGAGAATCAAAAAGATTCTATGGATTTTGCTAATAAGTCTTTTGCAGAAATTATAAATTCTGCTAAGAGTGTTACATATAAGATCAATGATATATCTAAACTTATGGATGGTATAAAAGAGGACAAAGAACTTACAATAAACTTGATAGAACAGATGAAAGAACTAACAGAAAGTACATCATTTAATGCAGAAGAAGTTTTAACAGCAACAGAAGAAGAAACTTTAAGCACACATGAGTTGGAATCAAATTCAAATAATTTGATTAAATCTATGAAAAATCTATCAGATAGTATTGATAAATTTAATATTGTGAAGGATTTGAAATAAATTTTGAGAAATATGTGGAGGTTAGATATGTTAAAAAAAATAGCAGTAGTATTATTAATAACACTATTTTCTGTTAATATCTATGGCTGCACTTTTAGAGAATCAAAAAATCAGGAGTCAGTTGTTATAAGTTTTTCGTTTTGGGGAAATGAAAGCAGATACGACAAGACTATGGCGGCTGTAGAAGCTTTTGAAGATAAATATCCTAATATAAAGGTAAACATAGTATATGGAGAGTGGACTGGTTTTGTAGATAAAATGAAAGTGCTTATAATGGCTAATAATGAGCCAGATTTAATGCAGATAAATTATGATTGGATAAATAAATTTTCAAAAGATGGTACTGGCTTTTATGATTTGAGCAAATTGAATGAGGTATTGGAATTGAATCAGTATTCAGATGAACTTCTTGACTATGGTTCAAGTAATGATATCTTAAATGGAATACCAATAGCAATGAATAGTAAAGTATTCTTCTATAATAAAACTCTTGGGGATAAGTATGGAATAGATAAATATGATACTTGGGATTCATTGTTTGAAGCCAGAAATAAAATTCCAGAGGGTGAGTATCCATTAGAACTGGATTCTGAACATTCATGGATTCTATCTACAGCATATATACGAGAAAAAACAGGAAAAGATTTTATAAATAGAAACGGAACTTTGGAATTTAGTAAAGATGATATAAAGGATCTGCTTAATTTTTATAAAAATCTTATAGATAAAAAAATTATACCATTACCTAATACAATCAAAGATAAATATTTAGGAGATAATAGAGCTATAGCAGGATATGCATGGCAAAATCAGGCTTCAAAATATAGCAAGTCAGCCCAAAAGAATAATTCAGATATAGAAATAGGAGAAATACCATCAGCAAGCGGAAACAATAATATTAAATTCGTAAAACCTGCAATGTTGTATGGAATAAGTAAAAATACTCAATACCCAGAAGAAGCAGCTTTATTGATGAAATTTCTTCTTACAGATGATGAAGCAGTAAAAGATATTGGAGTTGACAGGGGAATACCTTCAAATCCTAAAGCAGTTGAAATATTAGAAAATAATAATCAGCTTGAAGGAATTGAATATGAATTTAATAAAAACAATTCAAATGCCAAGGAAGTTGTCATGAATCCTTATTTTGAAAATGCATCAATAAAGAATATATGTATTGATTCTATTAATTCAATAGCATATAATGAAATGTCGGTTGATGAGTGTGCAGAAAGTACATATACACAATTAGTAAACACATTACAGATAATATTATACGAATAATTTTATAGATAACAGCTGCATGATAATATTAAATTTTTAAAACTGATGCAGCTGTTTTTATTCATAAAAATAAAAAATATATATGTTTTAATAATGAGGTCATATGAAATTAAAGAAATTTTGAAAAGATTTTATTGTTCATTATGTACTACTCATTGTTAATTATAATGAATATATTTTATAAAACAGGATTGTGGGATATAATAAAAAACAGGAATAATAATTAAGGATTGTGATTAAAGTGATTGATAAAGAAAAAATTGAAAAAATTATATTAGAAACTTTACCACAAGATAAGACTGAAGGAATATATATATTTGGAAGTTATAATTCAAGATTTTTTGATGATGATTCAGACATTGATATTGGATGGTTTTGTCATGATATAAGTGATGAAGAGAGGACTCTTTTGGAGTATGATTTGGAACAGAAAATTGGTCGTGAAGTAGATTTAGTTATACCAGATAAAAACAGGATTCTGTTCTTAAATGAAGTTTTATCTGGAAAACCAATAGGAATATTATCTGATGAATTTTGTGAATGGTTTGATCAAAATATTGATGAAATAATATATATAGCTCAGGATTTAATGGCTATGATGTAGGAGGAACAAAATAGTTATTAAAAATGTATTTAAATATAATCAAACATGATACAATATAACTTGAGGTGATTATAT